>JAHQWA010000174.1 GCA_019634045.1 Saprospiraceae bacterium
AGAGTTCCTGATGCTCCAACGGTTTGATGATCTTCAGGTACTCTATGCGGCGTATGGGAAAAAGATAGGCGGAGGGATTTTACTATACGCCGCATAGAGTTCCTGATGCTCCAACGGTTTGATGATCTTCAGGTCAATTTCTTCCTTGACCCGCTTCATCCCGCCTACATGATTGAAATTAATCGTAGGGCGGGTACTTTCCATCGCATCCTCATCGTGCAGATCATCTTCTCCGCCAGCCCCTTGTTCAAAGTGAAATGATCGAAATTGTTGGTCCAATTCTTCGTCGCGCAAGCCTGGATTGAATCCCACTAATTCTCGGTAGACCTCACCCGCCTCCTTGGTTGCACCCGATCGCAGTAGAGCCTTACAGTAGAGTACCTGCAGGGCTTCGTCGGCTTGCAGCGCTATCACTTCCTCTAAAATGACAATGGCTGTCTTATATTGTTCCTTCTGGAAATATACCTTGGCCAAACCAATTTTAGCCTTGTTCTGCTGAGGGTCCTGTGATAGGATTTGCTTGAATTCCTTTTCCGCTTCGTCATATTGTAACAGGCTCAACAAAGATTGAGCGAGATGGAGTCTCAAGGGTAGATTAGTCGGGGAATGTTCAAGGGCTTCTCTGAGCGCTTTAATACTTTCGTTCTCCATGCAAGTCTTTTGAAAATAGACAAATTATCTTATCGATAAAGTTCGTACTTTTTTTTGAGAAAATCTGCGGACTTAAGTCAAGGCTGTAAGGATCATAAGATGATAACTCCTTTGATCTCCTATATAACGTATAGAATACAGTTTCAGCTTGATGTTCGCAACATTTTCTGATAAATCGGCTATAATAAATGTACAACAGTAAGAGATTTTGGCCTCGCTCAAGGGAAGGATCATCTAATTTGTGAAACATGTTTACGCCAAACGAACCCCATATTCTCAGTCGCTACCTATTGAAGGTCAGGATTGGGCCCAAGGAAAGTCAACTTTACGCATCGGGTATCCAAAGAGGAGGATTCGAACTTACTGCATTTGAGGCGCAGCTCTTTCAACACATGCTTTTATCTCCTATGTTTTGTGCCGCTTATGATACCATCCTAAGTATTATCGATCCACAAACGCACGTTCGCAAACGTCTTTATTTAATGTTATCTATACTCGAAACTTCTCCAGATCACGCCAATCTTTTTTTAGGCGTACATAGTCGCTGGGCATGCATCCGAATTGCTTGTGTAGGTACATCTAAATACTTGTTCTATATACTATTGGGGAGCCTACTGTACGGCTTACAGCTGAGTAAATATCGATTATGTCTGTGATCTATGACTGTATAGTGGTGGGATCTGGTCCTAGTGGGGTGCAAGCGGCTCAAACACTGGTGCAGGGAGGTATGCAAGTAGCCATGCTAGATGTAGGCGTAAACCAAGAACAATTCTATCAACAGCAATTTCCAGATACGCACTTTAGCCAAATGCGCAAATCTGACCCAAACCAGCATCTGTATTTATTGGGTAAAAACATGGAAAGTATCCATAAGGATTGGAAGGGCAATCAGGACCGGCTAACACCACCGCTAGCCTTTACCAAGGAATTGGTAAAAGAATGGCAGACTAAATCGCCAAAACAAGAGGCATTCATGGAGAGCCTGGCCAAAGGAGGCTTAGGAAATGCCTGGGGACGAGGGGCCTTTACCTACAGCAATCAAGAGCTAAAGGCCATCGGACTATCTACTCATGGATGGTCGCAACACTTCCAGGAAATAGCCCAACGCATTGGGGTTTCGGGGACCAAGGGAATCGGCGTTGACTTAGAGCAACTGATGCCGCCGCTGCTATTGGACAAGAATATGCAGACTATCTTCCAAAGGTATAAACGGCATAGCAAGCAATGGAAGAAGAAAGGAGTCCACATGGAAAGGACGCCCTTAGCCGTTCAAAACCAGCCAAATGTAGAGCGATTGAGTGAACAGTATTGGGATATAGATTTTTGGTCGTTGCAGAAATCGGCAGGTTACCACCCTGGACACACCTTGAAAGAATTGCATACCCGAGATAACTTCTCTTACCTTCCACAACATTATGTATACGAATTTCAGGAGATTGGAGGCAGCGTGAAGGTGCTGGCTAAACATATACAAACAAAAGAAAACAAGGTTTTTAATTGTCGCCGACTAATCCTTTGTGCCTCGGTATTAGGTACAGCTCGAATTGTACTAAATAGCTTAAGTCAGTCACCACGCAAAGTTCCTTTACTCTGCAATGCTTTCACCTATGGGGTTTGGCTGAATACAAGGATGTTTGGCAGGCAAAATAGTCTCAAGAGATCAAGTTTTAGCCAACTATCGATGTATGAGCGGGAGGATGCTAGGCAACCCTTCAACTTACTCAATTTGTACACCTATCGGTCTCTGCTGCTAAGTAAACTGATTCGGGAGCTTCCTTTCAGTTTTAGGTTTAGTTATCAATTGAGTGCTATTGTGAAGGAGATGTTGGTGGTTGGTGGATTACACTTACCGGAGGGAGCCCATCCCCACAACTTCATGCAACTTCTGCCTTGTAAGAAGTCCCCGCTTGGAAAATCACTTGACATCCACTATCAACATGATCCCAACAAGGCGAAGGCTGCTTTATCTAGAATGAACGCCACTATGCTGCGTCTACGAGCTATCCCTGTTCTTTCTAGGCCCACCACTCCTGGAAGCAGCAAACATTACGCAGGTACCTTCCCCTTTGCAGACTGGCCACAAGCCTTCCAATTAGCAGCTTCGGGCCGATTACACTTTACACAAAACATTTACATAGGAGATGCCTCTGGCTTCCGCTTCCTGCCCGCCAAAGGGCCAACCCTCACCATCATGGCCAATGCCCACCGGATTGCCAAAGAAGTCCTTAAATCTCGCCAGATTGACATGGGGGAATTGACTAAAACAGAAAAGCGGTAAAGCAACTCCTTGGTTACCTTACCGCTCTTGAACAGTCATCTAAAATTAGCTGTCCCTCAATTAACCATTACCCGCTCCGCTCTGATCTTCCCCTTGCTTGAGGTCTGTATTATTAATTTTACTTCTTCTTTTTCTAGGTTGCTTGAAATCCAACTTGCCAAAGCGATGGCGGAAGTTGATTCCGAAGGAACGGATCACCACTTCTCTGACAGAACGCTGGAAGAAATTAGCCCCTTCTGATTCATTCGGGAAAGACAATCCGCGACTGAAAGGACGGAAAGCATTTATCCCCAAACTTGTACGCTTGCTAAATTCTTTCTGAAACCCGATGCTCAACATGGAGAAAGTACCACGCGTCCCCTGTAGCGTTTGTCTTGGCGAATTGTAGAAGCCAAACACTTGAACCGTATAGCCTTTTCCGAACTTAAGGGTTGATCCCAAATTGAATTTCCATTGCCAAGCTTGTCGAGTGATTCGCTGCCCATCTATAACTCCTTGCCCTTCGTAGCTCAATAGATCGAAACCACCTCTAAGCGTCAGTGCTTTCTTAATCGTAGCAGAAGCGAACCCGTTTACACCAATGGTTTCACGTTGTCCGAGGTTTTGATAAGTCGTAAAGGATACGCCCGAATTATCGATATCCAAAATCCCCTCGATTACATCCTTGGTCAATCGATAGTAAACCGAAGCATTCAATACTACGCCTTTAATAAAGGTATTGTACCCCAATTCATAGGCATCTGTATTTTCTGGTAACAATTCAGGGTTACCAAAACTGATATCGCGTGGATCACTTTGATTGATGAATGGATTCACGTAGAATAGACTCGGACGCTGAATACGCTTGCTGTAGCTTAAGCGCACGTTACTGAATCTACCTAATTTCCGATTAAGAATGATACTAGGTAGGAAATTGTCGTAATCATTGGTAAATGGCGCATCAAATTTCTGGAATTCCCCAGAAATTTCAGTGTGCTCATATCTCAAGCCCGTAATCAAGCCATACTTTTTGCCCAATTTGAAATTAAAAGAGGCATAGCCAGCCCATACATCTTGGAAATACTTGAAGACATCGGTTCGCTCAGGATCAATTTGATACTGAGACTGGTCGGGGTCTTGGAATTCAAATCTAAAATCGCTGTCAATTCTACGAATTACCGCCCTTGCACCTGTTTCCAGTTTTATATTTTTCCCAAAGGGATGTACGTAATCCGCTTGGAAAGTATATTCTAAATTCAAGCCATCATTGTTGTTTATTTCATTTCTGAACAATTCCGGTGTGGTCTCGGAGAGTTGCTGCAACTCATTATCCGTTAAGCTCACATTTCCACTCAACTGAAAAGCCATGGAAAACTCCCGTTCGCTCCCCTTGTAGGTACGCCGATAGTCGGTTGTCCAATCAAAACTCCCTCTCAAGGAGCTAACGTCAGTAATCCGTTCATAATCCTGAAAGACATTATTGATAGGATCATCAAAGTCAGCCACGGTAGTACCGTCATTGCCACTGGAACGTCCTCTGAAATTCAAACTAGAGTTGATGCTATTGTAGGCATTGATATCATAGAAAGCTCCAAACCGGAAGCCACCTCCTGCCCAAGTACTTTTCCCTTCACCATTCTGAGATAGGGTTCTAATCAGGTCTCCCACACGATCTTCTCGAATGAAGGTACTAGTAGAGGGATTTGGCCAAGAATAGCTCACATTGCCACCACCATTTAATCCAAATCGACCCCGTACCAAGTTCAAATCAATGCCTGCCCTATTACTTCGATTTCCAATGGTCGAATTCACTGACCCTGTGAAACCTTGTACGCTACTCTTTTTCGTGATAATATTAACAATACCGCCGGTGCCTTCTCCATCATACTTAGCAGTAGGTACGGTTATGACCTCCACCGTCTTGATTTGATCAGCAGGAATGGATTTCAAGGCTTCTCCGGGATCGCTAGAAAACATGGAGGAAGGCTTGCCATTGATTAGAATTTGAATATTTGTGGAACCTCTCAATGAAACTCGGCCATCTAGATCTACGGCTAACATTGGTACACGGGCCAGCACTTCAGAAGCGTCCCCTCCAATATTGGTGATATCCTTTTCGGCATTGTATACCATCTTGTCAATTCGATTCTCGATCACAGCTGCTTCACCCACCACTTCAACCTCTTGCAAATTGATACCTTCTCCAACGAAGGATACGTCTCCTAATTTACTGTCTGGTTTTTCTGGCGTTAATTTCACGCCCTTAATGGTCTTGGTTTGAAATCCCAAGAAAGAAAATTTGATATCATACACTCCGAGTTTTACCTCTGGAAGTTTGAAGGCTCCTTTTTCATCTGTTAAAGTTCCATCTACTTCCTTACCAAACTTGGCATTGATCAATACAACCGTGGCGAATTCCACTGGTTCTTGAGACATAGAGTCAATCAAAACACCGCTGATCTTTCCCGTGATAGATGGGCCGCTTGATTTTCCAGCCCAGGCTGGACGTTGGGCGTCCAGCAGTATGGCGCAGCTTAATAGAAAAGAAAAAGTAAGTACGAGTTTTTTCATGATAGTTAACAGTTGAGTTGGTTTTAATAGACCAGATTCTAAAATGTCTTATTCGTCAGACTAGAATCCAGCACCTGTTAAAAAATATCGCCGTTTACACCAGATGCCCTATCAAAATACACAGCAGCCTAATACATGGATATCGAAGGACCATCCTTTAGACATGAGAGGACGATACTAAACCATGATCATGCTAGTGCCAGTAACTATTTATTGTTGTTCCTATCCTGAAAGTCCTGATGCTTGTCAACTCTACACCTATTATCTGTGAGTCGATCTAAAAGGGAGTTTTGGTCTTTAGGCACGGAAATGACGCAAATAAAGAGGTCTGCGGCAATTCTTCTAGTAAACCCGAGATTACAAATAATGTTTTCATAAATACGCCAAATTCTAGCATTTGCGCATCTTTTATAGAAATCAAACGATGCAAAGACGCGCTCTCTAAAACGCTGGACTTTTTTCCAATCCATTTGACAGATGATACTTCGCCACCTGTACTTTAACGGGCCAGGAGGGTATTGGTCATTAAACAAAAACACCATGAGGTTCTTTCGTTTTGCCTTTAGCTGCTGGCTATTGGGGGTATCTCTTATTGCTCATGCTCAAGAAAACCCCCTTGCTCCCTACTTCTATATTCCGGATGGGAATCAGGATATTGATGCCCTGCCCTTACAATCCAGTTTTGCCACAGTTAACATTGCTGGATGTATTGCAGATGTCAGAATCACCCAATGCTATAGAAATGATGGAGAAAAACCGATTGAAGCCATTTACGTCTTTCCAGGTTCCACTCATGCTGCTGTCTATGACATGAAAATGCAAATCGGAGATCGAATCATCAAAGCGAAGATCCAGGAGCGGCAACAAGCTCGCCGCACCTATGAAAAGGCCAAAAGAACAGGTAAAAGTGCCTCTCTTTTAGAGCAACATCGACCGAATGTATTCCAAATGAACGTGGCCAATATTTTAGCGGGGGATATGATTGAAGTTGAAATAGCCTACACCGAACTCTTACAGGCCGAAGCGGGGACCTACACCTTTGTTTACCCGACTGTAGTCGGCCCTCGTTATGGAGGTGAGATCTTAGCTGCTTCGCAATCCCACAATTGGATACAGCAAGCTTACCTTTCGGAAAAACAAGCCCCGTCCTACGAATTTGACCTGCAAATCACGTTGAATGGTGGACTTCCCGTAAGTAGATTAAGAAGTCCCACTCATTTGATCCATGCTACGTTTCCACAAAAATCAATGGCCAAGATAAAGTTGGACACTAAAGAGACAGCTGGGGGCAATCGTGACTTTATTCTAGAATACCAACTAGCAGGCAGAGAAATACAAGAAGGGGTATTGCTTTGGGAAGGAGAAAAAGAGAACTTTTTCCTCACCTTAGTCCAGCCGCCCAAAGCCCCACGAAAGAAGGATTTAGTCCCCCGTGAGTACATTTTCCTGCTAGATGTATCCGGTTCCATGTACGGGCAGCCATTAGAGCTCGCCAAGGGTGTTCTGACGGATCTATTTACGACCATGGGCCCACAGGACTACTTCAATATTGTATTCTTTGAAGGGGGATCGCATCAGTTAAGCGAGACATCCCTCCCAGCAACTGCCCTTAATTTGCAGCGTGCTATTCAGGTGATAGATGGGAAAAAAGGCGGCGGCGGAACGGAAATGCTCCCTGCGATCAAAAGAGCTATGAATATCCCTAAAAAAGTAGGTACTGCCCGTTCCTTTGCCATTGTCACGGATGGCTATATCAGTGTAGAGGAGGAAGTTTTTTCCTACATCAGTGGCCATCTGGGCACGGCTAATTTCTTTGCCCTGGGTATAGGGTCATCCGTAAATCGTCACCTCATCGAGGGGATAGCCCACGTAGCAATGAGTGAATCCTTCGTCGCTACCCAGAAAGAAGATAGTCCATCCATAGCCAAAAAATTTGCACAGTATATTAAATCGCCAGTACTGACAGATATTAATATTCAATTCGACGGTTTGGAAGTTTATGATGTGATTCCTCGGCAAGTGCCAGACCTGCTGGCAGAGCGCCCCATTGTCGTTTTTGGAAAATATCGTGGGAAAGCTAAAGGCCGCATCAAAATTACCGGTTGGCAGCATCAACGAAAGAAGGAGAGATCCATTTCCATTTCCAGTGAAATACCCCAAGCGGCCAATGCCGCACTTCCTTACCTATGGGCACGGCACAAAATCAAAAGTCTCGATGATTTCGGACAGCTCTTTGGACAAGCGGAAAAACATAAAGAAAGGATCACAGCCTTGGGACTAGATTATGGCTTATTGACTCGCTTCACTTCCTTTGTAGCAGTGGATACTGTTGTTCGCCGAAAACAAGGGACAAGCACACGCGTCAAACAACCCTTACCGCTCCCTAAAAACGTTCCTAACTCAGCGATTGGAAGGCCGGGCCTAAGCCAATCGGTCCCAGATCAGGAAGAAGATGAACCTGAATTTATGGACTTAGACATAGCTCCCCCTATGACCGCAGAACCTCCTCCGCCTCCGCCTCCACCACCTGCTCCGCTAGTAGAGGAACTCTTTAGGGTCGTAGAAGTAATGCCATATCTAAGCTCCTGTGCTAATGAGAGCAAGGCTAACCGTCATTCTTGTACAGGGCAAACTATTATGGCTTTCTTTTACCAACGTCTAAAATTGTCTTCGATATTGAAAACCAGTTGCACGGAAGGCTTTAGCGTCCTCCAGTTTGTAATTGGGAAAGATGGAAAAGTAAAATCGGCAAAAGTGATTCGCAGTCTTCATCCTGATCTAGACAAAGAGTTGCTTCGAATTGCCAAACTCCTCCCCGTCTTCGTTCCTGGTCGTCAGAACGGACGGAAGGTCGATGTCCAGTACAATATACCGATTAGGATACGGCTCGATTAAGGTAAAAATTTGCATTATCGTAGAATTCGCCGAGGCAGAAAATGCTTTTTTTAAAAAAATCGGATTTTATTTTTGGAAAACGCGCCCTTTTTTTCTAACTCAAGAAAAATCACAAGTAACTGATTACAAGCAATATAAACACAATTTTAATTAAAAAAAATCGCCTTTTTTTCAACAAATTCAGTTTTTTGTCATTTACTTGGGACGGAAAGTGCTGCATATTTGTAATGTAAACAACAAGAAAGCAGCCAGAAACATAATCCCAAAAACTGGCAAAGCCCCAAAAACCGATTTTTTTTAGAAACTAAGATTAGTTAAGATATATAAGATTAGGTCGTCGAATTTTTTTCCATGAGATTATGATTTGTTTAAAAAGCCCCGGGTCGGGGCTTTTTTTTTGCCGCTTGTATCAGACTTCCCACGTCTTAAAGACGTCGGAAGTCTTCACCAGTCTACGACCGAACCGTCATCTGCATCATACTGCGGCAAATAAGGCCTTGGCTCCCCTACTCTATCCATCAATTTATTTTCATCAATCGTGATCCCCAAGCCGGGGCCAGTGGGAATGGGTCGGTAGCCATCCTTCACCGGTGGCAGCGGTTCTGCTAATAGATCATATTCGCGATCCCCTCGCTCCTGTACCATAAAATTAGGAACGGAGGCGGCAATTTGGAGACTAGCAGCCAATGAACAGGGCCCATTAGGATTGTGAGGAGCAATTGGCGCATAATAGGCCTCAGCCATCCCTGCAATGATTTTCAATTCTGTGATCCCGCCTGCATAACATACATCTGGCTGCAGAATCATCGCTGCTCCTTGTTCTAGTATCTCTCTGAATCCCCACTTCGTGAAGATGCGCTCACCCGTAGCAAAGGGTATGTGCGTTTTCTTGGCCAAATCAGCCATCACCTTCACGTTCAGGGCTTGTACTACTTCTTCGAAAAACCAAGGATTATGAGGTTCCAAGGCTTTGATCAGCAAACTGGCCGTGGTTGGCTGAACCGCACCATGAAAGTCCAAGCCGATATCTACGCCAGGATGTTTGGCCTTAAGTGCCGCAAATCTTTCGACTACTTCCTCTACAAACTTTTGTCCTTCGGTGTATTTGAAGGCCTTCCGCGCAGCCTTTGGGCCCACTTTCATCGCCTTCACCCCGGTTTCTTCGCTTGGGGTTCCATAGACATATGCCTTGTCACGAGTCGGCCCTCCCATCAATTGGTAGATGGGTACATCAAAGCACTTGCCCGTGATATCCCAGAGGGCCATATCTATCCCAGAGGAAATGGCGGTCTTGATTGGCCCCCCCCGGTAAAAAGCTCCTCGATGTATAGCCTGCCAATGCTGCACTACAGGTCGAGGGTCTTTCCCTATCAGATAGTCCCCTACTTCAAGGGCCCCCGCAGCGCAGGCCTTGGCATCGTCCTTGAGCATTTCTCCCCAGCCGGTAATTCCAGCGTCGGTAGATATCTTGACGAACACCCAAGAATTCTTTAAGATGAAGGTTTCGATCTTGGTGACTTTGATTTTATCCTTAGGTCGGATCGGAGCGTTCTTGACCGTGGAGCTAGTGGCATTAAGACCTGCCAAGGCGGCTCCTCCGTAAAGCATGGTCTGTAGCCAAGAACGACGATTTGTGGTCTTCTTTGACATGTGACAAGTTTAAGTTGGTTATTTCTATTTCTAAATTAGAAAGAATTGTGGAAGCAGAACCAGACAGCGGCTAAAATTAATGCGGCCTAAGCTGAGCGATCAAGCTCTTAGCAGCTTAACAGACAGGCTAAATTGGGGCAAAAAAGATGGTTAGTCGGCGGAGATTAAGCGAAGAAATCTACCGAAAAAAGTTTTTTTAGTAAAAATGCAGCAAAAAACAAACAGTTTAAGACAACAATATTTTTAACACAAACATCTCACAATCAATTGTTTAAAACAATTAACATCCAACGAAAATCCATTTTTTTTCAACAAATGCAAAGATTTGTCTTTTACTTCCGCTAGGAACTGCTGCATATTTGTATTGTAAGAGAGAGCAAACAGCCATAACATATTCCCAAAAACTTGGCTATCTCAAAAACCGATTTTTTTAGAAACTAAGATTAGTTAAGATATATAAGATTAGGTCGTCGAATTTTTTTCCATGAG
>JAHQWA010000175.1 GCA_019634045.1 Saprospiraceae bacterium
CACTCCCCTTCCTGTTAGTAAGTTGTGCGCCTCGGAAAGCTGTTCTTGATCCGAACTTATTCGAGCAGGCGCTTGATATCCTACTGACGGAATCCAATTTTGAGGACGAAAGACTCGAGTTTCATATCATGGAAATAGAGCACGAGCTATATCAGCCGCATCGGGTGAAGATGGTGCCGGTACTTGCTGGCTATTTTCAGGTTCGTGAGAACCAAGCGCAAGTCAATACACATCTAAGGGAATTGTATGATAGGGTTAAGGCACCGGATAAGTTAGGGCCTATTTCTGATGCTGAGATTGCGAACTTCAAGCGGGTGCTTACTCAGCAAATCATGCTATTGGATAGTACGACCAGGAATGTGCTGGGAAATATCAGTAAGCCTTTTGGCTTGAAAGAGGAAGAGGTTGAGATGATTGTAGGTAACCTGGACGAGCCGCTGACGCGCTTTCTGGAACAGATAGAACCGAGGAGCTACGCAACGTCTGGCCATTCTAATAGTGCTTTGAGCCTCCTCGTCGCTCAGACGCAGTTTTATCAAGCGCAACGGGAGTATGTACAGGTGCTCGATTAATTCAGTCTTGGGACACGCGCTGAGTGGTTTCTACAATATTTCCCTGTGGTGTTTGATGTGAATGATGGATGTCTGAATCACGGGGATTCCCTCTCCATGAAAATTGCGATTGGTAGCCATTATTCTAGACTAGATCATAGAAATAGTAAGATAATCGTAGATGGTGATACGCTCTCCTTGAACGAGGAAGGCGTAGCTTATTACAAGCGCCTGGTAACCGGCAATGGTGAACAAAGCATGGAATTAAATTGCGAAATCTATAATCCACTTACTGGGGAGGTAGTGGTTGGGGAAGGGAGCTATTTCTATGAGGTAAAGTAGAAATCCTTTCATAAGGAAAGATACCAATCTTTCGTATGTTTACTCTGTAGACCAATAAGCTATGACAGAAACAGAAAAGCTTAAAGCGCTGCTAGTGGCGTTCAGAGATGAAAGAGACTGGGCTCAATTTCATAATGGGAAGGATTTGGCCGTTGCACTCAGTGTGGAGGCAGCAGAATTGTTGGAGCTGTTTTTATGGAAAGCACCGGGGGAAGTTGACAAGGCAAAATTCGCTGGCGAGTTGGCCGATGTATTTGCTTACGCGCTCTTACTAGCTGAAAAATACGAATTAGATGTGAGCAAAATTGTGGAGCACAAAGTGCAAGAGAATGCCAAAAAGTATCCAGTAGATAAGGCACGAGGCACGGCCAAAAAGTATAATGAGTTATGATCCTGGATGCGCGCTTCACGATAAACGAATATAACTTCGATTCTCAGGTAGTAGGACAGCTTGCTAATCATAAGCAGGCCAAAGAACTTTGGCCACTTGTTTACATATTGAGCAGCAATAAACACAAGGAGGCTTACATTGGGGAGACTACGGACACTTTCCAACGAATGAAGGCCCATTTAGGTAATAACCAAAAAAAGAAGCTGACAACGGTTCATCTGGTGGCTAGTGAATTCTTCAATAAATCAGCCACGCTTGATATTGAGGCGAATCTGATCAAGTATATGGCTGCCGATGGGCAATTCAAGCTACTCAATGCCAACTTGGGTTTAGCTAATCACAACTTCTATCAGAAGCAAGAACTTTATTGGACACTATTTGAAAACATCTGGCATCAACTGCGGAATAGGGGGGTGACTCGTCATTCGATTGAATACATCGATAATTCTGACCTGTTTAAGTATTCTCCTTATAAGAGTTTATCACAAGAGCAATGTGCTGGACTGGTGCAAATTCTTCGTGCGTTAGCGGGTGGAGCTAGTAAGAATTTAGTCTTGCAAGGTGGGGCAGGCACCGGGAAAACTATCTTGGCGATCTTCCTATTCAAGCTACTTAATACTTCTTTGGGTGACTTGAATTTCGAAGAGTTTGGCGAACAAGAAGTTGAGATTGTGACCTTAGTTCGTCAAATCAAACTACTACATCCTGATCTCAAAATGGCTCTGGTTATTCCAATGGCTTCATTCCGCAAGACGATTCAAAAGACGTTTTCCGGGATTAACGGCTTAAGCTCGAAAATGGTCATTGGGCCGAGCGAGGTGGTGAATGCTAAATATGATTTGTTGGTGGTCGATGAAGCTCACCGCTTGCGAAGACGTATGAATTTGGCATCATACTTTGCTAGTTTTGATAAAGCTAGTCAGAAGCTAGGTTTTGATCGAAATATCCATACCGAGCTGGACTGGGTATTACGGCAATCAAAACGGTCAGTATTCTTTTACGATCCTGGTCAATCGATTAAGCCGTCTGATGTTTCAAAGGAAGTATTTGATCGCCTATTGGCACAATTAGATACGGAACAAATTCCCCTAGCCACACAATTGCGGGTAAAGGGCGGAGCACCATATGTCTCCTTTCTGGACAAGTTGTTACAGGTCAAACTTCCGCCGAGTAAAGGACATGTTCAAGTACGGAACTATGAGCTCCAACTTTTTGACTCGCTCACGTTGATGGTTCAAAAAATCAAAGAGAGAGACCAAGAGGTGGGCCTGTCACGATTGATAGCAGGGTATGCATGGCCGTGGGTTTCTAAGGACCCAAAGAAACCAAAGTATCGCCCTTACGATATTGAAGAGGATGGTGTACAACTAAAGTGGAATTCAAAGGCAGTAGATTGGATAAACTCTAAGAATGCGGTCCATGAAGTAGGTTGTATTCATACTACTCAAGGGTACGATCTTAACTACAGTGGAATTATAGTAGGCCCAGAAATTGGTTTTGATGAAGTGACGCAGGAAATTGTGGTTTATCCTGATCGGTATCAAGATAGAAATGGGAAGGCGACGATAAAGGATCCTAAAGAGCTCCGAGATTTTATCGTTAATATCTACAAGACAATCATGCTGCGTGGAATCAGAGGAACGTATATCTATGTGTGTGATCCAGCCCTCAAGACTTATCTCTCAAGATACATACCTAAGGTGTCTGAAGTAGAAGCAAGGACTCCGTTGCAAGTGCTACGGTCTGATGGAGTGAGTCCATTTGAAGATGCAGTACCATTATATTCCTTATCGGCGGCAGCTGGAGGGTTTAGTATGGTGCAAAAGGTTGAAAACCATGAGTGGGTACGAGTACCTAAGGGAATACGTATTTCCTCAGATCATTTTGCTTGTAGGGTAGTGGGAGATTCAATGGACTTAGTTATTCCGAATGGTGCGCTGTGTCTCTTCAAAAGGTATACGGGCGGCTCACGTGACGGCTTGATCGTACTCGCAGAATACACTGATTTTGTGGACCAGGATGCTGGCTCAACCTATACTGTCAAGGAATATCAGAGTAAGAAAGAGCGCACGGAAACTGGTTGGCAGCATCTGGAAATTCGACTTCGGCCAAAGTCTTCTCAGTCTAGCTATTCAGACTTGGTAATTGATCCGAAGATGACAAGTCAGCTACGAATTATAGGGTTTTTTGAGGGGGTAATTAGTCTACTAGAATCCTAAAGGAAGAAACGCTTGTTACATAGACCCTCCCCAGCAATAGCACAGATCACACCTCATTAATGGGCGATTGGAGGGCTCCATCTTTCCCAGCCCACACCTTATTGCTGTGATGATTTTTATGCCTTACTCCGCCCGTTTTCCCGTTGAGCTAATTGATTTTAAATTAGACCGGCTAAACCCCTTGCCAAAGCCAGGTCCTTGGACAAACGGTCAATCAAAGCCGTGCCGTACTCCGCCCGGTCCTTGCCTCCTTGCTCATACTCCACTACGAGTATAGTCAATTTTTAGAGTGCTGAAGTCTTCTTTTTTACTACTCTTCATGCACCATTAATAGCAGGCTGACAAGTTGAGTGTTGATGTAATAATTACTCCGTCCTAGTTTATGTATTTGTAGCAAGCCTTCCTCGGCGAGGGTACTCAAATAGTTGCTAGCAGTCGGCCTAGATACCTGGAGGTCGTTCATGATGAACTCAATTTTGGTATAAGGATGCCGAAAGAGGTTGTTGAGTAAATCCTGACTGTAAATCTTTGGAAATTGGCTTCTGATTTGGTTTTTCTGCTGTTGCATCAGCTCCCGTATCGCTCCGATCAATTGGATACTCTGCTGGGCCGTTTCTTTGACGCCTTGTAGTAGATAAATGATCCACCCCTCCCAGTCGCCATGGTCTCTGACAGCCTGTAGGCGTCGGTAATATTCTGTTTTGTTGCGAATGATATAACGGCTCAGGTAAAGTATCGGTAGCTCTAGTAAATCATTGGCTACCAGGTATAGGATATTGATGATACGCCCCGTGCGCCCATTGCCATCGTAAAAGGGATGAATACTCTCAAACTGGTGGTGGATAATCGCCATTTTAATCAGTGGGTCCAGCGCACTCAATGATTCATCGTTGATGAATTGGATGAGGTTACTCATGAGCGCTTTGATCTCGTCTGGATGCTGGGGAGGAACGTAAACAATCTCGCCAGTACGATTATTCTTTAGCGTAGTGCCAGGGGTGGTTCGTAAACCCGCCCGATTTTGCTCCAGAGCAGCCTGTATATTTAAGATATGAGACAGAGTGAGTAGTTTGTTCTGGCGCACTTCTGCAAAGCCTTTTCGGAGTGCAACGGCATAGCGCTGTACTTCTTTGGTAGCTATGCTGGGCTGCTTGTCAATAAATAGTTCGGCTTTAAAAAGCTCATCTTGTGTAGTGATGATGTTTTCAACCGCAGAACTATCCTGGGCTTCCTGTAGTGTGAGTGTATTGATGAGGATGCTCTCATTAGGTATCGTACGAGCCGTACCCTTGAGCTCCGCCAAATAACGATTGGCCTGACTCACTATGCGCATAACCGACTTGGTCTCCACCTCGAACGAGAAGGGAAGCGTTGGAATAGCGTAAGTCGGTTGATGTGGCATAAAAGCGCTTATTTCTTTACATAACTTAAGAATGTGTAAAGAAAATCAAATTTTCTTTACATATCTGAATAACGTGCAAAGCTTTTTACTATTTCTTTTTTATGAAACGGCCCTAATCTTGTTTAACCTAAGCGATTAGCTAATTGATTGATCAAATAAATAGCACCCTCCCCAACAATAGCACAGATCACACCTCATTAATAGGCGATTGGATTGCTCCATCTTTCCCAGTCCACACCTCGTTGCTGTGGTGATTTTTATGCTCGACTTCGCCCGTACTCCGCGTTTAATCTTGATCGGGAGGAGGACATGCGGTGAGCGGAACAATCACGATGTGTTCGGCAATATGTAGATTTGAATTATCCCGGCAGGTATAATAAGCTAAAAGAGACGGATCATCAGGGCAGCTACTAGCTTCTGTCGCATGAGAATGATTTAGCACTTGGCTGTCATTATCGCGATTTATATCCATCCGATTTGATGTTGAATGCACAGTGTGAACATGATCGACATCGTCGCTAAGGTTAAATACGAGGTGGTAATCATCAGCTTCTGCTGCGGTTATAATTCCAATATAGATCTTAATGTCTACCCAACAAGCCAAAGAATCACTGTACATACCTAAACAAGCCCTTTGAAAATCCGCCGCAGCTATACTGAAATCAGTATTTTTAGGTGAGGTATATGGATTCAGCGTAAAGTCCTTTTGGACAAAGTCCGTTGAAAGCATGGTGTCATTCTTAAAAACATCTATTTCTATTTTGAAAGGATCAAGATTCGATAAACTATCGCATGGAACCTTTACCTGATAATGGCGTTGTTGCATGAATAACGGATAAAAGAGTGGGTCGGGGATTGTATTTTTGTTTTACGACAAACCAAAATCCAACGCCAACCGACCCATGTCAAAGATAAAGAAGGATCAGCACAA
>JAHQWA010000176.1 GCA_019634045.1 Saprospiraceae bacterium
AAATAGTTCGCAAGCCTGGCACGTCTATCCCCAACAGATTACTAGCCCGGCGCTGCCCACTGGTCTCCTTTAGGGCACCGATGTCATGCCGCAAACCGCTGGAGCTATTACTATACTGATTGCCCGCATGACAGAAGTAGCATTCCAGCTCCTGGAAGAGAGAATAACCGGCTACAGCCTCGGGCGTCATGCTACCATCTCCTGCTCTAAACGGGCTTGGAGCGTAAGTATCCAAGGATTCCATATAGGCCGACAGGGCATCTAACTCTACTGATAGACCGGCTTTTAGGGCACCGAGCGGATCACTTCTGGTTCCCGCCCGAAAGTCTTCCTCCGCCATGAGTCCCGTCCCTGCTCCCAGGGAGCGAATCTGGTTTTCGAAATCATGAATTTCGTCGAAATTAGCGGACCAATGTAGTCGCCCCTCTCCTACTCCGGCTCGGCCCCGCAAATCAATCGTATTGCGGAAGCCCTCTCCCAGGCTCGACATATCCCAGGTTTGCCCATCTTGTCCGCCGTCAAGGTGGCAGGAAGCACAACTCATATAGCCCTCCGCACTCAACTTCATTGATCCAGCATGATGAAACAATTGTTTACCCAAGAGTACTTCTGGAGACAAAGGTTCTTCCGAGACCGTGGGTATTTCCGCTAATAACTCAATACCCTCCTGACTTCTCTCTAATCGACGTATATCGAAAGCGGAGACACTTCTAGATAAGTAGTTACGTACAAATAATCTTCCTGTTTGGGGATCAAAGACGCAGGCATCGGGTGCATTTTGAGTAATTAAACGGGTAATCTCTTTCCCAGCATAAGCATCGAGCACGGCTACCTGATTATTTCCAGGCAAAGTCAAAAATAGTAAGTCCCCATACTGGTTAAAGCTAGCGGAGTGACAGCGGTCGCTATTGTCCAGGTCGATTCGATTTCCTAGACGCTCCTCTTGCCGTTCCAGATCGACCAGGGAAACGATGGATCGAACTGTGTTGTCATGCTCCAAGGCCAAGCCATCTCTTAAGGTTCCGCGCTGAATATTGTCCTTCTTTGAAGGAAGCCAGGCCCACTGACCATCAGGGCTAAGCGCAATAGATGTAAGGTAGTTCGGAATCCCCCTAGAGAATTGATCGGAATCTTCCCCTATATCATAAGCCAAGGGAATTGTTCTGACCAACTCCATGGTTTCTGCATTGACCACGAAGAGTTCAGCGCCTCCCGTGGTAGAGATAAAGCGCGTGAGCAAAAGCTGATTCCTGGTAGCATCGAGGGCTAGGGCACCGAGTTCAGGTATCCGCCCTTTTGTATCCGCCGAAAGCGACAATTTGGCCTCTATTTCTTTGGTCAAACTGTTTATTTTGAGGACTTCCCCTTTTCCTCCTAAGGAGATAAAAGCTGATTGCTCATCAGTGGAAAACACAAGTCCGTTTGGTTGAGTAGCATATGGCAAGTCGATCCGCCCAGTTTGCATCCCTGTCGTACGATCAAGCAGAGTGATACTCCAATCGTCTCGATTGACTACCCAAATCTTATGATCCGGACCGACAGCCAAGGCAATTGGGTGTTTTCCAACGGAAACTTCTTGCAATTTTTCTAAGGTGTTGACATCTATACGAGTAAGGGTGTTTGCATCTGGATTAAGGGTCCAGAGGGTGCTATCGACTACCTGCATGGAGTTGCTAGCACGCGGCACATTCGTCATTTTTGGCAGGTATACAAGCTGAATAAAAGACTGGCTTCCCACCGTTTCTCTCCTTTCAGAGATGGTAGGATCAGGTGGTAAGAAAAGGTAGTCAATATTCGGCCCTACACTATTGGCGGTAGCCTGTAGCACTATCGTGTTGCTTCCTGGGTTTAGATTAATCCCTCCTACGCTAATTTGTTGCCATACTTTCCATCCTCCCGTGGGCGGAAAATCAACCAGCCAGGGTGAGCCGTTATTCACCACTAAATGTAACGACCGATTCACATTTCCTCCATTCGCATAAGAAAATTGAATTGAAACAAGTCTACTATTTTCTTCATTAAGCTCCCAACTTACCTTCACCTCTTCACCCGTGCCTCCAGGATAGTCAATGTATCCAGTACCGCTATATGGGCTATGCGTCGTGGCCACCGTCACTCCTCCTGACAAAATTGCACCTTCCGCTTCAAAGATAGAATCTGGTTCAATAGTCTTAAACGCCTTCAGGCTAACGGGGTAGCGCCCTGGGGATTGGTATTCGTAGTTAACCACAGGGCCTTCAAGAAGGCCTCCGTCCCCAGTAGTCCATTCATATACGATTCCTAGATCAGGATTTCCTACCGCAAAATTTGCCGTGTCTCCTAAGGGTATGGGCGAAGTAGGGAGCAATTGTGCTTGACCAATCTGTATGGTTTCTTGCCCAGTCGTAAAAGTGGAAATGAAGGTTTCCTGGATTGGGTTTCCAGAAAGATCAGTGATTCCTCCTGCGGGAAGAATCACTTCGTACTTTGTGTCTTCCGCTAAAGGTTTTGCGGGTGTAAAAGTCAAGGTCGTATAAGTACATCCCCATGATCCTGTAATAGGTTCCCCTCCTACTGCCCGGACTAGGAAGGAGGTCTCGTCTACACTCGCAAATTCAATCCAGTCCGTCAAGGAAAGGCCAATTTTTGAATGGATGGACTGCTTGCTTGCGCCGTTTTCCGGTAGGTGATAAAGCACTACAGGCCCGATCGAATCCTTGCGCTCTGCATGCACCCCGATCACTCCTCCCACGTAATTGCCATCAACTCGCTGATCGTCGCAGATAATCAAAAGATTCCCCACCGGGCAAGAAAATTGATCATCCCAACGACTATCACGGCCTTCCACTCTATTCACCAATTCTGGATCAAGCGGGTCTGTCAGGTCGTATTTATAAATCCCCTGCGTACCATTCCGCAATCCACCTAAAAACAAAAAACCATCAGCGAAGCTAACGTATTCTGATTTTGGAACTTCGGTAGTATGTAGCAATTGGATATTAGATGGATCTGTTGTAACATCAATGAGCCTAAATGGCGTAATTAAAGTGGCGTACTTTCCGTAAAAACCGCCGATATAAGACTTAGGGGGGAAATGTTCATAGTCTAACACGATAGGTTGCAAAGGATCACTTATATCAACCGTAGCAATGCCGGCATTCCCTTTCGGTGTTGTGACAACCAATAGATTACCTACCGCAAACAAAGGGCCGGCCAACACACCGCCCAAATCGGTAACTGAAACGGTTTTCACCAAGGCTGATTGCAAAATGTTGCTGACATCCACTACGTAGATACCATTATTGGTAGCACCCAGAAATAGATAGTCTCCCTGCCAACTCACCCCCCAAACCGCATTGGAAACATCCCCATAGTTAATTCCGGGTAAGTTTATTGCCTTGACGTATATGGGTGACTGGATGTCATTGACATTCCAGATGTCAACACCTTGTCCAGAAGTAGTTGCCAGGTAGTAGTTTCCCACTGAATCCCGACCATAGGTTACTTGATGTGATTCGGCCTCTCCGGCGGCATGCTGGCTTATCATCTCTGCCTGAAACTGGGGCTGGTACGGATCGGAGATATCCCAAACTTCATGAATAGCATTCCCTGCTAAGACAGCAAAACCATTAAATACAGACGGCTGGTTCATATGACGTACCCCCATCTGTGGACTGATGATCTGCCCAACTTCATCAGCCGGAAAATCTCGATGCGGTATTTCTCCTGCTTCACCAAATAGCGCAAAAAACTGCTGCGAAACTACAAAGCCGGCGGAGACAATAAATAGCACTACTCCTCCTGCAATCGTCTTTAATCGGTGCTTGCTATCACTAAGCCAGAAAAATTCGCTGTTCATCTTTGACATGATTGGTTATCAAAACAATGGGTTGTTTGTGTTTTACTGGAATAGTATGAGACCATAGGTCAGTCTCACCTGGTGGGGCTACGCCCTTACAAGATAAAATAATTGACAAACAAAAAGATTACCTTTAAACTCAATCCTATTATCGATCAAATTACAATATCGTGAAACATCAAAACAGAAGAGAATTTCTCAAGAAAACCTCTATGGCCGGGGCAGCTGTAGCCATGTCTTCCTGCAACACTAGTAAAGAAGTCTTAAATAATAATCCGAACGCGCAGTATATGGGCGACTTTTCCGCCCCCAAACTCGATACGGTACGTTGTGCGTTTATCGGTGTGGGAGCTCGAGGGACGGGCCATGCAAAACAAGTAGCAACTATAGAAGGTACGGAGGTCGTAGCCATCAGTGATCTATACGAAGATCTGGCCAAGCGATCAGAAAAGAACTGCAAAGAGGCCGGAGGAGGACGCCATCAGGATATTGCTTTGTATTATGGTGGTGAAAATCGATGGAAGGAAATGCTTGCGGAGGTAAAACCAGACATCGTTTTTATCGCGACACCTTGGCGACTACATGCCCCAATGGCGATAGAAGCCATGAAGCAGGGCGCACATGCTTTCGTGGAAGTTCCATTGGCCGTGACCTTGGAAGAAATGTGGGACATCGTAAATACTTCTGAGAATACCCAGAAGCATTGCATGATGATGGAAAACGTGAACTACGGAAAGGAAGAATTGCTATACCTAAATATGTGTCGAAAGGGCCTGATCGGAGACCTATTGCATGCAGAGGCAGCTTACATTCATGAGCTGCGTTTCCAAATGGAAGAACAGGAACGAGGCACGGGTTCTTGGCGAACTTACCACTATGCCAAACGAAATGGCAACCTCTACCCTACCCACGGATTAGGACCGGTAGCGCAGTATATGAATATTGGCCGCGGAGAAGATACGTTTAGCCGGATCGTATCTTTCTCAAGCCCAGCTGCCGGTCGTGCCCTGTATGCCAAGAAGAACTACGCCGCTGACCATAAATGGAATAAGCTAGACTATCAGGGAGGTGATATTAATACGTCTATCATTAAAACGGAAGTAGGAAGAACGATCATGGTACAATGGGATGAAACCAGCCCCCGCCCTTATTCACGCCACAACCTGGTTCAAGGAACCTTAGGTACCTTAGCTGGCTTTCAAACCCGGATTGCTTTGGAAGGTGGCATTGAGGGTGCTACTAAGAATCATCACGCTTGGGCACAGGGTGAGCAATTGGATGCCCTATTCGAAAAATATGAGCACCCTTTGTATACCCGCTTAGGGGAAATCTCTAAAAAGATGGGTGGCCACGGTGGTATGGATTTCATGATGCTCTATCGGATCATTGAATGTCTTCGCAAAGGGGAGCCGCTCGATCAAAATGTTTACGAAGGTTGCTTGTGGAGTGCTGTTGGTCCCTTGAGTGAGGCTTCCGTAGCACAAGGTGGGGCGCCACAAGCCTTCCCTGACTTCACTAGAGGAAAGTGGGAAATGACTAAGGCCCTGGCCGTGGTGAGCTAAGAGCAAAATTACATTTACCTGGCTGCAAGTTTTGGTATAGATTAGGTTTTCAGCATACCTTCCTACTCCTTTGATCGCTGGTTATATCCACTTACGAACTTAGCCAGCAGCTTCAAGGAGTAGGAAGGACTTCTTTAGCTTGCTTTCTTTTTCTTGATGCGATCCTTTTGTCTAGGCTTATTTTCTAGCTTAAATAAGCGTTTAATCACCACATCCACCCCAAAATTGATGAAGAAATGCGCTGAGTTAAGCTGAGATTGTTTTCCGTCAAATTCTCGAAATTGGGGACCTAATTGTCCGCCAGCTCCTAGAAAGAATGGAGAATTCTTGATATTCCAATGGAATTGCAAACCAGGCTTTAGTACATTCTTAAAGCTAATCTGACTTTCACCGGCCACATTACCATCCAGTGAATAGGTAGTTAAGCTCCCCAGGTCTAAGATGGACAAGAACAGGCTATAAGATTGTGCTTTTTTGCCTTTGCCAGACATTTTGCTGAAGGAGATTCCGACAGGTATAGTTGGAGCAAAAGTCGCATATTCCTGATTCTCCCGCAAAAGACCACCACTTAGTCTTTCGTAGCCAGCCAATACGCCCACGTAGCCATTGAGGTTAGCTGTGATATAGTTTCTACGCTTTTCCTGGGAACTACCGGGCGGATCCGCGAAGGCCTTGAGCAAGGCATTAACGTCGGTGCTGGTATCAGCATCGATCAAATCAGCCATGAAATCTCCGTAGTCGCGCAAGAAAGCTAATACGTCTGGTGATTTACTTCTTTTGGCCATCCTCTTTTCTTTCTTTTTCATTTTCCGTACCCTTTCCGCCTCCTTTTCTGCAAGTAAAGTAGCAGTCCTTTTAACTTCAGCTTCAGTCAACTTTTTCATTGCTGTCAACCTATTGATCGCTGAGGTATCTCTATCTCTAGGTTCATCACTAATAGGGGGAGCCTCCTGCTTGCCAATATCCTGATTTTCACCTCCCTCCTCAACTAATTCCTCAGTAATCCTTTTCACTCCAGCTTCAGCCATAACCTTGTCAGCCATCAATTGTTTTATCTCTTCATTAAGTTTAATAGTTTCACGAGTTCTTCGTTCCTGAACTACTTCAGAAATTTGTGTAAAGAGTCGGATCACGCTGCTCATAGCATGACGATGATCTTTTACATTCGCATAGTAAATAAAATCTAAGGCCTGGTCAGATAGATCAGGTATGGGTGCTAGGTCAGGATACTTGTCGATAAGTGAAAAAGTTCGATCCGGTCTTTTTTGATCAATGAAGAGGGGAAGTTCCAGCAATCGATTCAGCGTCAAATTAAGAAACATGGCAGTCTTGAAAAACCCGAGTTTGATAGAGTCCACCGTCATTTCTTTTGCCGTGATGAAATGTAAATCCTGCACCGTCAATTTGACAAAGTTAGTCAAGCCCGGTATAGAGAAACTTCCCTTTGTTCTAATTTGTCCAAGTTGTTGGCTTAGCAGTCCTGTGAAGACCGGCTCAATTTCCTGATCAAATAAAGCCAGATTGAGCGTGTCCTTAGTAATCCAGCCCGTGGAGGAGCTATCATCTTTAATGGCGTACATCAGGTGAGATAAGGTCTCCGTAATCTGTACAATGGGTGAAATAGATTTTAGGGCCTTGGTCTCCATACTAGCCGTACGTCGATCCAATTTATCCAATTGCAACTGCAGGTCCCACAGGAGAAACTCCAAATCATCAATCTGGTAGGGAACTTTTTGTAGTGCATCTAGTTTTCGCTTTTCCTCCAAATACTGTAAGACCGGAGAGGTCTCCCCTTTCCCAGGAGCCTTTGCGACCAATTTGCGTTCAAGTTCGAAAAGTCGATCTTCTACTGCTGCGATTTCAAGTTCACCATTTAAAATCCATTCTCGATCTACTAGATTGTCCCCATCTCGATCTTTATCAATAGTTTTCCCAAGGAATAAATCATCTTTCAGGATTTCTTGTAACACCTGAAAAGCAAAGGTTTCATTTCGACTCTTATCCTCAAAATGTTCTTGCGTATTCTTAACCAATTGAAGTAACTCTTCTTTTGCAGTTTCATAGGCAGCTAAGTCTTTTCTCAATTGCTCCTCTGGAAATAGGACAGCTTTCCAACGTTTCAGTTCGTTTCGGTAATCCACTAGGTCGGCTTGCCATTGGTGTAGCATTTCCACAATGGTCATGTCTTCGTACCAGACACCATTGAGATTTCTGGTCAAAGCCAGGCCTGCTGCTCGTAGCTGCTGTTCAGACAGCGGATTACGCAAAAATTTATCATAGGTATTCAAGGTTGACCAGCTATTTGCGAGAATGGGATCAAACTCGGCATTGAGCAGACTCGGGAGCATTTTTAAAGAGTATTCCCTATCAGATCTTGCTTTCTTGCCATCTAGTATTCCTTGTAGGCTTTGATATCCTTCGGCAAGCAGCGGAACAGTATCCGCTGGAAAAGGTGGCGTGTCCGATAACTCTTGGAGATCCTTTAATGCCTGCACATCATAGGAGGAACTTTCCCTTTGATATCGCATTAGGAATTTACCTTGCCCCCTAATAAAGAACTGAAACGGAGAGAACTGTTGAGGAAGTCCAGTCATATGATTCGCAATGAATCTAACCGCATTACTAGCTTCACCACCAGTAGTTGAAGGACTATCTAAAGCTATGGAATTGACACCGTCAATTTTTACATTTTGCAAAATTCCAACAATATAAAAACTTGAATTTGGGATTCTATCTCTGCCAAAACCAAACTTTACTGCACGAAGATTCGGCTGTGCAGCCAACAACTTCACTATGTACTCATCATCTGGTTTCTCATGACCATCCAGAAACACCATAATAGGAAGTTGTTTGATCACCTTGTCCCCTGAAGCTGAATCGCTTGTTTTCATCAATTCCACAAATGCCTTCTTTCTAGTAGCATCTAGCTTACCACCTAACCATTGTTTATTAAAGAATAAATTCTTGTCCTTCACACCCGAAAGAATATTAATAGAATCAGGTGAAAAGTTACGAATCGTAAGCGTAACTGTAACAGGTGCGGGACGCTTGCTAGTTCCTTTTGTTTTCAAAAATTTGTATAAAGCCTTAGATTGCGCTGCACCCTTAAGGGTTCCGCCAATGCTTATTTTATCTAATTGAAAACTATCTCTTGCAGGAATGGAATCAATTCCCTCCTCTACAGTTTCAAGCCTGCTTGAGTCCACAGTAACCTTAAAGGGATCCATAAATAGCTTATGGAAATTTTGCAAAGCAGAGTCCTGGAAGGAATTCAAAACTTTAGTAATGCGAATGATTTCCTCTAAAATATCCCGTGTTTTCCCAGATAAATATTGATACTCTGGATAGGTATGGAATTCGTTGGCAATCTTTAGATTGATCGCCTTTTTTTCATCCTCATAGCGATCTGATAGATTCCGGTAGGTCAGTGGAATAATCTCTGCTAAAGGTACTTCTTGCTGACTCATCGCCATCATCGTATACAATTGCAAAAAGTTGTAAGCTATGGGATCGTTTTCTAGT
>JAHQWA010000177.1 GCA_019634045.1 Saprospiraceae bacterium
CGGGGAACGGATTATCCAGCTTCGGGAGGAACCACCTAGCCATATCGTGGCGCCGGCCATTCATTTGAAAAAGGAGGAAATTGGAGAACTGTTTCATGAAAAACTGGGAACAGAGAAAGGCGCCACCGATCCCAACTATCTGACCGAGGCTGCTCGACAGCATCTGCGTTCTGCTTTCATGGAGAGCCATGCGGGCCTGACCGGAGTAAATTTTGCGATAGCAGAAACAGGAGGGGTTGTGATTGTCACCAACGAGGGGAATTCGGATATGGGGGTACATTTGAATAAAGTCCAGATCCACTGTATGGGCATAGAGAAAATCATCCCTCGAGCACAGGACCTTGGGCTATTTGTTAGGCTTTTGGCTAGGAGTGCCATTGGTCAAGCCATCTCCATTTTCACCTCCCACTATCATCGCCCGAAAGCTGGTGGAGAAATGCATTATGTCATCGTCGATAATGGCCGGAGTGAGCATCTGGGTAGAGCGGATTTTCGGAATGGCTTAAAATGTATTCGCTGCGGAGCCTGCATGAATACTTGCCCTGTCTATCGCAGAAGCGGAGGTCACTCCTATGGCTACACCATCCCAGGTCCCATCGGCTCCATCCTCACCCCCGGTAAAGATCTGAAACAACATAGCGACCTACCTTTCGCCTCTACCCTTTGCGGATCCTGCTCCGATGTTTGCCCCGTTAAAATCGACATTCACGAACAGTTGTACAAATGGCGGCAGATCATCGCTGAGGAAGGACACCTCAATCAATCTAAACGTTGGAGTATGCGAATGGCCGGCAAGATTTTATCTAATCCCAATGCTTACCGTCGGTTTGGAAGACTAGCACGATGGGCGCTAAGGATAGTGCCTCGGGCACTGGTATACAACCCCTGGAATGACTGGGGCAAAGAGCGTGAACTACCTAAGGCTCCTAAGCAGAGTTTCAAAGATTGGTACCAAGAAAATCATCCCTCCTCATGAGCAAAGAAACAATCCTTGCCAGAATCAGGGCTAATAAGCCAGCGGCACGGGCTTTACCTAATATCCCTGCCTTCCCATACCCTAGCACCGACCTACATGCTGCTTTTACTGACTTGGCGGAGGCCAATGCCAGTCGTTGTATCACCTTAAGTAGCGCAGCGGAAATGGCCGACTTCATCCAAGTACAGTTTCCTGAAGCCAAGCAGATTGCATCCACCTTTGCCGACTATGCCGGCAATGTGGACCTCCAGGCGATCGAGTCCCCAAGTGAACTTAAGCTTGTAGATGTCGCGATCATTCCAGGGCAGGTCGGTGTAGCGGAAAATGCTGCCATTTGGATTACGGAAGAAGCCTGTGTGCATCGGGCGCTGCCCGTCATCACCCAGCACCTAGTCCTGGTGTTAGCTAAATCTCAATTGGTAGGAAACCTGCATGAAGCCTACCAAAAGATTCAAATCGATGGCAGCGGCTATGGCGTATTTATCGCAGGTCCGAGTAAAACCGCGGATATTGAGCAATCCTTGGTCATCGGGGCGCAGGGGGCGAGAAGTTTAACGATTGTATTTATTGACTAAGTAATAGCTATTGTGAGTATAGTATTGATCTGTAATAATAAGGATCCAAAACCTTGGGCAGAAGGTCTCCGTAAGGCATTCCCTGACACTACGGTCGAGATATTTCCGGAGGTGCAAGATAAAGCTGCGGTAAGATTTGCCGTTTGCTGGAAGCCCAAGCCGGGTGATCTGACGCAGTTTCCAGCCTTGGAAGTGGTGCAATCACTTGGTGCAGGGGTAGAACATATACTACAGACCCACTCGATCACTCCTCCCCTACGCATCTGTCGGATTGTAGATCCAGGTTTGGCCAATGATATGTGGGAATTTGCCCTGGCTGCCGTTATGAATCACTTGAAAAGGCTTCGCCAATATGGCAAACAGCAGCAAACTAAGCATTGGCAACAACACGCCTATGGCACGATTGCTAAAACCCACATTGGCATCCTCGGGTTGGGGCAAATCGGCGCCCTGGTGGCGCAGCGATTTGCACAGCTTGGATTTCCGGTTAGTGGCTGGTCCGCTTCGGCGAAAGACCTTCCTGGGGTGAATTCGTATCAAGGTGAGGAGGGACTAGTGGATTGTCTTGCTGTTTCCGATATCTTAATCAATATCCTTCCGCTGACCGATAGCACAAGCGGCATCTTAAGCCTTAATAGGTTGAAACAACTCCCTAGCGGAAGCTTTGTCATCAATGTAGGACGGGGTGGGCATTTGATTGATCAGGACCTTTTAACGCTTTTAGATAATCATCACCTGTCCGGTGCTTTTCTCGACGTTTTTCACGAAGAACCCTTGCCTGCAGATCATCCATTTTGGTCCCACCCAAAAGTGACCGTCACGCCGCATATAGCCAGTCTTACTAATGCGGACACTGCGATGTCACAGATCATTGAAAATTATCAACGTCTACTTGCAAGAGAGCCTCTACTCCACCAAGTGCATATCCAGAAAGGTTATTAAGAAGCTATTTGCTTCTGAGCGACAATCAGAAAGAACTCTGGTAAGCCTTGCATCGGGGATACCTCCCAGTCTCCCACGTAGGTACCATGTTCATCGATTTCGCGGATCAGGCAGCCGGCCTGGATCACGGCATTGATAAAATCGCCGATGGTCCAGTGAAATTCGTAGCAGGTATAAACGCCATGCTGCTGATACAATACGTCATCCCCCATAGCGTATTCATAGGGGCCACGATGGTAGTATTCGTTTTGGATTTCTAAAACATCGGATGTTTTTTTCCAAACTCTTCGGAAGGGATGATATTCATCCACTAAAAACCAACCTCCTGGCTTCAATATTCGAGCGGCCTCCTGGTAGTACTTCTGCAATTCCGACACCCAGACTGCCACGTGTCCGCCCGTGTAGATGAGATCAAATTGAGCATCTTCTATGGCTGAGAGATTCGTGACATCAGATTGGATAAACTGAATAGATAGGTCTAATTCCTGAGCACGTTCAGCTGCGTATTGCAATTGCTTGGCTGAAATATCTACGGAAGTAACCGCTGCCCCTAGACCTGCCAAGGCAAAAACAGCTTCATTATCTCCGCTACCGAGTACAGCTACTTTCTTTCCTTTGATATCAGATAGATACTTGAGTACGGTGGGGGAAAAAACGATGGAGGGATCTTCATGGCATTTTTTCCAGATTCCACGGCTATCGGCACACTCAGCCCAACGTTTGGCTGAGGCATCCCAGCGCTTCTTATTGGCGAGATGCATTTCGTTCGTAATGGTCGAGGGCATAATGGATGAGGTGTTAGTGGGTGAAAAGATAAACACCTCATATAAGTGGAATAAGTTGGAGAAAGTTCCCGAACTCAATCAGCCGATCACTGCAAAGCTTCCTCCTTCTTCAAAGTCCCCATATACTCCACCAGATCTACCAACTCCTGTTTACGCATCACACTTTGCAGATTTGGTGTCATCAAGGAAGCCTCCATCGGTTCCAGGCGGTCCATCTGGTTTCGCTCGATCAGTTGATCTACCCCTCCCATCATCCGCAAGTTAATTTCATCTTCGGTTTGGCTGGTGATATAGCCTTGATAAACACTACCATCTTTCATAGTAGCCAGGTATCCTTCATATCCAAAATTGATGCCAGAACTGGGATAAATAATGGCCTCATACATGGCTCTTTTGGCCAATTTATCTCCGATTTCCGAGAGGTCAGGACCAAATACCACACCTTCTCCATTCATAGGGTGGCAAGAGGTACAATAAGACTGAAACACCATCGCGCCAGCGGCCACATCGCCACGCTCCGCCACTAATTGCCTGGGCGTAGGCAATACCTCTCCTTCCTTGGAAGTGGGCCCCTCGATAAATTGAGGCGCCGCATTGCGCACCTCGGGATCCCAGCAATTCATAATTTTGATGGCGGCGGTCTTTTTCAACTGTCCTTCCAGTCTTCCTGCCTGTAAGAGGTCAAATAAATAGTGTTGACCATCCCAATTGTTGCCCATGGCCTGGATGGCTTCATTTTTTAACCCAAAAGCTAACTTTTCATCTTCCACCAAGTCGGTCAAGAAAGCTAAATTTTCTTTATGTCCAACCCGTCCCAAGTAGCCCAACATTTTTTTCTGCTCTGCGCGATCACTAGCTAGAAAGTGTTGCTCAAGTTCTGATGCCCCTCCCAAATCGAAGAGAAGGTTAGCGGCCTCAGTTCTAAGACCATTTTCATCTGTCTGTAGAAATAACGCTAAGACTTTAGGCTTCATCTCCTGAAGCTGCATGCTCTTGACAGCGGTAACCCATTCTGGAGATCCTTCTATATTGGGCAAAATGGATCGAATTAAGGGTTTGATCTCGGGATGTTCTTCCACGTACTCGGCAGCTATTTGCCCGAGGGCATAGGTCTGCACCAAGTCCTGACGGGGGTGATCTTGCTGTAATAATCGTACTAGATATTCGTCTTTCTTTGGACCTTTCTTAAAGGCAAAGGACCGAAAGTAAGCGGCTAAACTAGTCGTATCCTTAGTGATTAAATCTGCTAACAAAGGAATAGCCTTTTGGGCGTGAATCCGCCAGATCAATTCCTGTTGACCTTTATCCTCCCAATTCCCCCCATTGTGCTGAGACAAAGCCTCAAAGTAAAGATCAGGATAGACATCAGCACCGATACCCAGCGCCTCTAGCAACCAGCGATCATCCCCCTGATACCGGGCGGCCAGTTGCCCCCATAGATCAGCCGCCGCCGCAGTTCCTTGAAAACGGAGTGCGATAGCCAGTTCCCGTTGTACAGCGGGAGAAGGATCTTGAATTAGCTGTTGGATGTAATCCAATATCCTTTCAGGATCTTTTTGGCGTGCAATTCTCAGAGCGGTAATCCTCAGGTCCTCAGCTTTATCCTGTAGACCTGCCCCAATATATTCCGGGGCATTACCTACTTCCGCCAAGAGCCACAATGCTTTAGCGCGAGCGTAGAGATCACCCTCTTGCCATAGGTTTTGTAAAGCAGGTTCTGCCTGTTGGCCAAGCGCTTGCAGTTTGTGCCAAGCCTTGTAAAAGACGCTCTGATTTGGGTTTGATAAAGCGGCTACCGCCTCCGCTGCCGTAGAAAGGGGCGTATCCGGAATCGTATAAACAGCGGTATTTTTAGCTATTCGGTAAATTCGCCCGCGCTGGACGTCAGCCATTTTGTGTCCGCCAACCCCTGCATCATACCAATCCGAAATGAAAATGGATCCATCTGGAGCAGTAGCAATATCACTGGGACGGAACCAGATATCTTCGCTTTTCAGCAAGTTGACAATCTCAGCTTTATAGCCCGCTCCGTCCTTCTGCACGGGATAAGCTCGCACGACATTTTGCCCAGGTTCACAGTGGATCATCTGATGTTGAAAAACAGATGGGAGTTGCTGGCCTTCATAAAATAGAATCCCAGTCGGAGAGCCAGCTCCAGTCTGTAGCAAATTTGGCACTACCCCTGGGTCATTTTGGTGCCAATGTCGTAGCGGAACCTCCTCATGCATACCTACTCTTCGAGTACGCCAACCCGCTCCGGTTTGGCCATCCGTATAACCATAATTGCCATGCTCCATGACAAAGTTAATGCGCGTGGCTTTGTTTCCATCGTCGTCATTATCCGATTGCCAGAGATTCCCAAATGGATCTATGGTCACCTCAAATGGGTTGCGGAAATTCTGGGCTAGCACCTCCACGTTTTTCCCACCCGGATCACAACGAAAAACCAAGCCTTGCTTGTAGGGAGAATCTTTGGTACGAATGGCTTGTCCGATCTGGTCTACCACGGCTTTGCCATTCTTATCATAGATTTGCTTGCCTTCATTCCCAAAATTGAAGTACCACTTTCCATCCGGACCGAAGACAAAAGCATGCATGCCATGGTCATGATCTACACCGTCAATATTGGTGAATAAGGTATCTTTTTGATCAGGCTGATCATCGCCGTCTTCATCCGTAAAAATGAATACATTGGGGCTAATCGAAACGATCACCTGCTTGCCGAAAATGGCAATCCCCAGCGCCCCGTTAATATCTTTTCCTTGATAATATACTTTGCGGTCATCGGCCTTTCCATCCCCATCCGTATCTTCCAAAATCAATATCCGATCACCCTGGTCTCGCTCTTCGACATCCTGGTTATGTGGCAGGCGGTAGTTATTTACTTCACAAACCCAAACCCTACCCTTTTCATCTACTGCGATGTTGGTTGGATTCATTAATAGAGGTTCGGAAGCAAAAAGTTCAACTTCCAAACCATCTGCTACCTGCATACTGGCCAATGCATGACTTGAAGTACGTTGTTCTTCTTCGGTGAGTTTGCTAAATAATACCTGTTGCTTTTCCTTGCTACACGCCCAAAATACTCCTCCGACGACCAGCGTCACCAGAAGGCACTTTACTACAGCCTTGTCTTTCATTTTGTTGGAATTTCTATTTTGTTCTTGTTCTAGGCAGGTCCGCTTGACGATTTCACGTACTGATCGTCCAAGTGCGTCCCTTAAAACGCCTGTTTTCTTTTCCTTTTATAGTTCAAGATGTTGACCTACTCTGGCCAGTTATCCGTGCGGAAGGGGCTGGCTGGCAATCCCTCTTCATTATAGAGATTCGCATCATCCGGATTATTGGCCCAAGCGTAACGGACAGCCTTAGGGTCACTTATCTTATCGCTCCAAACCACGATTGTACTCCCTCGAATTTGGGCCTTCGCCCAAACAAACTTTTGATCGGCACCCGCAATGGTGAAGCCTTTGAGGTAGCCGTACTTGTCTTTTGCTACCAAACCACTACCGACATGCTCAAAGGATAGAATGATAGACTGTCCATCTCTCTTCATCTCCTTAAACATAGGGCCTGAATAGACGATATCCTCTTCCCCATAGGCCAATCGGCGAGCAGCGAGTGAAAGACGCAGTCCCACATCCTGTTTGTTGCGCGGATGTATATCATTTGCTTCTCCGATATCAATAATCACGGCTTGAGCTGTGTTGGGTAGATCCAAAGTAGCGGATTGGGATTCTCGCAACATCGCCCAGTTACTAGGAACAGGCTCAGGTGAGGGCTGCATAAAATTGGCCAACTGTACAAACAAGAAGGGAAATTCTCCGACTTTCCAGCGTTTTCGCCAGTCTTTAATCATATCGGCAAATTGTTCTCGATAGACATAAGCCCCCGATTGGTTGGCATTGGATTCACCTTGGTACCACAGCGCTCCTTTAATCGGTAGTTTTAGGAGGGGATGAATCATAATATTGTACAGAATCGTGGGGGTGTGATTCACTTGGAAGCCAGCTCCTGCATTAAATGTTGCTTCACCAATATTCATGGCCCAGGGGCCAGCCAGGCTGCGTGTTCCGTTGACCGTTTTCACGTACATAGATGCTTCATCTCCATAAATACCACCGCCTCCCCCGGTGTCCTCTACCCGGATCGCAATTAAGTTGGCGCCGGCGCGCAAATGTTCCGGTTGTACCTTATACACCCTTAGTTTTGCATAGGCTCCAACATTGCTACCAACTTCATGTCCGTTGACATAGGACCAATCGGAGTCATCGATTTTTCCCAATCCCAGTTCGATCCCTGCTGCCGCTTCCTCTTCTGATAGTTCGATGGTTTGGCGGAACCAAAGTATCCCATCTACCCCTTCGTATCCCTGTTCTTCCCAAAGACCCGGCAATTCCAGTTTCACCCATTGGCTATCATTGCAATCCGGCTGATGCCACCCCATTTCCACGCCTTGATCTTTCTCAGCCAATTTGCCGTGCTTGCGCTCTAATTCCTGCAGTTTTAACTCATTCCGCTCCTTTGCTGCTTGCTGAAGCGAATCCAGGTTCGGCAAAGCATAACCGGATAGTGCCTGCGGATGCATCCAAGGTTCGACTCGGCTTCCGCCCCAGGAGGTGTTGATTAATCCAATCGGTACATCCACATGTTTGCGAAGCTCCCGGGCGAAGTAGTATCCCACCGCCGTGAAATTTCCAACAGTCTCTTTGCTTACCACGGTCCAATCCCCTCCTGCTAGCGTATCCTGCGGCGTACTTGCCCAAGAATGCGGAACTTTAAAATGACGGATCCGATCATCATTGGCTCGACCAATTTCTATCTCTGCCTCATTGGAATTGGATACGGTCCATTCCATATTACTTTGTCCGGAGCATACCCAAAGATCCCCAATCAAGATATCGCTTACCATCACTGCCTCCTTCCGGCTGCTAATGCGCATCAGATGTGGGCCGCTAGCTTTCATCGCAGGAAGTGTGTACGACCAATTTCCTTGCTTATCAGGACGAGTAGTATATGTCCTTCCATTGAAGGTGATACTGATGCGCTTGCGCTTAGCGGAACTGCCCCATACCGTGATGGGTTGATTGCGCTGAAGAACCATATGATCTTGAAAAACTTTGGCCAATCGTAATTGACCTGAAGTAATGGAAGGGATTCCCAAGGTCAGAAGAGACAGGGTAACTAGCTTAGCTAGACACTTGAGGGGTAACATATAGTATGTTTTGGTTGATCTGTTCCGTTTTCGCTTTGGCTGAAAATGCTCAACTATGCTTTTGATTTGAAAGGCATAGTATTCAGGGGGTACAGCAATTTTCTTTACACACAGTCAATACACAATGGATGTTTTCTCTCATCCAAGATAGGTCTTTCTCTTCTTTTTGGAGTGATCTTGCTTCGCTTTTTCTTCATCAAGGGCTAAAATCATCTTCAAAACAAATAGTCCAGAAAAATATTCTGCACTACATCAAAAAAGTAGTTATTAAAATCGAATAACAATTATGTATCAATTTTTTATTTCACTTAAGCCTTTATAAGCAAAGATAAATTTGTTTTTGAAGTCAAAAAGAAGTATTATTAACTAGATCCCTATGTATTAGTTTACTTCACAAAACAAGAATCCATGTCCACTTATCCATCCGTAACCAAATACATGGCCACGCGCCTGATTACCTTCACACCAGAAACTGATATCAGAGAAGCTATGGCTGTGCTGATCAAAAAGAAGATCACTGGAGCGCCCGTACTGGATGATAATAAGCAATTGGTCGGAATGTTATCAGAAGTAGACTGTCTTAAAACCTTACTAGAAGGCCCTTACAATAAGGAACCTTCACAGAAAGGTACCGTCCAGGATTTTATGTCTAAATCCGTTAAAACGATAAATGCTAGTAAAAATATTCTAGATGCCGCTTATGAATTTGTGCACGCTGGCTATAAACGGCTTCCGGTACTCGAAAATGGAAAGCTGATCGGTCAGATCAGTAGAAGCGATATTCTTAGAGCAATACAGTCCATCAAACCTACCATTAAACATATCCCAGATTCCTGGAAAAATCGACCACCTACCATGGCAGACCACAAGAAGTCTAGACATTCTGCTAATAATTAAGCATAATAACTCACAACTATATGAAAGGAGGATACCTGCCGAATTGTTAAGTTTTGGTATCCTCTTTTTTCTTCCTTTTCTGTCCTTTCCGCCTTCCTTTCCCGTTCAGCTCCATTTTTTTCCCGTTCGGCAAGTTGAAGTTTCATCAAAGTCACCTTTGGTCTACATTTGAAGTGTCAAAACAATTATTCACAACCAAAACGAGCTTTGATGTTTCAGCTAAACCGCTTACCCCAATTTCCCTTCGGCAGATCTTTAGCCCTAGTAGCGGCCATCGCTCTTTTGCAAGCTTGTACTTACAATAGCGAGGAAGATCTTTATCCAGGAGGTGACGTGTGTGATACGAGCGACGTGAGCTACAACCAAGATGTTTTGCCCATTTTAGTTAATAACTGCTACGTGTGCCACGACAACACCAACCGACAAGGGGGAATTATACTAGAAGGATATGACCAATTGAAAACACATGTTAACAGTGGCCGATTAATCGGAGCTATCCGAAGAGAGTCGGGTTTTTCTCCGATGCCACAAGGATCTCCTGCACTACCTGATTGCCAAATTGAGACCATTGCCCAATGGATAACTGACGGTGCTCCCGAAAACTAATCCATTTATGCACCCATTACGCAAACCTTAAAAACTCAAAACCATGAAAAAGTACCTCAAATACATCATTGGACTAATGATCATTGGCATAGGTAGTGGAGCTTATATGTACTACAAACCCCATCAAAATATTAAATCCAGTAAGGCAGATGTAAGCCTTAGCGCTACGGAAGTCTTTCAGGCTTTTGAATCAGACGAAACAGCTGCCAATGAACAATACCTTGATAAAATAGTGGCGGTAAGTGGAACCGTAAAGGACGTTAGCAAAAACGATGAGGGTATTGTTAGCATAACTTTAGATGCTGGACAAGATATGTTTGGCGTCATCTGCCAACTGGATCAACTTACGCAACACCCTCGAGAAGACTTTCCAATTGGAGAGCAGGTAAGTTTTAAGGGTATTTGCACCGGCATGCTTATGGATGTCGTTATGGTTCGCTGCGTCGAAACGAATTGATAAATCACCACCAAAAATGAACCTTCTTTGGCAATTCAAATGATGAGGGCTTTGCAAAAAAGGAAATCTGTAAAGCACTGATTCAAGATCAGAAAATTGTCTGAGAACCAAAATTTGACAAATGAAACAATTTCTTTTAGGCCTTTGCTTATTCATGACATTTGGCTTAACGCAAGTCGAAGCACAGAAATATTTCACTCGAGAAGGTAAGATCTCTTTTTACTCAGATACCCCAATCGAGAAGATTGAAGCGCACAATCAAAAGGCTACCTGCATTCTGGATGTCGAAAGTGGAAAAATGGAGTTCGCAGTCCTAGTGAAAGCTTTTCAGTTTGAAAAGGCCTTGATGCAGGAGCATTTCAATGAAAACTATATGGAAAGCGGCGCCTATCCTAAATCTGTTTTTAAGGGACAAATTGCCAATGCTGCCGATATCGATTTCTCCAAAGATGGCACTTATGATGTCACCGTAGAAGGAGAGTTAACTATCCATGGCGTTGCACAGAGCGTAAGCACACCCGGACAAATTACCGTGGCGGGAGACAAAATTAGTGCTACCGCAAAATTCGAAACGAAACCAGAGGATCACGACATCAAAATTCCTTCGGTTGTACGCAAAAACATTGCAGAAATTGTCCAGATCGACGTGAATGTAGCCCTGGAACCATTCAAAAGATAAATCGCCTTAAGGTTCAACTGCACTTACCAGAAGAAGGGCTATCCAGGCTCCAATAACCGATCTAGTCTTTGC
>JAHQWA010000178.1 GCA_019634045.1 Saprospiraceae bacterium
ATATTCATAACCACCTTATAGTCATATTCTACCCCAGCTTGCTGCCGGACATGGTACTCCTTCCACTTGCTATTTAGGTCATTCACACTCATTCTGGTCATCTCTCTTTCAAACCCAATTGGTAATACAACTGGGGCATTATTGATCATCTCAAATAAGACATAGGAAGTACCCAGATCATGAGCCAGATCCATCAACTGCCCTTTGTCTTTATAGCTCTTATAGTACCTTCCGATCTTTTCCAATTGGTCATACGCTCGTCGAGCAGCCATTCGGTCTCCCTCTTGAGCCTGCTTCAAGTGGCTTCGGGCATCTGCATACAGAAACGCTGCTGCTTTTTCGCGAGACTCTCGCTCCAAACCTTCAATCTTCACGAAGCGGAAATTAGCTTTGATTCCATCTTTATCAATCAAAGGAAGTAAGGGCATGATTTTGTCCTGGCGATTTTTAATCCTCTTATATATGGCATTGATCTTTCCCCAATTTTCTGGTTGCCCCTCTCGCTTCAAGTTATCCGCCATATCCATGTCACGGGCTGTAATTTTAGCAAATGCTTCTTCCAGTGCCTGCACATACTTTACTTTCTTTTGCTTCTTTCCTGCTAAACGTTTCAGCGCTATTTCAATGGCTTGATCATAGTTGCCGGTCTCAACCATTTTCATGGGGGAAGCACAAGCACCTAAGATTAAAGCACAAAGGATCGCCATGATCGTCGGTCTACTGCTGAAATTAGGTAACTGTCTCATACGCTTTTCTTTAAATGGGTTATAGTGGTCGGTTCGTCTTATATGCAAGATGTTCGATTTAATCCCCATTTGTCACTAATGAATCGTTAAAGAGATTCGCTATTTGGTTAAATACTCCTAAAGAATTTTAAGAAAATGTTACAAAGAGAATAATTCAGCTTAGTTGTAGTGCAGCCTCTCGGTACTGAAGGGTATCTATAAGCGCGGAAAGCCCTGGAAACAAAAAGGATATACCGGAACTTCATTATTTCCGATAAAAACCAAGATTTATCGTAAAAACTTAGCAGATTTAGTCCTTTTTACTAATTTGTTAGTGTTAAGAAGTTATTGATCAACCCAAAATATAAATTATGGAAGCAGGAATGATCATTCCTTTTGTAATACTCGCGCTCATTGCTCTTTCGGGTATATTCACGGTTAAGCAACAAACCATTGCGATTTTAGAAAGACTTGGTAAGTTTCATAGCATTAAAGGCCCAGGGCTACAGTTTAAGATTCCCTTGATCGACCGAGTAGCTGGCAAAGTCAGCATAAAGGTGAATCAATTGGATGTATTGGTTGAAACCAAGACGAAGGACAATGTATTTGTAAAACTAAAAGTTTCGGTCCAGTTTAAGGTACTGCAGAATGCGGTGTATGATGCATTTTACAAGCTGGAAAACCCGTACGAGCAAATCACTTCCTATGTCTTTGATACAGTTAGAGCTGAAGTACCAAAGATCAAATTGGATGATGTTTTTGAACGCAAAGATGATATTGCAAATGCGGTAAGGCGTGAAATGGAAGAAGCTATGACAGAATATGGTTATGGCATCGTCAAAGCGCTGGTTACAGATATTGATCCAGATCATGAGGTGAAAATCTCCATGAACCGTATCAATGCTGCTGAGCGGGAAAAGTTAGCAGCTGAATTTGAAGCGGAAGCCGATCGCATTCGAATCGTGGCCAAGGCTCGTGCCGAAGCAGAAAGTAAGCGCCTGCAGGGACAAGGTATCGCCGATCAGCGTCGTGAGATTGCTAAAGGCTTAGAGGAGTCTGTAGAGGTACTGAACAAAGTAGGAATCAATTCTCAAGAAGCCTCCGCTCTAATCGTTGTAACACAGCATTACGACACCTTGCAATCGATGGGTGAAAATGCAAATAGTAATTTAATCTTGTTGCCAAATAGTCCTTCTTCGGGAAGTGATATGCTTTCCCAGATGGTGACCTCCTTTGCTGCTTCTCAGCAAATTGGTGAGGCCATGAAGGATCGCAATTTAGAATTAAAGGAAAAGGAGAAGATTGAACTCCCTCCGAAGAGATAAATGATGATGAACAATCATCAGAAGACCTTATTTTTTCTGAATTGAATGTAAAAGTCAAACCTGCTAGCGGGTTTGGCTTTTCTTTTTGCTTGGGCGAGTTAGGGGGATGATCAAACCGAAATCAAAGTACAGTGATTCTAGATAGAATACGCTTTCCTGCTTTTTATTCAGATTCTCAAAGCCTTGATAATATCGAACATCCACAAAAATTTTCTGCTTTTTTCTAATCCTTTTCTCCAATCCCAGGCCAACAGTCCCACCCCAATCCCAGGTCTTGACCTCATAGGAAGACAGGGGAATGCGGATTCTCTTATATATCCCGTCCTCTCCCTCATAGACCGCTATCGCCCCGCCAAACATACTCGCGGAAGGGCCAGCCAATAGATATATGGCCAAATCCGAAAACTCTAATTTTACTTTAGCTAAGACCGATGCTGAGAACACATCGATGGCGCCATAGCCAAGCCCGGGCGGTTCCTCAAAGAGTCGATCGACTAAGCTGGAATGTCCTTTCTGTAGATAAGAAAATTCTGGTTGGAGGGTCAACCATGGTTTGAGTTCCTCTTCGTAAAAAGCTGCAAGTCGGAGACTCGTTATTGGATCGACACTCGCCCCACCACTTAATCCAAAATGTTGAGTGAAAGCAGAGTTGACGGAGAACAAAAGAAAGAGTAGTATACCACAAATGCCTATACCTTTCATGGGATGCCAAGATGTTAAGGTGCTCTATTTAGTTAGAACGGCAAGTCATGGTCTGTATTTTGGAAGTAGATAATTTTATCATTTTTAGCCCAACAGAAGACAGTTAGCGAATCAAAGTCACATTTCCCTTAGTTATATATTCTTCTCCGTCAAAACAAGCTACCCTTACATAGTAAGCGTAGACATCAGGTGCCAAAGCTTTCCCTCTAAAGGTCCCATCCCAACCATCTCCTTTTTGACTAGATTCAAAAACCTTCTCTCCCCAACGATCATAGATGATCAATTCCAATTCATCTATCGGATCACCGAAAACTCTAAATTCATCGTTACGACCATCACCGTTAGGTGTAAAGGCGTTGGGCACGTAAATAAATGGTGGAAGACAGGCCGGGTTGAAAACCACTATCGTAATAAAGGCCTCATTCAGGCATCCGTTTTGATCTCGGATATTCAATCGGTAAGTCGTAGTTTCGGAAGGGCTCGCCATCGGATCTGAGACATCTAGTACATCTAAGGAGGGATCAGCTTCCCACTGATAAATATAACCTTCATTTTCTGTAGCCATCAACTGTGCACTCTCCCCTTCCCGGACGGTATCTCGATCCGATGTGATATCCAAAGGAGGGATAAAATTAAATATACTGACTACTAAGGAGGTGTCAAGATTACAACCTGCAGCATTATTGATGCTTACCTCATATCTACTGTCCTCTGATGGACTCACTAAAATGGAAGCCGTATTTGCAGGACCTATAATCCGCTCGACGGGACTCCAGCTAATCATCAAGCCCTCTTGCCCCAAAGCATCAACAAATAGCTCGGCGGTATCTCCAATACAGACAGTCTCCTCCCCTCCCAAATTCACTCTGATGGCTTGACCATCAATGAAAATCTCATCCTCTACCACACATCCTAGTTCATCCTCCAATCGCAGATAATAGGTCTGTCCACCAACTGGTTCTACCGTCAGGTTGGCGCTTGTTCCTATTAAACTTTGGAATAGTGAGTCCGTAGCCCAGCTAATCCGCAAGTCTGACGCCGCATCTACTGCAAGATCAAAAGTTTCCTCACACAAGATTTGATCTTCAGGAAGTTCGTATTCAAGAGGTTCACTTACTGCGACAAAGACCTCTTGCTCTAACTGACAAATAGCGTCTGGTGTATTGATCAAAACCGAATAAGAGGTAGAAACCAAAGGTCCCGCCAAAGGATTGAATGAGGCTGGATTATCTAGTCCCTCCTTAGGTATCCAGTTATATACTAAATCAGGATCTCCTTGTGGGTTTAATCCAATTGAGTCACCAAAGCAAAGCTGCAAAGAATCAAGTATCAGAGCTTCGATAAGCGGCACAGAAATATCTTGCATTAGGCTATCTAAACATCCATCGGAAGATTCCAATATCAAAGTAGACTGAATAATTTGAGCTCTATCAAAGGTTAAATCCACCACCTCTCCCCCACTAATCAAAGTATCAGGGAATCGCCATTCCCAATCGATGATGCTACTTTGTGTATTGGTTGAAGTATTTTGAAACCGGATAGTTGTGCTATCTCCACAAGATTGAATTTCCCAGTTGAAGTCCGGGACTATCTGTGGATCTTCCAATACAATATCTTGTGTAAAGGTATCCAGACAGGCCTCATTTCCTTCGACCAAAATAGTCACCGGATATATACCGCTAGCCTCATATTGGTGACTTACTGGTATGCCTTCCGCTGTTGCATTTGGATTCATTGGGTCCCCAAAATCCCATCGGTAAAAGATCGCGTTGGGGCTTTCCGATTGGAACTGTACATTATAATCACTACAAGCTGTCACCGTAAAAAAATTAGCATCTACGCCGGTATCTATTGTTCGGATTTCAATGGTCTCTTGAGCTTCACAACCAAACTGGTTCTGAACCATAACCGTAACGGGAATAAGGCCACCTCTATCTGCTAACACTGAAGCCATTAGGCCATCTATATTCAGGATTATAGGATCACTATCCCATTCAATTTGTAGTTGATCATCCAAGTCTTCATTTATAAATTCTATCTCAACTGTATCTCCTAGGCAGGCTATCTCCGTATCCAATCCTTCTATATCTACTGCATTCCCTGAAACTGAAATCGTATCAAGCAGTTGACACCCAAGCTGGTTTTCCACCTTTAAGTAATACGAAGTCAGACCGATAGGTTCCAGCTCAGCAGTAGAATCAGTGCTAAGCAGCTCTGAAAAATCAGGAGTCTCCGACCATTGGTAGCTCAATTCTTCCTCGGAAGTTATAGATAGTAGAACCTGTTTTTCGCAGATGATGGTATCTGGTGGGAAATCGGCCTGGACTCTATCTATTGCAACCAATACGCTATCTTGGTAAAAGCATTGATTTTGATTTGAAATAGATAGCTGATACAGAGTCGTGCTGTCTGGAGTAGCTTGTGGATTTGAAAGATTTGGATTATCTAAGCCCTCGCTTGGAGACCATTCAAGCTGATAGTTTTGAAATTCTATACTCCCTATTCTGATCGTTTCACCTCGACATATCTGTAATGTGTCGCTGAGATTCGGCACTTGGATAGCGTTGGAAACAATAGTTTTCTCCAGTTCGCTGACACAACCATTAGCCGCGGTGACCTCTAGTCTCACCGTAACTTCACCGTCAATAGTCGTAAATAAATCGGGAGATTGCCCTTGGAAGATTCGGCCCTCCGGAAGAATTTCCCAGGTCCACTGTAAGGGCATGCCATCAGGATCCACACTATTTTCATCTACATGCAAAAACAGGGTATCTGAACACTGGTCAATTTCTAAATCAAAATTAGGCAACAGAGAATTGTCATTTAAGCGTAGCTCTCTCATAAAAGTATCTCGACAAGATTCCTCAGGTTCTGCAATCAGGATGACTTGGTACAAGCCTGTGTCAGGAAAAGTGAAAGTCGGATTAACCTCCGTACTTGTACTTAAAGTTGCTCCTCTTTCCAGAAACAGCCACTGAAAGTTGTTTGCCCCGTCGCTTGTGTTTTCAAACTCCACCGTAAGATCATCACATTGAATATCCGGAGCAAAAAAGGAGGAGACGGACTGCCCGCAGATTCCCACATTGTATTGGAAGTCCCTCCTTGTGGTGGAAATTAACTTTCCATCTCGATACTCTTCAATGCAAATGCCTACTACAAACTGGCCAATGGTATTAGGCAAGCCGGTAAGAAGTCCAGTTTCTGGATTGATTTGCAGAGGCTCACCTCCGGGAGCACCGTTCAACATATTGTCTACGTTGTATGGAGGATCAATCCAGCTTATGGGTTGATACGGGGGAGGGTTGGGGGGCTGAGGCTGAGGAATAGTCTGGTTGGCACCTTGCAATGGCGTACAAAGTCGGTATACGATGGAATCTCCATCCAAATCAATAGCCGATTGATCAAAGGAAATCGGCTGATCCACGCAAATATATAAGGGGGGCCATTCTTGAAATTTTGGGTTGCTATTACACTCCAGTAGTGCTTGTTCCGAGATAGTGACCCCATAGGTAGCACCAGTAGCCAATGGTTCAACGATATTGACGATAGTCTGATTTCGGCAACAGCGTTGATAAGCCAATTGATAACCCCCAATAATGGGAGGTAATGTTATTGTAGTACGATAGGTTGTCGTGTGAACACATACGTTGGGAGGTACGACAAAACACTCTCCACTCAACACAGGATTCAAGGTGTCATTATTCATTAATGGCACCAAGACCTCTTGGAGCAGCTGATTTTCTCTATCGAAAATACCGATCGAAGCAGGGTTGTCAAACCAAGCATTAGGATCCCCATTAAAGCAATCTCTAAATATGGTCAAGGTGATTTCATACTGATCATCGCCTAGACAAGTGTAGTTCATTTCACCGCCTACAATATGAGTAGCCTTCAGCACGGAAGGAAGAAGTACAAAGGTAAGGGCTAGGCAAATCAGATTAAAAATTCGCTGCATAAGGTTGAGATACTGTTGGCAACACTATAATCACAGAAAACTCAATATATAATAACCTCATTATAAATCAAATTATTTCTCAATTTGCTAAGATCCGCAGATCAGGTCTCACCATGCTTGCTCTTTTTCGGGACCTCCCATTTATTTTCTCCAGAACAAGATTGAGATATAGTATCTTTACCTTGAACATTTAATTCTATGAAGATTTTCTCTGCCGCTCAAATTCGACAATGGGACCAATTCACCATACAGAATGAGCCCATTTCCTCTTATGATCTCATGGAAAGGGCATCAACCAAATTCGTTGAGTGGTTCATTTCAAAATACCCTAATACGGATCAAGACATTTCAATCTTCTGCGGCAGCGGGAATAATGGCGGGGACGGATTTGCCGTCGCGCGTTTACTACACCAAGCCTTCTACCGAATTACTGTCTTTCAGTGTAAAATCGGGAAAGCTACTGAAGACTGCGAAAAAAATTATCAGCAGCTAAAGTCCCTACAGGCGGTTGAACTTCTATCCATACAAAAAGATGCCCCTCTACCAGAGCTCTCCAGTTCGGATTTAGTGATAGATGCCCTATTTGGCTCTGGCCTCAATCGTCCGATCAAGGGGTACTGGGCAAAACTAGTGGAACACATTAACCAGAGTTCTCGTAAAATTGTAGCGATTGATATCCCATCGGGGCTCTACAGTGATCAATCTAGCTTAAATCAAGTAACAATAAAAGCTAAAGCTACGCTCAGTTTTGAAAGACCAAAACTGGCTTTTTTCTTCCCACAAAACTACGCTGCCATTGGGGAATGGGACCATACTTCGATCAGCTTGCATTCCATATTTGATCAGCAAACCGATAGTCAGTATCATTTAATCACTGAAGAATTAATCGGGACCAAATTAAAGAGTAGAAAAAAGTTTGACCACAAGGGAACTCATGGCCATGCTTTATTGGTTGTAGGTAGTTATGGGAAGATTGGTGCAGGAGTTTTGGCGGCAAAAGCCTGTCTGCGAACGGGTGTGGGACTCCTAACTATCAATGTTCCTAAATGCGGTTATAGTATTCTACAAGGTCAGGTTCCGGAAGCCATGGTAATAGCTGACCCAGAGGAGGAATTTTGGTCAAAGGCACCAGGAATTGATGGATATAAAGCGGTGGGTATCGGATGTGGCCTGGGTCAAGCTAGTTCATCAGCAGAAGCACTAAGGCAGTTGCTTGGATCTGCTACAAGACCTCTCGTCCTAGACGCTGATGCTTTAAACATAATTAGTCAAAACCCCAGTTGGTTAGATGAGATTCCAAAGAATAGCATCCTCACCCCTCACCCAAAAGAATTTCAACGTCTCTTTGGAGCGATAAAGGATGATTTTGCTCGTCTAGATTTGCTTCGTACTAAGGCACGGGAGTATCAATTCATCATACTTTTGAAAGGGGCTCATACGGTTGTCGCCTTACCGGACGGGCACTGCTATTTTAACAATACCGGGAATCCAGGAATGGCAACAGGAGGTAGTGGTGATGTATTAACGGGAATCATTACCAGTTTGCTGGCACAAGGATATGCACCGGCGGATGCTACTGTGGTAGGTGTATTTCTTCATGGTAGTGCTGGTGATCTTGCCGCACAAGATATCAGTGAAAACGCATTGTTACCAAGTGACCTAATCAACTATATTGGAAAAGTATTTTTAAGCTTAAAGAAATAGAAATGAAAAAAATTGCAGTCTTGACAGGTGCAGGAGTTAGCCAAGAAAGTGGCATTAAAACGTTCAGAGATGCGGATGGATTATGGGAAGGACATGATGTAATGGAAGTAGCCTCTCCGCAAGGCTGGCAAAGAAACCCGAGTCTAGTCTTAGATTTCTACAATCAACGCCGCCGCCAACTGAAAGAGGTACAACCTAATCTAGCACATCTCAATTTAGCGGAACTAGAATCCAGATATTCCACCACCGTCATCACCCAAAATGTTGATGATCTACATGAGCGTGGCGGTAGTTCAAATATTATCCACCTTCATGGTGAACTGCTGAAATCAAGAGGTGTGAAATATCCGTTTGACATTTATGATCAGCCAGGTGACATCAATCTCGGAGATATGTGTCCACAAGGCAGTCAACTAAGGCCGCATATAGTCTGGTTTGGAGAGGCCGTCCCGATGTTAGAACGAGCTGTCCCTGTCGTGGCCAGTGCAGATATAGTGATAATCATCGGCACCTCCATGCAGGTCTACCCCGCTGCGGGGCTAGTAGGCTTAGCTCAGGATCATGCCGAGATATTCTATATCGACCCCCGCCCCGCCATTAATCATGAATTGTCTTTAGCAAAGAATCTAGAGGTGATAGAGGCAAGAGCTACGGATGGGGTGAGGGAGTTAGTAGATCGATTACTTGGGTAATCGATCTACTAGGGGTTGGAACTTTATTCTCCGGTCTTTTCAGTGCCAGGTAAGCGGTGGAAGAGGGAGATACCACCGAAACTGTACCAGTCCCTGTTTTTTGAGATACCCGCATGACTGATCCCATCTAAATAGTCCGTGAAAGCATAATGCATTCCGAACTCAAAAGCCACAACCCAAAGATCATTGATATCATACTTAACTCCAAGGCCAGCAGCTACTGTGAATCTAGTCTTGAAGTAGCTTTCATTCTGGTCTCGTTCTATATTCTGCATAAATTGAGCTCCGACTGTTCTTGAAGAATCCACCTTGGGGTTCATAAAAACCAAGCCTGGTCCTAAAAATAGGAACGGTGAAAAGAAGGACTTAGATTGATTCAAAGAAAGATAATGCTGTTCCCCAAACGGCTCCCATTCAAGACGGAATGTCACCTCGGTGAAAGGGGTCTCAAAGCTTACTCCCCTCCGCATTCGATAATCATTACTAGAGTTAAAATCATCACCAGTTAGTTGCCCAATTAGGATATTGCCGCGAATAGCCCAATTATAATTTAGTAGGTATCTGCCACCAATTCCAAAACTCAGGTTTCCTTCTTTAAATAATGGCAGATTACTTTCCACTAAATCTCCTTGATAATTTGCCAACCCCACAACAGCTCCAGCCTCCCAGCGATATTGTCCGGCCAATTGCCCGCTCAGAATCAGAGTAAAAAACAATAGGATGTAGTTCTTCTTCATTTTCGGATAGTTTTTAATGCACAAAAGAAGTAATGGATTAAAGGCTGATTTGTTAAAGCGAGATGAAGCTAAAATTCACCTTTTGGAAGTATGGCCGTTTTATTTTATGTAAAGATTGAATTCGACACGACGGTTTAGTTTCCGACCGGCAGCAGTGGTATTGTCACCGATTGGTTGATCTTCGCCAAACCCTTCGTAATTCATACGGGTTTTGTCGATGCCATTTTTAGATAAGTAGTTGAAACAGGAGCGAGCACGACGTCGAGAAAGATCTAAATTTAGTTTATCATTTCCACGGCTGTCGGTATGTCCCCCAATTTTTAGTGAGTAGTACGGATATTCCTCTAAAATGTTCGCAATTTCCTCAAGAGTTTTCAAAGAATTTTTCTTAATGACATCACTTCCTGTCTCAAACTCAATGGCCTTGGAGGCAAAGGTAAGCACTTTCTTGGCTTCTTCAGAAATATCAGGGCAACCTTCTTTCGACTTTAAGCCTGGTAAATCAGGGCACTTATCTGCTAAGTCGGCAACTCCATCACGATCCTGATCAGGGCAACCATTTGCTCCTAACAAACCAGGAACATCAGGGCAAAGATCATCACTATCAGGGGTTCCATCCTGGTCTGTATCGGTAAACAGACAGCCGTAACATTCTGCATAGCCTGCTTGATCTGGACAAGAATCTGCCCAGTCTGCAACTCCATCTCCATCCGCATCGGGGCATCCGTTCAGTTCCAATAGACCTGCGATAAATGGACAAGTATCCTCTTCATCTGCAATTCCATCTTTATCAGAATCGGGACATCCATTCGTTGCTTCCGTGCCTGGCTCATCAGGACATTGGTCCAAGATATCATTTACAAGGTCACTATCACGATCCGGGCACCCATTCATAGCAAGAGTGCCTTTTTGATCTGGACATACGTCCTCTAGGTCTTCAACCCCATCACCATCACGATCTGGGCACCCATAGGCTGAATAGCTTCCAGCCACACGGGGACACTTATCCTCCTTATCTACTATACCGTCATTATCAGCGTCTTTCGGGCCAAACCTAAAAGAATAGGTTAGTCCACCGAAAGTATACCAATCGTTTTTTTCGGGATTCCCCGTATAGCTGATTCCATCGATGTAATCGGTAAAGGCAGTTCTTAGACCTAATTCTAGGCTTATGACAGCCTTTTTCCCCAAATCACGTTTAAGTCCGAGCCCGATAGGTAGACTCAAGCCAGATTGTGTTCCTCCATTTGGCCTGTCTTTCTGGATTCGTTCAAACCATGTCTCCCGAGATGCCAAAGAAAAGTCAGGTTGAGCATCCCAGAATGTCATACCTATTCCGGCAAAGATGTAGGGTGAAAATATTTTTCGGAACCGATGGTCTTCACGATATCTTCTTTTACCAAATGGTTCCCAGGTGAGAACTAAACTAGCCTCCGTTATTTCTGTGTTAAAGCTGAAACTTCTCTTAATCGTCTCAGGATCATCAAAGTTACTATCTCGGCCTGTTAGTCGGGATCGGACCCCTCCTAATCGAATGCCCCATTCATTCCCAAACACAAAAGTGCCACTCAAACCGTAAGCAGCCTGAGTTTCACGAAAGAAAGGGAACTTCGTTTCTACCAAGTCTCCCAAATAATTGGCTCCCCCTCCAAAAAAGCCAAGCTCAAATTGAGCCTGCGAATTGGCATTCATTGCCAATAGCAAAATAATTGTGGTGTAGTAATACCTTCTCATTTCCAACACTTTTATACCCCAGAATGATTTCTCAAAACAAAAAACGTTCTTTAAGACCATGATCTGCATGCTCTAATTTAATGAAGGCTACAGGCTTAACTTGTTTAATAGTAAGCACTTATAAACCTACGTTATATTGCATTGAGGTAGATCAGCTCCTAGTGAAGCTCATTGAAGTTTTCTCAAGTATGTGATGGGAACCGTACTGAAAAAAGGGGTCAGTGGCGTCCCTTTTGATTTAAGCCTAAATCGGCTTAGGAGGGCGAATTTATTGTATGTGTATTGGACTCTAAATCTATCACTTTATACAAATGTACTAAAAGACCAGGGATAAAGGGCAAATTATATGAAAAATAACATTCAAATGTAACCTACAAAACCATCATAAAAGAAGGCCCAGTGAGATCACTAGGGCCTTCTTTGCAAAAGTATCAGTAAATTAGGTTAACCACTATTCTTTAAGGGATTGCTTAGCTTCCGCACATCAAGCAATCAGGATCATCAAGGTTACAAGCTTGGCCTTCACTATCACCAAGATCATTTTCGATTACCGAACCTCCTTGAGCTATAGTCGTTGTACCAACATTTCCACCTTCAGCAGCAACTGCTACTTTCTGGGCTTTCTGGTTCACCGTAAACTTAATAGGATCAGTAGCTGCTTTAGACCTCAAGTAATACATGCCAGTCTTCAATCCTTTTTGCCATGCATAGAAATGCATAGAGGATAACTTACCAAAGTTCGGGTTTTCTACGAACAGGTTCATACTTTGGCTTTGACAGATATATGCTCCTCGATCAGCAGCCATATCGATAATAACCTTCTGACTTAATTCCCAAACTGTTTTATACAAATCCTTCAAGTCCTGTGGGATATCAGGGAAGTCCTGAATCGAGCCGTTTGATGCCATTAGACGGTGCTTCATCTCATCATTCCATAAGCCAAGACGGATTAGGTCTTTCAATAAGTGTTTATTCACCACAATGTACTCACCTGATAAAGTTCTACGCGTGTAGATGTTCGAAGTGTAAGGCTCAAAACACTCATTATTGCCTAGAATCTGAGAAGTGGATGCCGTAGGCATAGGAGCGAGCAATAGGCTGTTTCGTAGACCATTTTTCTTGATCTTCTTCTTCAAATCACTCCAATCCCATCTATTGGTAGGCTCAACACCCCACATATCATATTGCAACTCACCTTTGCTTGCCGGAGAACCAGGATAAGATTGGTAGGCTCCGTCCCGCTCCGCAAGTGCATTGGACTCCGTTAAAGCAGCGAAGTATATCGTTTCAAAAATGTCTTTATTTAATTGCTTAGCTTCAGGACTATCAAATGGATGACGCATCAAAATAAATGCATCTGCTAATCCTTGCACACCGATTCCAATTGGCCGGTGTCTCATATTAGAGTTTTCCGCCTCAGGAATAGGATAGTAATTAATGTCAATTACCTTATTCAGGTTTTTAGTGACAACTCTTGATATCTCATATAAACGCTCAAAATCATAGGTTCCATCTTCCTTTACAAACTTACCTAGAGATATAGAGGCTAGATTACAAACAGCCACCTCGTCAGGAGAGGTATACTCCATGATCTCCGTACACAAGTTACTGGATCGGATGGTGCCAAGATTCTTCTGGTTCGATTTGCGATTTGCGGCGTCCTTGTATAAGATGTAAGGTGTCCCTGTTTCAATTTGAGATTCAAGAATTGCAAACCAAAGATCCTGGGCCTTCACCGTCTTTCTAGCCTTTCCTTCTTGCTCGTATTTGTGGTACAATGCCTCAAATTCTCCACCATAGGTGTCGTAAAGGCCTGGACATTCATTCGGACAGAACAAGGACCATTCAGCATTTTCCTTCACTCTTTCCATAAAGAGATCAGAAATCCACATGGCATAAAATAAGTCCCTGGCTCTCAGTTCTTCCTTTCCATGATTCTTTTTAAGATCCAAGAATTCAAATACATCAGCATGCCAAGGCTCTAAGTATACAGCAAATGCCCCTTTTCTTTTTCCACCACCTTGATCTACATAGCGAGCGGTATCATTGTAGACTCTCAACATGGGAATGATGCCATTTGAGGTTCCTCCTGTACCTTTTATGTAACTACCTTGTGCTCTTATATTGTGAATACTCAAACCAATACCCCCAGCAGATTGCGAGATCTTCGCACAGCGAGATAGGGTCTCGAAGATGCCTGAAATACTATCGTCCGTCATGCTCAATAAGAAGCAAGAAGAAAGCTGTGGTTTTGGTGTTCCGGCATTAAACAATGTTGGAGTAGCATGAATAAACCACTTCTCAGACATTAAATTATAGGTATCCACCGCTGCCTCAATGTCGTCACTATGAATGCCGATTGCAGCACGCCTCAGCATATGCTGCGGGCGTTCTACTACCTCTCCATCCATTCTAAGCAGGTAGGAGCGCTCAAGGGTCTTGAAACCAAAGAAATCAAAACTATAATCTCGATCGTAGATAATAGCAGAATCTAATCGATCTCTATTTTTCCAAATTAGTTTGTAAGTGTCTTCCCCAATCAAACCTGCCTTTTCTCCCGTTTTAGGGTCAATATAATTAAACAGAGCCTTGACGGTTTTAGAGAAAGACTTGTCCGTATTCTTATGAAGGTTCGATATGGATATACGTGCAGCTAGCAAAGCATAATCTGGGTGTGTTGTTGCCATGGTAGCAGCAGTCTCAGCAGCCAGATTATCCAATTCGGTGGTCGTAACGCCGTCGTATAATCCTAGAATTACTTTTTTAGCTATCTCTATGTGGCTTACATAACGCGTATCCAAGCCATAACACAATTTTTTTACTCTAGCGGTGATTTTATCAAAACTTACATCTTCCCGCTTGCCGGAGCGTTTTACTACTTGCATAAAAAGGGTCTTTGAAGGTTAAATGTTTGTGGTTAAAAGTCTTCGTCAAGGGTAAATACTTGCTTCTCGCGATCGGTCATTACACCAGATTTCTGGTAATCCCCCACTCTCTTCTCGAAGAAGTTTGTCTTTCCTTGTAGGGATATCATATCCATCCACGGGAATGGATTTTCGACATTAAATATCTTTTCTTGCTGTAAGGCAGCCAACAGACGATCTGCAACAAACTCAATGTATTGACACATCAAATCTGAGTTCATACCAATCAAGTTAACTGGTAGAGCATCCGAAACAAATTCTTTCTCAATCTCAACCGCGTTGGAAATGATCGTTCTAATGGTCTCTCCTGAGAGCTTGTTCTGGATGTGATTGTTGTAGAGCAGGCAGGCAAAATCACAATGCATCCCCTCATCCCGAGAAATCAATTCATTGGAAAAGGACAAGCCAGGCATTAAGCCTCTTTTCTTCAACCAAAAAATGGAACAGAAAGAGCCTGAAAAGAAAATACCTTCTACAGCAGCAAAGGCAATCAAACGCTCAGCAAAGGAAGCCTCTTCGATCCAACGTAAAGCCCATTCGGCTTTCTTTTTCACACAATCCATTGTATCGATGGCGTTAAAGAGATAATCCTTATCCTTGGTATCGCTTATGTAGGTGTCAATCAATAAGGAGTAAGTTTCCGAATGGATATTCTCCATCATTATCTGAAAGCCATAGAAGAACTTCGCCTCTGTATATTGAACTTCACTAACAAAGTTTTCTGCTAGATTTTCATTTACTATACCATCACTGGCCGCGAAAAAGGCCAAAACGTGCTTTACAAAGTGTCTTTCGTCATCATTTAACTTGTCATTCCAGTCCGTAAGATCTTGTGAAAGATCAATCTCTTCTGCAGTCCAGAAACTTGCCTCAGATTTCTTGTAAAATTGCCAGATATCATCATGTACAATGGGAAATAGAACAAATCTATTGGGATTTTCTTCCAAAATGGGCTCCAAATTCTTACTCATCTTCAATAAAAATTTAAAAATGGTTTATTTAGGTTCAAAACATCAAATAAGGTGTAGACAGGGGGAGGCTAGGTAACAAGAAGCAAGCGGTAGTCGAGCTACTCATCTCGAAAACCGATTTTTAATTAGGCCTATAACTTATAAAGGATTTCCCTTCTTTTGTAATGTCTAAGCGGCTATGTTTTCTCGTATATTATCCACCAGTATTTTGTCACCACTAAAGTAATAAAAAGGAGTACTGAAAACCGCCGAAGTTATCCACATTATGTGGATAACTATTTCAACTAACTGATTTCCAGTTACTTATTTTGCTTTCGTTTTTTTCCACAATGTGGATAACTTTATGTGGATAACTAAAGGGCTATCAGCAAATAAGTGAGCATTAACATAAAATTAATGTATAAATAACATGAAAATCAGCTAAAAAAGTCGTTTACGCTGAAAGTACCACGCCACTAACAGGCTGCTTAAGACAGATGCAATAATGATACCATATACGGTGAATCCACTTTCCATAAATGGAATCGGTACGTTCATCCCGTAAAAGCTCGCAATTAAGGTGGGGACCATCAAAATGATGGTGATCAAGGTAAGTCGTCGTATGGTGAGATTGAGGTTGTTGGAGATAATTGATCCATAGGCATCCATTGTCCCATTCAAGATATTGGTGTAGACGTTAGCCATCTCCAAGGCCTGACTATTATCGATGATGATATCTTCAAATTGGTCAGATTTATCCTCGTCTTCCCTAATCCCTAGATAGTCTGAACGCTTCATTTTCATCTTCAAAAGCTCATTTGAGCTTAGCGAGTTCATGAAGTAAACTAGACTCTTTTCGATACTTAACAGCTCCTTGAGCTCCTTGTTTCTACTAGAATCATATAGCTCCTTTTCTATAAGGTTGCGTTTTAGGTTGAGCTTCTTCAGACAGCTTAGATAGCGATAAACGGTTTGTTCTAGGATCTGAATAACAAATAAGGATTCATCGGCAGGATCAAAGTGCTTTACTTTATTATCTAGGAATAATTGTATAACCGGATTTTCATACGAAGAAATCGTTACGATATGATCAAGCGTTAAAATGATACCGATGGGAACCGTAATATAGATGGCATCATTTTCCTCCTCCGATTCATTCAGGATAGGCGTATTAACCACGATCAAGCGGACATCATCCTCCTTTTCATAACGGGAACGTTCGTCAATATCTAAGGAGTCGATAAGGAAATCTAGAGGAATAAAAAATTGTTGCGCAATTTCTCCTAATTCTTCTTGGCTGAAGGGAGGGGAGATATTGATCCAGCATGATGCTTGGGGCTCTTCTAACTCCTTCAGTCTCCGATCAGCCTTGGCATAATACTGTATCATAGCCTTACTCTTTGATTGCTAGAAAAATAATTAAAAGGCCTTTCAAGCAGCCCGACAAACATACAACTTAAACAGTTATCATCCTAGCTCAGTTCTACAAGCTGATCTACGAAATACTCATACTCCGAAATATCACTTAAGGTTGCATTCCCCCATCGAGCAGAACGCCCAGTTTGTAATCGATAATAATCCATTACTATATCGGCCTGTTGTTCAAAATTAAAATCCGCAAGTTTACCGCTTTCATTTTTCACCTTATCCAAATTCATCCACCCGCCATAGTCATATCCTTCCTCCCATTGAGCGAGCAAAGCCTTGGCGATATAGACCGCTCCGTATCTTTCATACTGCCACACGTGCACTAGTTCGTGAATCAAGATATCATCTCGCATTTGGCCCCAGCTATTGATGGTATGGAAACTAACATAACAGAAATGATACTGCTTAGGGCCGAGCCAAGCCTGCTCATCTATTCTAACTCTTCTATAGTCTATTGTATTGTCGAAAATGGGTTTGGCTCGCCTTATTTCTTCCTCCCGTAAGGGTCTTGTTCTCTTCTTCGATAGCGAAGCTACTCCTTCGTACAATTCCACGATCCCTAAGAGGTCAAGTAACAATAAAAAAAATCCAAACCACCACCAGAGAATCCGCTTCACACGAATATTAAAACGAACGATAGCTTTTCCTCCCTCAGCCACATACCGCAGAAGCCTCCAAGTTCGGATAGGGAACTTAAACACAAAATCCTTTGTCAGCTGCCCGAAATAATACTGCATTCTTTACTTGAATCGTATGGCCTGAACTGGCGTGATTCTGGTAACCAAGTAGGAAGGAATCACCAAGAACAATAAGGTTACAAGGAGCGTGCCGATATTAAGGAACAGCACTGTCCATAGGTTGAGTTCTACCGGTGCCACGGATAGGTAGTAATCTGCCTCCGAAAGCTTAATGAATTCAAATTTTTCTTGAAAATAACAGAGCCCAATTCCGATGAGATTGCCCCAAAAGAGGCCTACTCCGATGATTAGACCAGCATGATACAGAAAAATCCGTCTGATTTTCCAATTACTTGCCCCAAGTGCTTTCAGGATACCTACCATATTGGTTCTTTCCAGGATAAGAATCAATAGCGCCGTAACCATATTGATAATGGCAACTATGACCATCAAACCAAGAATTACAATCTCGTTTATATCCTGTAGATCCAACCAGTTGAAAATCTCCTGTCGCTTTGTCCGTATCGGCTCTGCATAAAGACTATGAGGAAGCTTTTCCATATATATGTACTCAGCCATCTTCATCATGTCGTCCAAGTCATCTAGATACACCTCGAAACCACTTACTTCATCCTCCTTCCACTTCATTAAGCGCTGTATCTGCCTGATATCGATCAATGCAAATTGTCGATCATATTCTTCCAAGCCTGTTTTGTAGATACCTGCCACATAGAATTTAAGCTTTATGGGTTCTTTATCTACAATGAAATTCACGATAAACGAATCTTGTACCCCCACCTGCAAGCGGGTAGAGGTCTGTTTCGAAATCAAAATTTCACGACTCCTAATCGAATCTGACAATTCTAGCTTCCGGCCTTCTTGCAGATATTGCTCCATGAATTGCCAATCGAAATCCTGCCCAATTCCCTTTAGGAAAATGCCCTCCATTTCCCGTTTCACGGTAATAATTCCGGGCATGATAGCGAAGGTTTGGATGTGACGTACACCGCCCTTACTCGGTTCTACTCGTTCTCTCCCCTCTCCCATCCATTCTTCGTACAGCAGAAAATCTACCTGCTTTATAGTATCAAGATAGGGATAAAAGTCTTGATTCATACTGATGGGATTAACTTCCATCAGGCTTTGATTCATGGTAGGTTCAGTGATATGTATATGCCCCCAAAAGCCAAAGATTTTTTCGCTAATCTCTTTTTTAAAGCCTGTAACCAAGGCATTGGTGATGATCATAACAGATAGGCTAATGGCCACAGCCACCATCGCAATGCGAATGATCAGACGGGTAAAAGATTTTTGGCCAGCACCGGCCACTTTTCGTGCTATGAAATACTCTATATTCATATTCTAGATAAAAGCATCGCAAATTTAGACTTCTTACTGATTAAGTACACATATGGATGCTTCCTTTTGCAAGAAAAGTTGCGTTTTGATAATCAGAAAGGACATATCCTGTCTTTGACTTCAGTCAAGGTCTGTAATCTCGACCTCAAATCATCTTTTCTTAATCAACGATATGTTATAAGAAGTTGCTTAGAAGTAAAACTCAATTTGGCCACTCCGTATTTTTGTTTTCAGCAATATCCTCAAAAAAAGTATTTTTGTGGCCAATTGACGGGAGCACGGAACTTTCCCTGGATAAAGACAATTGACTGATATATATAAAACTCAAGATAATGGATTTTTTGGAAGAACTTAGCTGGAGGGGAATGATACAGGACCAAACCCCAGGAGTCGACGAAAAGTTACAAGAAAGCATGGTGACCGCCTATATCGGCTTCGACCCGACGGCCCCTTCTCTGACTATCGGGAATTATGTGCAAATCATGCTGTTAAAGCTATTCCAACTTTCAGGCCACAAGCCTATTGTTCTTATGGGTGGGGCTACCGGTCGAATTGGAGACCCAAGTGGTAAAGACAAGGAGCGACAACTAAAATCTTACCAAGAACTTGATGAAAACCTAGCTCGTCAAGCTGAGCAGTTCAAAAAATTCCTAAATTTTGATGAAGGCGAGAATAAGGCTGTCATGGTCAATAATCTCGACTTTTATAAAGATATGGACGTCCTGTCCTTCATGAGAAATGTGGGGAAGACGCTTACTGTCAATTATATGATGTCAAAGGAGTCGGTTAAGAAACGTATTGAAACGGGGATCTCCTTCACTGAATTCAGCTACCAACTCCTTCAAGGATATGATTACCAATGCCTCTATGATCAATACAATTGTCGGCTCCAAATGGGCGGATCAGATCAATGGGGGAATATAACTACTGGCACGGAGTTCATTCGCAGAAACTCTGGCGGTAAGGCCTATGCCATTACTACGCCATTATTGACCAAGGCTGATGGCACTAAATTTGGTAAATCTGAGCAAGGCAACATTTGGCTTTCAGCGGACCACACCTCTCCTTATAAGTTCTACCAGTTCTGGATCAATGCGGCAGATGCTGACCTTCCTTCTTTCACTAGATACTTTACGCTTAAATCAAAGGAAGAGATTGAGGCGCGTGAAAAGGAGTTCGCAGACAATCCGCGGGAGCTGAAGAAATTACTAGCTGAAGAGCTAACCAAACGAGTGCACTCTGAGGAAGATTTCCTGGCAGTCATGAAGGTTTCGGAATTGTTATTTAACAGGAAGGCAAGTAAAGAAACGCTGCACTCACTAAGTAAATCTGCCTTAGCTACGGTCGCAGAGGAAATCCCAAGTTTTAAAATCCCTCAATCCGTGCTATCCAGTGGAGTGCCGATCGCTGACCTTTTGGCCGACCATACCAGCATCTTGGCTTCCAAGGGGGAAGTACGAAGAGCCATAAAGGGTAATGCCATTAGTATCAACAAAGAGAAGATTACTTCGCACGAAGCGATGATTAATCACGAAGTACTCCTACATGGTCAATTCTTCATGATCGAAAATGGTAAGAAGAATAAATACATGGTCATTGCTGAATAGTCTCAATTGGCCAGGCCCTTATTATTCAAGACGTTCAACATGGATTTGTCCGGAAGGCTTGCGGTGAGCCCAGTCTCACTTGGAAACTGCAGAATCTCAATGTTATTCGATTTCACCATCTCACTAAGCACTTACTATGCAGCTACAGCTCTTCCAAGTAGACGCTTTTGCAGGCAAAGCATTTGAAGGTAATCCGGCAGCAGTATGTCCACTCGAAGCATGGTTACCCACTGAAATAATGCAATCTATTGCTTTAGAAAACAATCTATCTGAAACGGCGTTTTTCGTACCTAATACGAAGGGATTTGAGATTAGGTGGTTTACTCCTGCCATTGAAGTGGATCTATGTGGCCATGCCACCCTCGCCAGCGCCCATGTCCTTTTTCATCATTTGGGATATCAAGACGCTTTGATTTCCTTTGATTCGAGAAGTGGGCTGTTGGAAGTTGAAAGGGTAGAATCTGGGTACACCATGGATTTTCCGACAGATATCATTGAAGAACAGTCCGTAGACAATTTACACAAAGCGGTTCTGGGAGTAAAACCATTAGAAGCTTGGAGTGGCAAAGACGATCTCATGTTGGTCCTAGGGACTGAAACAGATGTTCTAAATCTCAAGCCTGATTTTCAGCAAATGAAACAGATCCCCACTCGCGGAGTCATAGCTACCGCCCCTGGCGATAAAGCCGATTTTATAAGCCGTTGTTTCTTTCCCAATGCCGGAATCGATGAGGACCCGGTGACTGGATCTGCTCATACTACCCTAATCCCGTATTGGAGTGAAAAGCTCGGTAAAAAGTCTCTAAAAGCCAAACAAGTGTCAGATCGGGGAGGTAATCTCATCTGCCAAATGCTTGGTAATCGGGTCAAAATAACGGGGACTTGTGTCACTTACCTGGAAGGAACAATTCAATTGCGATAGTCCTTCCTTTTTTCAGACAAAGACCGAGTATACTGCATAATTTGGCTAGATTTAGCACAAAAAAATGCATCAGAGTGAAATTCTGACTCACCTTGGAGAAGAACGGGAAAAATATTTTCAGGCAGTTTCGCCACCGGTCATCCAAACCAGCAACTTTTGTTTTTCGGACTTGAAGAACTTTCGCAAAGCTTTTCAAAATGAACTGGAAAATCATATTTATAGCAGAGGCAATAATCCAACAGTTAAAATTCTACGCGCCAAATTAGCAGCCTTAGAAGGTACGGAAGATGCCCTCGTCTTTTCCAGTGGCAGTGGAGCCATTGCCGCAGCAGTTATTGCACAAGTTCAAGCTGGCGATCATATCGTTTGCGTGGAAAGTCCATATTCCTGGACACATGCGCTACTTACGCAGTTCCTAGCAAGATTTGGCGTCACGCACACCTTTGTGGATGGACGTGATATTGCCGCCATTGAGGAAGCTATACAAGATAATACGAAAGTACTTTACCTGGAAAGTCCCTCTTCTCTGACTTTTAACTTACAGGACCTAAAGGCTTGTGCTCAACTAGCCCAAAAATATGGACTCGTTAGCCTAATTGACAATAGTTTTGCCTCTCCTATCTTCCAACAACCAGCTAAACTGGGTATTGATCTGGTATTACATTCTGGTACCAAATACATCAATGGTCATAGCGATGTGGTTTGTGGGGTCGTTTGTGGATCCAAAGAAAAAATCTTCGAAATCTTTAATTCAGAGCAGATGACCTTGGGTTCGATACTCCCGCCGCATGATGCCGCGATGGTCATCCGAGGATTACGCACCTTGCCATTGCGCATGGAACGAGTGGCTACCAGTGCCCTGATCATAGCACAATACCTGGAGGAGCATCCGAAGGTCAAGCAAGTGATTCACCCCATGTTACCGTCCTTTCCACAATATGACTTAGCCCAGGAACAGATGAGTGGAGCCGGAGGTTTGTTCTCCGTCTACATTAAAGCCGAAACACTCGCTCTGATGGAGACCTTTATTCACAGTTTAAAGCGGTTCCTAATTGCCGTTTCCTGGGGAGGTCATGAGTCATTGATTATGCCCGTGGCCGGCTTCTATGGCATAGAGGGTCGAGAGGACTCGGAGCTTCCCTGGAACCTAGTTCGCTTTAGCATCGGCTTAGAAGATCCGGCCTGGTTGATAGAAGATATTGAGCAAGCATTGGACAAATTATGAGTTCGCGGTTCACAAAGTTCATAACCAAGGAACAACGGACCATTATTTTCAATGCCAGAAGGGCGCTGTTCATCTACGCCTCATTCCATCTAATGATGGCACTCTTCCTCCTTTTATATGGTGGAGTATTCCATGTATTAGGGCTCGTCAATCTTGCCTTATTTCCGATGCTCTTTTTGGGGCTCGGTTTTTGGAGCATTGGCAGACCGTACCAAGGATTTTCAATCGCCATCGGTGCGCTAGTGCTGTGCCTGCTGCTGCAAATTTACTATCAAAATTTAGTTGGGATTGGCGTATTGGCGCTTGTGATCTACTATGTAAATCAAGGTCGTATCACTAGTTTTAGTGTTCAAAAAACAGCTGATGGACAAGTGGACATACTAGACGCAGAGTTGGAAGATTGAAGCCTAAGAATTACCTTTAAGACGAGCAGCAGTGATTGGGAAGATTCAAATATCGACATTGCTGAACACCTACTAATCGATAAAACCTTGTTTATGAGCAACGAAAACCAGAAGCCACATATCGGGCCGGAAATCAAACTGCCCGAAATTACAGTGAAGGCATTTATCCTGGGCGCTGTCCTCTCGGTAGTCCTCTCAGGTGCCAATGCCTATCTTGGGCTTTTTGCAGGGATGACCGTGTCTGCCAGTATACCAGCCGCCGTTCTTTCCATGGCCATTCTTAAACTATTTAAGAACAGTAATATCCTTGAAAACAATATTGTCCAGACCTCCGCTTCTGCTGGGGAATCTCTCGCCGCGGGAGTCATCTTCACCATACCCGCCTTGATTATCATGGACTATTGGACTTCCTTTAGCTATCTCGAAACGGCCTTAATATCTCTTTGCGGGGGCGTACTTGGCGTGCTGTTCACGGTTCCATTGCGTTCCGCCTTGATTGTACGGCAGAAATTGCAATTTCCTGAAGGGGTAGCAACTGCGGAAGTTTTGAAGACTGGAGAAAAAGGCGGGGATGCCGTCAAGTATCTGATTTGGGGAGGTATAGCTGGAGCCTTGATCAAGCTGGCGGAGGGTGGCCTGAAGCTGTGGCACGGCCTAGCAGAAGCGGCTACCTTGGCAGGTAATAAGGTATATTTGTACGCTGGAGTCAACCTCTCCCCTGCCCTAATCGCCGTGGGTTATATCGTTGGTTTGCGGATCGCATTTCTGGTCTTTTTAGGTGGTGTGATTAGTTGGTGGATAGCTATTCCCGCTTTCATTGCCGTGAATGGAGCGCCCGATGGAACGGCAACAGCGATTGGTGGTGAGATTTGGAATAGTCAAATTCGCTATCTAGGTGTGGGTGCCATGGTTGTCGGTGGGCTTTGGGCCTTGATCAATCTTCGCAACGCCATCGGTTATGCCGTGAAGAGCGGTATGGCGGCTTTGAAAGGTGTGAAAGACCAAGGAAAGGTGCTTCGTACTGAACTTGACACGCCGATGTCCTGGGTGATCATTGCGATTGGAGCCATGATCGTGCCAGTTTTCATTATTTACTTACGTGAAATTGAAAATGTACCGATCTCAGCTTTGATGGCCGTGCTAATGGTGATTGCCGGATTCTTATTTTCCGCGGTTGCGGGATATATGGCCGGACTGGTTGGTAGTTCCAATAACCCGATCTCAGGTGTAACAATAGCAACCATATTGACAGCGGCCTTGATTCTTCTGGCCTTATTGGGCAGCGGTGCCGAAAAAGGTCCAGCTGCAGCCATTATGATTGGGGCTGTGGTTTGTTGTGCGGCGGCCATTGCCGGGGATAACATGCAGGATCTTAAATCTGGTAATATATTGGGAGCAACACCGAGGAATCAGCAGATTATGCAAATGGTGGGTGTGATTGCGGCTGCTTTATCACTCCCGTTAGTGTTGCAATTATTGAATTCCGCTTACGGTATTGGAAGCGATACCTTGCCAGCTCCTCAAGCAGCTCTAATGGAAAGTGTCGCTGTTGGGATCTTCCAAGGTGGCTTGCCCTGGAACATGGTATACATTGGAATGGGAATCGGGGTGTTGATCATCCTTGCAGATGAATATCAGGCCGCTAGAAAAAGCGATTTCCGAATTCCAGTACTAGCCGTTGCCGTGGGTTTATACCTGCCTTTCGAGTTAGATAGTGCTATCATGGTAGGTGGTTTAATAGCATGGTTGGTTAGTCGTTACCAGACCCGAACTGCTGCACAAAAATCTGGAGACGTGGAAGTTGCGAAAGAAAAGAGTAATAATGCTGGGCTATTATTTGCCTCCGGTCTTATTACGGGTGAGGCCTTGATCGGTATCTTCTTAGCCATTCCGATTGCCATTTATCAGGATACCGAAATTCTAGCTCTTTTGGATCAACCACTCGGTAGCTACGCTGGCTTGACTGTGATCATCGGCATTTGTTACTGGCTGTATCATATTGCTAGACGGGAGTTTGACAAAGCTTAGCAAAGAACGGATTTGAAAAAATATCTAGTAATAGAAATCCCTCAAGAGTACACTTGGGGGATTTCTAGTTTGTCTACTATCTCCCAATTCTCCAAGTTGTCTAGATATCGGCTTTCAGACAATTCAAATTGTGAGTGGTATAGCAATTAGCTAAAGAAAAAATTCGATCTTTAAGAAGCTATTTGAATCTAGCAGGCTGCTAGATTCAAATAGCTTCTAAGGAATTCACGCTTTACTTTAAACAAGTTGATGAAAGCTTTTTGCGAAAGGCTTTCAGATATAAAGTCGCAGCTATGTCGCTCGCCCACCTTAACAAAGCATCTAGTCTTCGGTCAGTTCTTGGCTTTTTTGCCCTATCTCTTGTGTTACTAATTCTCAGTTCTTGCCAGACCACTATTCCAGATGAGATTGAAGCTGAAATGGCCAACTTACCCGAAAAGTTAGACTTCAACATCCATGTAAAACCGATTCTTAGCGATCGCTGCTATGCTTGTCATGGCCCAGATCAGGCCAAAAGAGAAGCCGGATTACGGCTAGATGAAGCCCAGGCCGCTTACGCTCCCCTTCCAGACCATCCCGACAAAGTCGCCATTACCCCTAAAAGCCTTCGAAATAGCGAAGCTTTCCATAGAATCACTTCTGCTTCTCCGGACTTAGTAATGCCTCCACCAAAATCAGAACTCCACTTGAGTGCCAGGGACAAAGCTATTCTCATTCGTTGGATACAAGAAGGAGCTGAATACAAGCCACACTGGGCCTTTACTCCTCCAATAAGTCCGGAAATTCCGTCAGTTCAAAGCAAAGACTGGCCCCGTAATGACATAGACCAATTTATCCTCCACAAGCTAGAAGAACAGGCACTCCCAGTCTCCGCTCAGGCTGATGCTGAAATCTTAAGGAGACGCCTAAGTCTGGACCTTACGGGCCTACCGCCTGATGAGCATTTACGCACCGTCAAAGAGGGAGAATTAACTGATGAGCAATACGAAGCTTGGGTCGATCAGCTCTTGGCTTCGCCCCATTTTGGAGAAAGAATGGCAGCAGATTGGATGGATGTATCCCGATTTGCCGATACCCATGGATACACCGTAGATCGGTACCGAGATATGTCTCCTTGGCGAGATTGGGTGATCGAGGCTTTCAACGAAGACATGCCTTTTGATCAGTTCATCACTTGGCAATTAGCCGGTGATCTCTTGCCAGATGCCACAGATGAAAGCATTTTGGCGACTGGTTTTAATAGAAATCACCAGCAGAATATGGAAGGAGGTATCGTCCCGGAAGAATTTCGGGTAGAATATGTAGCCGACCGTACCAATACCCTGGGTACAGCATTTATGGGCATGACCCTGGAATGTGCCCGCTGCCATGATCACAAGTACGACCCTATTTCACAAGAAAATTACTATCAGCTGTTTAGCTTTTTTAACAATGTACAAGAAGCTGGGCAAATTAGCTGGGATAACGCTACGCCGGTGCCTACACTCCTACTTACATCTGAAAGAACGGATAGTCTCCTGGCTTTGCATAAGCAAAATATCGAGCAACGGCAACAAGAACTAGCAGCCTTTGATCAGAGCCGTCTTCAGGAATTTGAGGCTTGGTACCAAAGGAAGAAGAAGCAAGAAGTAGGTATTCAGCCCCCCTTGCAAGCACATTTTGATTTTGACGGCAATCGAATTCAAAATAGACTCCCACCTTACCAAGTGGGAGTAATGAAACAGCAACATGTCAAAGGAAAAATCCAGGCTGACCTAGTGGAGGGTAGATCAGGGAAAGGTTTGAGACTGGACGGCGATGCCTGGCTGGATATGGGAGCTGCTGGTGTATTTGATCGAGCTACTCCCTTCAGCATTGGTTTATGGGCGAAGATTCCAACTGGATTAGAAAACGGGGTCTTATTTCACAAAGGTATTGGAGCAGCCTTGTATAATTTTCGAGGATACCACTTAGCGCTGAAGGATAATCGCTTCGAAATCTTGATGGCCCGAACCGAGCCGTACAATGCCATCATTGAATATAGTGATGATATTCCTAGAGATGAATGGATACACCTTGCCTTGACCTACGATGGTTCTTCTACCGCGGACGGTCTTCGATTCTTTATCAACGGGAACGAACAATCTACTGAAGTTACCAGCAACCACCTGTATAAAAGTATACTCTTTGATATGCCGAAGGCCCAAGAGCCTGGTTTACAGATTGGGGCTAGATGGCGAGGTGTAGGAGCAGCAGGAACTGTCGTAGATGATATCAAAATATTTGAAGGTCAATTGAGTGGTCTCGAAGTAAAACAGCTAGCTGCAGCGTCGACTACTGATCCGTCGTCTGATCTAGTCGATTTATACAAGGAGTATTACCAATTCAATTCATCTAAGAACCGCAAGAGCCTGCTCTCAGCCTTAGAATCAGAACGGAGACAGTATAACCAGGTGATGGATACTATAAAGGAAATCATGGTTATCAGAGAAATGGAGAAGCCACGCTCCACCTTCATTCTGGATCGAGGTCTTTACGACAGCCCGAAAGATCAAGTTTTTCCCAACACACCTGAACGGCTTTTACCCTTTTCCGATGAACTTCCGAAGAATCGACTAGGGCTAGCCCAATGGCTACTTGATCCTGCTAATCCTACGACAGCCAGGGTAATGGTCAATCGAATATGGCAACAATTCTTTGGTCGGGGCTTGGTAGCAACCGCTGAAGATTTTGGCAACCAAGGGCAACTCCCCTCCCATCCGGCCTTATTGGATCTGCTAGCGGTTGAATTCAGAGAATCAGGATGGGATACGAAAGCTTTGGTAAAGTTGATCGTGATGTCCTCTACCTATCGACAAAGTTCCAAGGCTAGTACTTTACAGAGAGAAAAAGATCCAGAAAACATTTATCTATCCAGAGGACCAAGTATGCGTTTAACAGCTGAAATGTTACGAGATAATGCTTTGGCAGCTAGTGGTCTGCTGTCAGACCAAATTGGAGGGCCCAGTGTCAAGCCTTACCAACCAGATGGTCTTTGGCGCATCAATGGGTCTAAATATCAGGCGGACAAAGGGGAAAAGCTATATCGCCGCAGTTTGTACACTTTCTGGAAACGAACGATTCCTCATCCTACTCAAGCGACCTTCGATGCGCCCAGTCGAGCCAATTGCACGGTACGGCGGCAAAAAACCAGTACTCCTCTGCAAGCTTTGGTTTTACTCAATGATCCTATCTTTTTGGAAGCCGCAAAGGTATTGGGACAAAAGATTAGTACCGAATCAGATAATAGACGAGCCATCACGAACGCCTTCAAAAGCTTAGCGGGCCGTTCCCCTACTGCCGATGAACTGCAAGTTTTATTAGATCTACAACAGCAAGAAATTGAAAAATTCAAGTCTGACCCTGGAAAAACGGCCGGCTGGTTGCAAGCGGGAGAGTTCGAATTGGAAACATCAATAGACCCCGCTTTGCTTGCCGCGAATGCCGTAGTAGCTAGCACCATAATCAATGCTGATGCCAGCCTAATCAAAAGATAGAACCATGAACAGAGACCTTTTTAATATTGAGGAAAAACAGTCGCGTAGAAACTTCTTAACCAAGACCTCTATGGGATTGGGCGCAATGGCCTTGGGGTCGATCGTTGGTGGGAGTCAACTCCTAGCACAGCAGTTCAAAGCCCCTCCTGGTTCTCAGGTAGCACCATTGATCCCTTCTTTTCCAAATTTTCTTCCGAAGGCCAAACGAGTTGTATACTTATTCATGAGCGGGGGGCCTTCCCAAATGGATTTGTTTGATTATAAACCGGAATTGCGGGCAGTGCACGGCCAGAACTTACCCGATTCCGTTCGAAAGGGGCAGCGGCTTACCGGTATGAGTGCGGGGCAAACGGCGCTACCCATGGCAGCATCGGTATTTGACTTCCAAAAACATGGCAAATCGGGAGCGTGGGTCAGTGAACTTCTTCCGCATACGGCCAATGTAGTCGATGAGCTTTGCTTTATTAAGACAATGCACACTGAGGCCATCAATCATGATCCAGCGATAACCTTTTTCCAATCCGGAAATCAAATAGCTGGGCGTCCATCTATCGGGGCCTGGGTGAGTTATGGATTGGGGTCTCTAAATGAGAATTTACCAACTTTCATTGTACTCGTTTCAAAAAATGCTGGCGGGCAGCCTTTGTACGCCAGACTCTGGGGTAATGGCTTCTTGCCTACCAGGCATCAAGGGGTTCAATTCCGGTCCGGGAAAGACCCTGTCCTATATCTGAACAATCCGGAGGGGTATGACGGTATGGATAGACGGGCCATGCTCAATTACCTAAAGAAACTCAATCAATTCCAAAGAGATGCGTACAATGATCCAGAAGTGGATAACAGAATAGCTCAATATGAAATGGCCTACAGGATGCAGACTGCGGTACCCGAAGTTACGGACCTCTCAAATGAACCAGATTACATCTTCGATCGCTATGGGCCTGACAGTCGAGACCCTGGCACTTTCGCAGCTAACTGCTTATTAGCCAGAAAATTGTTAGAAAAAAATGTGCGCTTCGTACAACTTTACCACCAAGGTTGGGATCAACATACCTATCTGAATGGTGGACTGCGGCATCAAGCTAAAAGTACGGATCAAGCTACGGCTGCTCTGATCACCGATCTTAAGGAAAGAGGACTACTTGAGGACACGCTGGTGGTGTGGGGAGGGGAATTTGGACGAACGGTATATTCCCAAGGGAAATTAGCAGGAGAGAGTTACGGACGAGATCACCATCCGCGCTGCTTCACCATGTGGATGGCCGGTGCTGGTGTAAAAGCTGGTATGACCTACGGACGCACCGATGACTTCGGCTACAACATCCTGGAGAACCCCGTGCATGTACATGACTTCCAGGCTACTTTGATGCACCTAATGGGTATCAATCATGAGCAGCTGACCTTTAAATACCAAGGGCGTCGATTCCGCTTAACCGATGTTCATGGGCATGTGGTTCATGATATCTTGAGCTAGCATTTTCTTCATGCACCAGGTAATGGCAATTGTAAGTAGGCATCTTCAATAATCAAGATCCATCCTTGTCCTCATCCATGAGTAGGTGGTGTGTAAGTTTGAATAGAGAAAACACTGCCCGAGAAAACACAGTATTTGAGGCGGTCTAGGCAGGGATTAGCAAAATTTCTTTAACTTGTATCTGAGTATATTATACCATAACACTAGGAGTAGGTTTAAAATTCCATCAATTGGCTGGGAGCGTTAAATTTCATCCTGCACATCATTAAAAAGCCTCGCTCAGAACAAAATTTGCTCTCCCTCACGCAATCATGGAAGTTTAAACATACTCTAATAAACTGCGCGGTAGATATCCGAAGTTTTCTCATGCAGTAGCATCCTTAATCTTCGAATACCTTGCTTAGCCTAATAGATTCAAATGGCACCAGTAAATCCATCAAAACAGTCAAATCAATGGAGTAGAAGAGAATTTATTAAGTATTCTGCTGCCCTGGGGGCAGTGATGAGCCTCCCTATTGGTTTACAGTCGATGAGTCAGGACAAATGGGGTCCGGTCCTAGCAAAACGACAGCTAGGTAGTACGGGCATTGATGTTACCTGTTTTGGAATTGGGGGAGGCGCATTTGATGCAGATTATGCCAAATCTGAAGAGATCATAGAAAAGGCGATACAGAAGGGGTGTAGATTTTTTGAAACGGCCAGAGTATATGGTAGAGGAGCTAGTGAAGAAGGTTTTGGTAAATATCTAACTCCTAAGTATCGAAAGGACATCACCTTGATGACCAAAACCCATGCCAAGGATGCAGATACCTTAAACAGAGAATTAGATGAATCGCTAACAGCGCTCAATACCGATCATGTAGACATTTACTTGATGCACGCCATTGGTAGTCCAGAAGATTTCGAGCGGCGGCGGAAAGGCGGCGTATTGGATGCGGCGATCAAAGCCAAAGCGGAAGGTAAAATCAAGCATATTGGTTTTAGTGGCCATGCCGACCCGGCAGCCCATAGCTATGTTATCGATCAAAACATTGACGATATCGAGGTAGTACTCATGCCTATTAATGTCGCTGATCCTACTTGGAAGAGTTTTATCTTAAATACCTTACCTAAAGCCAATGCCAGAAATATGGGGGTTATTGGGATGAAGATATTTGCTGGTGGAGGATTCTTTGGAGGAGATGTGGTTTGGGGTCGAGATCGAGGAGCGAAGCGCGATCTGGTCATTCCTAGATTGATCAGCACAGAGGAAGCACAGCATTTTGCTTTATCCTTACCCATCACCACTACCACCATTGGTTGCCATGATGCGCAACATGTGGAGGAGAACATTAATAATGTAATGACTTTCAATGGTATGAATGAGGAGGATAGACAAGCGTTAATTGAAAAGGTTACCGCTACTGCTTTGAGTAATACTATCGAACACTATAAGTCAGCAGATTAACTATAGATGCAGGAACTTAGTCAATTAAAGCAGTGGTTTGCTCAGCATACGTCAAGCATTACCGCTTTTTCTGGTGGTGTAGATTCAGCCCTAGTTTTATACGTCTCTCACTTGGTCTTAGGGGAAAAGGCCATAGGATTAATTTCTAATTCTGAAAGTTTAAAATCGAAGGATTTTCAGGTAGCCTTGGACTTTTGTCAACAATATGGAATCCACCTTGAGGTAATCAAAACACAGGAATTACAAGACCCTAACTATTTTCAAAACCCTGCTAATCGTTGTTTTTATTGCAAGAATCACCTTTACGAAGCCATGATTGAGGTTGTCCAATCTAGATACCCTGGATACGTTCTGCTCAATGGTACGAATCACGACGACCTTGGCGATTATCGTCCAGGCATCCAAGCATCCAAAGTGCACAGTATTGTTTCCCCTTTAGCTGAATTGGGCTTCACTAAAAAAACCGTAATTGAATTAGCGGCCTACCTGGGCCTACCCAATGCTTTCAAGCCGCCTAGTCCTTGCTTAAGTTCCAGAATACCCTATGGAACTGCTGTGACCGAAGCACGCCTAAAGCAAATTGAAAAGGCGGAATACCTTCTCCAACGATACGGCTTTGAACAAGTGCGGGTACGACATCATGGTAGCCGGGCCTCCATTGAAGTTCCTACAGGAGAGGTTGCGAAATTGCGGCTACAGCTTCCGGCAATTAAGGAAGGATTACAACTCCTTGGTTTCGAAGTCGTAGAGATCGATGAGGAAGGTTTTGTTTCAGGAAAACTAAATCGAGCCTTGCATGAGTAAAGCTTTTGAACTGGACGAGGACCGTGAAAACCGCCTGGGTTTTGAGGAAGTCATTTACGGCGCTGCTAAGGATATTTCCGCACTCTCTGATCTTCTCGTAGAACTCCAAGAGGCCAAGAAAAATGCTTTGGTTACCAAAGTTCAAAGAGAAAAGGGAGAGGTTTTACTATCCCTATTTCCATCTGCTTTTTTCCATCCCCCTTCGGGAATCTTTATGCTCCAGGCCAAAACGGCGGCGTCAACAGATCAACCCAAAATAGCCGTAATAACGGCGGGTACTTCAGATATGGGTGTGGCTTACGAAGCCTTTTATACCCTACAATACATGGATGTGCCAGTTGATATAATCCAAGATATTGGTGTCGCTGGAATTCATCGTTTGTTAAATAAATTGGAACAGCTACAAACCTACAAAATCTTGATCGTCATTGCCGGCTTTGAGGGAGCACTACCAACCGTCGTTGGAGGCCTACTCCCCCAACCCATTATTGCTGTACCCACCTCGACCGGGTACGGTACAGCAAAAGCTGGAGAAACGGCTCTACATGCGATGCTCACCAGTTGTGCCAATGGAATTACGGTCGTAAATATTGACAACGGCTATGGCGCTGCTATGAGTGCCCTTCGAATACTAAAAATCATCTGAATGAACAATATCTACATTGAGGCCTTCTCTGGGTTGTCAGGAAATATGTTTTTGAGTGCCTTTAGTCAATTGCTTGGCAAATTAGAGGATTTAAAGGAACTACCAAAGCAATTACATTTGCCTGACGCCAAGGTCGAAATTGCTATGGTGAATAAGAATGGAATCAATTGTCCTTATGTAGAGGTAATTGACTTAAATGAAGGAAAAGAGGCTGCCTCTTCTTCTCATCATGAACATCACCACCACCATCATCATCACCACGGAAGGCATCTCAAAGATATCCAGAAAATTATTGATGAAGCGCAGATCTCCGCTGGTGCCAAGCAGATAGCCCATGAGATCTTTCTCCTGATAGGTAAAGCAGAATCTCATATTCATCAAATTCCCTTAGAAAAGATTCATTTCCATGAGATTAGTGCCGTAGACTCCATCGTCGATATTGTAGGCAATGCCATTATGATTGATCAATTGGGTGTACAGCAAGTAATCTGTAGCCCGATCTGCACAGGATTTGGAATGGTTAACACCCAGCATGGCATGCTTCCTGTCCCAGCCCCTGCAACAGCGGAACTCCTACAGGGTATGCCCACCTATGCGGGCGAAGAAGCCGGTGAAAAGATTACACCTACGGGGGCTGCCATTCTTAAGTATCTCCAGCCATCCTTTGTCTCCAGCACTTACACCACAAAAAAGATCGCTTATGGACCCGGAAAAAAAGATTTCCACTACCCTAATGTGGTACGGATTTCCCTTCTCGATGCTGCTCCAATAAAAAAAAAGTCTACTTACAACTAGAAAGCTCCATTGATGATATGTCTCCTGAGTTCCTAG
>JAHQWA010000179.1 GCA_019634045.1 Saprospiraceae bacterium
ACACCGCCATTCCTATACTTTCGTAGTCGGCCGTATCTCCTTTGGCATTGTAATACATGACAAACGGGTATCCGGTATGTTTTTCGTGATCGCGAATTACCAAACTCTTGTAAATCGTCTTGTTTTCAAACCAGCGGGCTCCACCATCTGCGGGAGAAAGTATCGGATTTGGGCTCGTACGCCATTCCTTAGCAACCGTTAAGCTAGGTGAATTTGCTAAACCGACCTTCAAACGACCAGCCTCATATCCATCGACATTCCCTCCTAAATAAGTCAACCAATACTGATCTTGAAATGGCTCTACGCTATAACTACCGCCCCATCTTATATCTACCAAAGAGACGTATCCCGCTTTCTGGCTGGCATCCCAACTATCCTGGGTGAAAGACAGAATTCTGCCTTGGGTATTCCAATGCAGCAAGTCATCACTTTTTGCCAGCCAAGTTTCATAACCATGACCGTCAAAGACAATGTAAGTCATATACCAAGTCCCTTGCTCTCGAAATATTGTCGGCGAATCCACCAGTTTGTTGGTATCTGGATGTTGGAGCACAATTCCATATTTATAGGGAGTTTTGATTTCCTGGTAAATACGCTCCATGGTTTCTGCTGAAACGACGGTGGACTCCTGAGTACTGCTCTGCTCTTGACAGGATACCAAAACCAACAGTAGAGATAGGGTAATGCTCAATGATCGCCAATGCTTAAGAAGGTGCCCAAAGCGGAAGAAGAAGGGTTCTAAGTTCATCAGTATAGTTCCTTTATTCGCTGCATCGCTTCCTTAACATTATCTATACAGCTTCGATAAAATGAGAATTTATACATTCGAAATTCAAGCGCATTGGTAATTAGGAACCGAAACTCCTCATTCCGTCGCAGGGCTGCTGGATCAATTGGTACATAACCAATGATCTGTTTCACACCAAGACCGATATCGCGAGGGTAAGAGATCTGCAGTGAATCCGGAAAAGTTAAGGTGTATTCCAAACTAGTATCTCTATTTACCATGAAATGTTCTTGGTAGAATGGAGACAAATAAGCATTTAGGTCAGGATGTAAGGTGCTGCCTTTGGCTAATCTTGGAAAGTCGTGGTTATACACTAATGTGACCAAGTTGCGTAAGGAATCATCCTTGATCAGGTTAATACCGAAGGTCTTTAGGTTTTCATAGCCGGTTACATTGGCAAAAATATATTCATCCCGGGTTATCCAATAGAAATCCATGATCAGGGAATCTGAATAGGGCTTCTTGCCATCCAGATAATTAATCACATTGAGATGACTAAAAAGGCCTATCCGATGAATCAAGAAATCGGCCTCAAGGTCATTTAGGTTATCCTCTAGTTCAAAGTAGATTTGAGCAATCACATCTCGCTCGTTCTGGTTCCTGTTTAGCTGTTCCCCATATTTGGTAAAGTAAAAGGCAATGATCACCCCGATAATGATGATCGTGATTTCTATCAGGTATTTGGCCAATTGCTTGGAAAAGTTCTTCATGCCTACAGGATGATACGGTGAATGATAAGTTAACACACCTAATTTCGAATCAGCGGTTCCTAGTAAATCCTTATCTTTATAAGTAAGGTACTCTAGCAAACAGCCACGCATAAGATCGAAACATTCTGGGGCAACCCCAAAATAATCAGCGCTTTCTGGTCTTGTCAACATCAATAGCTTTAAATCAACCATACCTTCTGCCCTAAGGAGCTGATAGGCAACTTTGTCTATACTGGCTTTTCGAGGGTAATGGGATGAAGTATCATAATCCGACAAAATGAATAAGTTGCTGTGCATTTTAGCTCTTCTTATGGTGTCATCTATAGGAATCGGGCAGGTAGAAAAGGGTAATTTTCTGATAGGTGGTCAAAGTCAGATATCTTCTGTAGACTATGGTCTCTCTATACAATCTACCTTTCACCTTAGTCACGAGTTAGGCTATATGTTTACAGATCGTCTCTTGATTGGCGGTGGCGTGAAGGTAGGAGGCGATGATAGTTTCACCGGCATCCACAGCTTGCTTCGCTATTATTTTTTGAATAGGAATCAACAAATGTGGTTTATTGGTAATCGGACTTCTTGGGTTGATTATACACTGGGGGCAGAAGTCGATTTAGGTTATAGTACAAGCTTAAGTTCTTTTCTTGTGTTTGAAGTCCGAGCGTTCTATCATCATCAACGACCCTTCCCGCGCGGATTTATCAATAATCAAGCAGGCTTAGAAGCCAAGCTCCAGTTATTCATCAACAAAAAATGGCAAGCCCAGCACAGCGAATGGACCAATATTCTCCAGCAAGGCACCTGGATGATTGGTGGAACTGCTGGTAAGTTATTTTATGAAAAAGGCTATGGAGAGTCCACGAGTCTTCAATTGCGTCCCAATGTAGGAATGATGTGGACCGATCGCCTTTTACTGGGAGGACAACTTAGTGCAGATTTTAGAGATTTAGGCTCTCGAAAAACTCACTTCAACACTCTTGCTCTCATTCCTTTTGCCCGCCATTATTTCCCTCAATTTTTTCATCGAACGATTGGTTTTTTAGAGGGAGGCTACGGATTCTTATATGAATCCTGGAAAATGCAGGAGATTCGATTTGAAGAAATAGAGCCTGCCTACTTTGGGGCATTGGGTTTTAATAGTTTTATTTCTCCGGAAGTGGCTTTTGAGCTAAAAGGGGGCTACAAAAAACTAGGTAGGCAAGAACAGCGGTGGTCACTAGAAATGGGGTTTCAGCTTTTCTTAGAATAACACCAATCCTAAAGCTATGCATATTAAAACCCTACTTACAATACTCATCCTAGTATTACTTTCCCACTCGAGTCACGCTCAAATCAAGAAAGGAAACATCTACATTGATCCAACTTTCACCATTTCTCATAAGCCTACCCCTTGGAATCCAAGAACAGGTTTCGCCCTCGAATTTGACATTGGATTTTTTGCCACTGACCGCCTGATGTTGGGTTTCGGGCTTAGTAGTGAACTCGACACTGAAACGAATGATGCTACTACTGCGGGGATTCGAAGCCTTGTCCGCTACTATTACTGGCAAAAGGAAAGGCATGGCCTCTTTTTACACAATGCCTTCTCTTATCAGGCCAACACTTTTTCCACTCTATTAGGCCTCGGTTGGAACCTAAGGCTCAATCCATCCATCTCTTTAGAAAGTGTACTAAGCTATGAACATGCTAATCCTAAATTTGGTGACAATTACGATAGAACTAGACTGGCAGTAGGCTTAGCCTTTTTCCTCAATAAACCACTTCGAGATCAATATGAAAGCTGGCCTTCTCCCCTATCGCAAGGCAATTGGATGATTGGTGGATCTACGGCAATCTTTGACAAAGTTTCGGCACAAAGTGAAATAGGAGTTCACCCGAGTATTGGATATTTTCTGAGCGATCGCATTGCTGTAGGGGCAAAACTCAGCTATGCTAGATTCAGAGCTGGGAACAACTTCCCTATCCAGCTTACCATCTGGGAAGCCACTCCATTTTTCCGCTTTTTTGTCACCCCCAAACAAGTCCCTGTATTTGCCTTTGTTGGAGCCAGTGTCGGGCATTATGCTCAGTCTTTTCTCGGAGATGATATGCCGGAGACGGCCATTCAAGCCGCCGCCGAACTCGGATTTGGCGTCATGGTGTCTCCATACGTAGCCTTCGATATGCGATTAGCATATCAAAGCATCGGCCGTTTAGCCGAAAATCGTCAATGGGATTTTGATTTTGGATTTCAGTATTTTTTAACCCCCTAAGGGCCTTTCAAAAGCATGTAATTGATTTCCTTTGCAAAAGTGAAAGATATTTATTAGTTTTACTTTTGTAGTATGAAGATATGATTAGGCGGAAGTATTTGATCGAGGGAGTTTTCAAGCTAGGCAAGGCGCAAAAACAGCGGTTAGCCTTAGCTAACCAAGGCTTTTTGTAACGAAGCATAGATTGGTAAATGCCCATCAAATCTTCTAGGGTAATTGCATCCTCATGCTGTAAAGTAAATATCATGCAAAGAGTACACCTCGGAGAATTCGAAGAATTGATATTATTGATCGTCGCCATTTTGAATGGTGATGGTTATGGCGTATTAGTGATGGAAGAATTGGAGCGGCAAACGGGCCGTTCGGTTAATATTAGCGCTGTACATGCTGCGCTCAGGCGCCTAGAATCCAAGAAATTTATCAAATCCAGCTGGAGTGAGGCCACCGCTGAGCGTGGCGGAAGACGCAAACGTCTTTTTCAAATCACACAAGAAGGGCAAACCGCGATGCAACAGGTGATGGATACGCGAGCGAAGCTCTGGGGTTTAGTGTCCAAAATTGGGCCTAATCTGGCCTTTTCATAACTTAGTCTACGACTGATTTTCTTCCTTGGAGAACAAGATGTTCTCTTCTCAACCATACAACATAGGCTGCAATGGCTATATCAAAGCCTAGACAAGCAGCAGGATACCAAGCGGGCACGAAATCTAATCCTTCGCCATGCAATACCAAATCCCAAAGTACATGCAGCGCCCATCCTAAGGCCAAGAACCACAGACTATAACGCTTAGATAGCACCGCAAAGGTCAAATACACCATCACCCCTCCCAATTCGATTAAGATCCACTGAAGATTACCCCCGACAAGAGAAAAGACCACGTAGATAACAGCCGCCACCACCAAGCCCGTGCGCCAAAAGGCATGGTCTTTATTGGGATAAAAACGGCGGGCAGCGAGAATACCTACCACTGCTGCTACAAATCCAACGAATACTTCTATCCAAAATGATCCCATAATTCCTGCATTTACTTAAAGGTCAACAAACCCACTGCCTGAAAACGAAAGATAAAGCTATATTCTTCCACGGGCAAGAGGTACTTAGCCATGGGACGGCTCAACCAAGAATCAATTCCACCTACCCCCATCTGCTTGTGGTCAATACAAAGAGAAATAGTTTCCCCCTTTTCGAGATCAAAGGGGTGAAGACTGCCACGAGCTTCCTGGGTCAAGTCTTCTGGGGTGAACCAGAGGGCGGTCATGCCAAAGGTAGGTGCCCCGGAGAACCGGATGCCCTGCCCCGCTTTATTTTGGAAGGTCACCCATTGTACCTCTTCTTTATTCCCATTCTCTTGAGGGCTTAAATAAGATATATATTGCTCCTCCACCCTGCTTCGATAATGCCCGATAGGAGCCGCAGTTTTCCGATCTGGATAGTTCTCGAGTGGACCTCGTCCCAGCCATTCCATTTGATCAAATTGCGGTGCTAAGGCAAGATGAACACCTTGGCGTGGCATGTTAGGCAAGCTTGTATTATTGGGTAAAAATGTGCTCTTAACTTGAACCTCTCCCTGGTCATTAACGGTATACTCCAGCAGATACTGTGCATCCACATCCAAGAGGTCTAGGGTGGTTTTCACGGTAAAGGCAGCCGTAGATTCTTTAATAATAGACCATTGTGTACTTTGGCAGCGCGCACTCGCTCCGGCATGCCGCCAAATTCTCATCTCCTTTGGCATTTCATACCCCCAATCATTGTCCACCGGAGCCCGCCAAAAATTCGGTGCAGGACTTTTAGTAAGGAAAGAAATTCCTTGACTGGTGTATTGCTCAATCAAGCCCGTTTGGGCATTGATCACCAGGCTAAAGTTTGGCCCTGAAACCCCCAACATATTATTTAAGTGGGCAATATCCAATGCCTGTTGCATGGTGTAAGAGAAAGCCGGAATTATCGGTTTCTTGAGTTCGATTTGCGCTGTGGCACATTCGAAATTAGTCGGAAAATAGTCTGTTTCTGCAATTATCTTAATACTTATATCCAAATAGGCGGCTGCCGTTCCATTTGCAAAATCGGTGGGTATAGATAAAGAGAAGGCTCGGGTCTCGCCAGCTCCAATCCCATCCAAAGACAAGTTCCCTTCTAGGGATTCTCCCGAAGCCCGCCAACACCGCCAATCCAAACGAATATTTTCAAGTGGAATGAAGTCATAGGTATTTCGAACCCGTAGTTCGCCCGTAGATAGATCAAATGACTCGACAACAATGTATTGATACAAACGCTTGACCTCAAAAAAGGAGGGATGCGGAGTCCGATCAGGGCGAACAATGCCATTGATACAAAAGTTATTGTCGCTGGGCACATCATCGGGGCCAAAATCCCCTCCAAATGCCCAGTATTCCTCTCCTTTATCATTAGTTGTCACTAAACCTTGATCTACCCAATCCCAGACGAATCCGCCCTGCAAACATGGATAGCGATTTATGATCTCCCAATAATCCACAAAATTCCCTAAACTATTGCCCATCGCATGCGCATACTCGCACATGATTAATGGGCGATAAGGGTCCCTTTTCGCATAGGCTTCCAAAGCCTCGGGGGTGGGATACATAGGACAAACGATATCCGTGTGCGGCGCTTCAAAAGCCTGTTCATATTGGACGGGGCGACTGTCATCCTTCTCCTTTAACCAAGCAGCTGTAGCCTCGAAATTGACGCCATCTCCTGCCTCATTCCCCAAGGACCACACAATAATAGAAGGATGATTTTTGGTTCGTTCAAACATGCGAACCGTCCGGTCCATATGAGCTGGGCCCCATACCGCATCCTTCGCTAGGCTTTCTTCTTCAAAACCCATCCCATGGGATTCAATATTGGGTTCATCAACTACATAAAGGCCATGTTCATCGCACAGTTCGTACCACCTGATCTGGTTAGGATAATGGCTATTCCGGACCGCATTGATATTGCATTGCTTCATCAAGCGGATATCCTCTAGCATACTTTCTTCCGTAATCACATGGCCATTATGTTGATCGTGCTCATGTCGATTTACCCCTTTAATGGTAATCGCCTTGCCATTGACGAGTAGCTGGGCATCCTTGATCTCTATGCTCCGGAAACCCGTTCGGCATCCGATCACTTCTTGCACAGTTCCTGCCGGGTCAGTAAGGGTAAATACCGAACGATATAGATGAGGCGTCTCTGCTGTCCAGGCTTTCACTTCTGGCACTTCCAGCTGCCAGTGCCAATGCCCTTCCTCGCCTTTTGCTACTACAATTTCCTCCTGTCTTTCCACGACGACCTCCCCTCCTGGATCTAATAATTGGTAGGTAAGTTGATAAGGCTTAGATAGCGATTTTCCATAGTTTACGACCTGCAATTGCACCTCCAACTGCCCTTGATGATAGGCCTCATCCAATCCACCTTTCACAAAAAAATCACGAAGATGAATTTTGGGAGCAGTCCACAAGAAAACATCCCGGTGAATACCACTTAAACGCCAATAGTCCTGACATTCTAAATAGGAACCATCGCACCAGCGATACACCTCGACTGCCAAAACATTCTCCCCATCTTTCAGGTAATCCGTTACGTCAAACTCAACTGGCGTTTTACCATCCTGGTTATAGCCCAACCATTTGCCATTTAACCAAAAATGTGCAGCGGATTTCACAGCAGCAAAATGCAGAAATACCTTTCTCCCCTCCCATTCCTCGGATACATGAAAAGACCGGCGGTAGGATCCAACGGGATTATAGTCATGCGGAATGGAAGGAGGGTTCTTCTCAAAAGGGTAACGGTCATTCACATAGATGGGCACGTCATAGCCTTCGATCTCCCAGTTGGAAGGTACCTTGATCTCATCCCAATCTTCCACATCGGCGGTAGGCTCGAAAAAATCTTGCGGCCGATCTGCTGGGCAGTGACTCAGATTAAACCGCCATTTCCCATTCAGCGACTGACACCATTTGGATTCCAAACGAGATAAAGTCTGAAGTTCCTCTAATGAGGAGAAAGGCATCAGGTTCGCATGGGGTGCTTCCTGGTTTATGTTGAAAACGGTGGGGTCTTCCCAGAAGGGGCCTTTTGATTTAACCTCCTCTCTTTTAACTTTTTGTACCATTCGTGGATTCATGAAATAATGCTCAATTGGTCAGTAATACGCTACCGCTATATTGTTGTAATTCACCATTTACCAGTCTAATTGTACAAGTGTACACATACACTCCGGGATTAATTCTTTCTCCTGAATCTACTTCCCCATTCCAGCCGCAAGCTGGATCATTTAGTGGGCAATCTACTCGACTAAACAACTGCTGGCCCCATCTATCATAAATAGAAAAGTCCAACATTCGCTCTATTCCTATTCCACCATGTACCACAAACACATCATTGATTCCATCTCCATTAGGAGAAAATGCATTTGGAATAAAGATATTTACCCGTCGATCCACCTGCAATAGAAATTCAGCGTCTAATACACAACCTAAATCATCCGTAGCTACTAAGCGAAAGGAGGTCGTCTGTAAAGCCAACACTTCCGTTTCAGCGCAAGTCGGGCAACTCATACTATCCTTAGGGAACCATTCAAAGCTCAAGTTACCGGGTGCATCCGTCAAACCAATTAGTTCAAGGCTTTCTCCCATTCGCGCTTCCTTTGGCCCAACGATCACTAAAGTAGGTTCAAAAGGTTCGGGTACTTCTATTTCTTCCTGACTTAGACATCCATTAGCATCTTGTACTACTAGCTCATAATTCCCAGGAGTGAGATTTCGGATCAGCGGATCAGCTTGAAGGTTTCCCCCTATCACTCCATATTGCCAGGGGGCTGTTCCGCCAACCGCCAGTATTTGAATTTGTCCTGCTATATTTCCGTTGCAAAACCAACTACTTGCCTCACCGCTTATGGCTAAAGGCGGAGGTTCTTCTAACGCTAGAATCGTGATGGCTTGGCAACCTTTTGCATCCGTCACGGTTAATGGGTAGAAACCCGCCGCCATTCCGCTTCGCGTAGACAATGAACTATTGTCTTCCCATCGATAGGTAAAAGGGGCCAAGCCTGCTCTTACCTGCACTGCTACCCTACCATTCATTTCCCCAAAACAAGAAGGTGCCCCTAAGTCCGCTTCAATAGCTGAGGGTGTCAGATAAACCGCAGTTAAGCAGATGACCGTATCGCAGGACTGTCCTTCCGAAATCAAGCTACACAATACAGTATCCTTGGTGATGGTATGTCCATAAAAGTCAAATACATCCCCCGGACATAAAGTATCCACCTGAACATATTCAAATAGTGTATCCAATAGGCCCACATTCACGGTTACTAAAGAATCACAATTGTGTATAGTAGTAAATTGAAAGGTCTCACTTGTCCCTGGATCCAACTGATTTCCGTTATAGAAAAATGAAGTCCCTCCGCAAATCGCGGTATCTATAGTTGTCAAAGGAACATTTTCCACTACGACTAAAAAGGAATCTCGGTAGATTTCAGCTAACTCCACAAATGAAAAATCATCCAAAGCAAAGTCGTTGCCATTGGGATTGGTATTTTGATTTACTACGCAGATTTCGGCTTCCAGCTCGGTACTGGAGGTCCAGGTTGCATAAAATTGCCGCCAGACACAGGTATTGATGGGTGGACTAAAAGGAGCGCCTAGCACTTGGCCATTGATGGAAAACTGAAGTCTAGCAGGATTGGAAGCTAAAACCGTGCTGACCCAAGTGGAAAAAGCATAATCGGTATTAGCTGCTACTTGCACCGTCTGACACCACACTTCCTGATTGGCAATGGGAGAGCCATCTACTACCATCAATCGGCCCGTACCGCTGGTATGATCACGACAATCGGAAAAATATTGAGGACTCAGGTCCCGGCCGCTGAAAAACACCCCATAAACACCTTGAGTAGGATTGGCTGCTGGGGAATATGTATACTGGCTGCTGAATCCCGTATTACCTTGACTAAAATCGCCGTTCTGAATCAGGTTATCGCCGCTGGACGAAATAGCTTCCAGCGTGTATAAGGTGGTTTGGGAGGGGCGCGCGGTCGGTCTAGCGATCGTCGGATTATCTAATTGAACGGCTGGGGTCCAGCTGTAGGCTGCATAAGTAGTATCCGCCAATAAGCCTACGGGCTCACCAGCTTCGCAGATGTAGAGGGTATCAATAGTAGCTTGTAATCCCTCCACACGCAAACCGATAAGCCCGATAAGCCATATGCCGTAGCAATAATATTTCATCTTACATCTAAGCATTCCCTACCTAGTCTCACCTCGATATGCTGAGATTTATCTGCAGCCAATCTAGGTTTCATCCTCTGTCAAAGTAGACAAAAAGGACACGAGATCTCTCAATTGTCGCTTACTCAACACCGCCCCCATGGCTGGCATAGATGACGGAATGTTTTGTCGATCTTTTAAGTCAGCCTTCTGGTAGGTTTTCTTTTCATCGCCCGGCAAGCGGAGCGTAATGCTATTCTCATTTTCCTCCTCAATTACCCCACCGACAATCTCATCGTTTTGCAAAGTCAAGGTAGCCATGCCAAAACCCGGAGCCAAGCGAGCACTCGGCAACACCAAGGCTTCCAATAGTTGCTCTTTGTCCAATTCATGGCCGATGTTAGCCAAAGAAGGCCCTACCTCACCCCCAAATTCAAAAATGGTATGGCAACGAATACACTGGGCAGCTTGATCATTGTTGAAGATCCTACGGCCTCGAAAGGGGGTACCTCCTTGTAGGGCCATACGATAAGGAGCTAATGGATCTTCTTGGATCTTCGCGTCCCAATGCGCATTCAAGTTGGCCATCAATTCAGCAGACTCACTTTCCTCTAAGGCTTCCACTAATTCTAGCTCTAGATCAGGGTCTAAGGTCCCGGTTTGGTAGGCTTCCAGTTTGGTACCTAATACCGCATTCGCAGCAGGCGCCTTCATCTCGCCTAGAGCTTTCAATACTGTTTGCTTTTCACGGGTCGATCCATCTTCTAGGATGGTGGAGTACAATGCTACGGCACCGTCTGCTGGATAATCAATTTCAGACAGCAAACCCAGCGCTTCTGAGCGCAGTGGACTTGATTTCATAGAAATGGCGGCGGTAATAGCCTGGCTAAAACGATCGCGATCGATATTCTCCAAGGCCTTTAGGGCCGCAATTTTCACTTCGTCATTTTGGCCATTCTTGAAAAGTTCATCAATCTGTTCTGCTAGGGCTGTCATTCCCAGCTTACCGGCCGCCTGTACAGCCGTCACGCGCATGGCATTATCTTGTCCCTGCAATAGCTGAGCAAGCAAGGGTTCCATAGCGGCCTTCACAGGGGCAGGATCTCTTTCTACCTTGCCACGATAACGACCATCTACTCGATCTAGCACCGAAGGTTTCGCCCAAACACTTAAAGTGGCTAAGGCCTCTGCTCTAATCTCCTCTTCAACATCCTCTCGTTTAGCAAAATCAACTAATACTTGTAGATTTTCCGCCTTGCCTAGCCGAGAGTTGGCATTGATTGCTCTGCGCAACAGGGGCTCGCTGCTGAAACGTGTTTCCTTTAAAACATTAGCCAAAGCGGGTAGAGCTGGTTCAATGGAAAAATCGTCATTGATGGCTCGGGCGGCTTCCGCAACTATATATTCATCCTGGTCAGTAAGGAACTTACTCACCTCGGGGCTCTTCATTCTGCGTAGGGCTACGACGGCGGCAATGCGGAGTGATCGAGAATCATGTTCACTCAAAGCAGCTACAGCAGCTTCATCTCCAATCCGCGCCAAGGCCAGGGAGCCCGCATGTCGTAGGTAGATATCTTGGTTATCGTTGGCAATCAGCAGATCAATCAGCGGAGCAGTGGCGGCCTTGTGCTCCATTCGACCTAGCGCCTCTGCGGCAAAGAATTGAACACGGGGTGAATCATGCTTTAAAAGTGGAACAATAGCATCACCAGCGGCTTGATATCGAATATCGCCTAATACCTTGGCCGACTGCGCAATGATCTCTACATCACCATCTTCGAGAAGCGGTAATAGGTCTTTTGCAAAAGACGCCTTTTTACGAGCCAGTTGCCAGATTCCCCAGATACCATGTACTCTTGCTAGCTGATTCTCTGTTTGGGTAATGGCCCCCAGCAGGGCATTTTGCCCTTTCTTTCCTCGTCCAGCCAACTCGAATTGCGCTTTCTGGCGCACTCGATAATCCGGGTAGCCCAATAATTCTCCTAGCTCGGCATCTTCTTTTTGATTAAAAGGCGCTCCCACCAGTTTCTTCGTTTCTAAACGCAAATTGGAAGTGGCTTGATCTGGAGCATCTAGTTTCCAGATACGTCCGTAATCTTTCGTTCCCCAGCCATTGATCCAGTCGCCGAAGTACAGGGCGCCATCAGGGCCAAAGTCCATCCCCGTTGCCAATACCCCGTTCATGACCAAGGTCTCCGAATCAAAATCAAAGCCAGCTCCAGCAGGCTTCATCTTGAAGGCGTGAATATTGGAGCGGGAAGGGTTGCCGACAAACTCGGCGATAAAGAAGTGATTTTGCCATTGTGGCCCCAAGGCCGTACCAGGATTATAGAGCATCCCTGTCGGGCCGTTGTGGTAATTTTTGATCGGTGGGATAAAGTAGGCCGCTTGCTGATCATTTCTTGGGACATGCATATTTTCATCCATCCACACTTTATAGCCATTATTATCTGGGTCCGTATACTTGCCGAATTGCCAGTTAATCCGCCAGCCTGTATCCGAACCATTCGTAATATAGACCAGTCGCTCTCGCTCTCCGCGGTGGTCACCATCATTGTCTTCACTAAAGAGATTGCCGTATTCATCAAAAACAAACTCATGTGTATTCCGCAGGCCCGCCGCAAAGACTTCGAAGCCAGTGCCATCCGGTTCACAGCGAACGATGGTTCCCTGGTTGGGGTACTTCCAATGATTTCCCTCTTTGTCTGTTACATTGGTGCCAATATCTCCGGCGCCCCAGTAGATGCGGCCATCCGGTCCGACCGTCAAGCCAGACATTCCATGCGCACCAAATCCGATATGTATATTATAACCATGACTGATCGATTCCTTCTTATCGGCCATGCCATCTCCATCCGTATCTGTTGTGCGCCACATATCCGGACCAACACCGATGTAAACATCCCCATTGAATGGGAGGACCGCTCCGGCACAATCCGTAATTTCTTCATTAAAGTCACGGATATACAATTGAGAAAAATCTGCCAAGCCATCTCCATCTCGATCTTCCACTCGGAACACCTCTTCTTTTTGCACGGTGAGGTCTCGCCAGTCAACAATACTATCTTTATTTAAGTCTGGAAACCAGCTATTCTCTTTGCTCTTTTCTGGTGCGAAGGTCTCCCGCAAAAACTTACGGCGATCTTCCACAGTTTGCAGTGAGATAGAGGCTGTCATCCAGTCTCGATGGCCCCGAATATCAAATTCAGAATCCTTTTGTCGATTGGTCCGGCTGATATAGACGCGTCCTTGTTGGTCAATGCGGAGTGCGATAGGATCTGCCAATAATGAATCAGAAGCCCAAAGACTCAGTTCCAATCCATCGGCTACCTGGGCAGTGGTTTCATCATCGATTTTCTGGGCTAGAGCCTGTGCTTCAGGCGGCTCTAGGGTTTTGATTTCTAGCGTAACGGGTTTGGGGGGGTCTTCGCTAGTCTTACACATCGTAAATCCCAATAAAAGGCCTATCAGGATTATGGTATTCCTGCTAATCATTGGTTCAGTTTTGTTTAATGCCAGACGCTATTCTAGAATAGTGTCTAATGATCGATTAATTGTTAAATCTTTAGGTTTCGATACAAAATTAGAGCTAGGGGTATCACGAGGATAAATAGCCAATAAATTGGATTAAACCCCGATTGTTCTTTGTTATTAATTTCTTCAATAGTTATCAGTTGGTTGACTCCTTGCCCGGCGAGTACTTGACGTTTTCCTCCCGTCCATTTCACTACGATTGAATCTATGGTAGTTGCCTCTCCCAGGCCAAAATGGGCTATGGTTGAGTTTTGGGATAAATGGCTCGAGCTGCCCCCATCAATTTCACGAATCATGCGCAGCTCACCGCAAACGACCTCTACTCTAGAGCCAATGCCATGGCTTTCAGCATCTATTCCTCGCAAGGCCACCTTAACCCAATTTCCTTTAGCGGCGGATTCATTGCGATACAGCGTACTTCTAGAATCTACTGGATACCCATCGAGCACCGGTTCCTGATTGACAATTAAGATATCTAAATCCCCGTCATTTTCGATGTCAAAAACCACCGAACCCCGGCCAATCCCATAATCATTCACCCCCATCACACCTCCTTTCTCGGTAAACTTAGCCCGGTCATTTTCAAAATAGTAGTCGGCCATTGGAACATTATTCGGATTCAGATCCCCATTGGCAACAAACAAATCCAAATCACCATCGTGATCAAAATCTGCAAAATTGGCACCCCAACTAATCGTTACATAGGACATGCCCAATTCCTTTGCCTTATTGACAAAGGGTTTGCCTTTGCCTTGATTGACCATAAACCAGTTGAATCGAATATTGGTCACAAAATAGTCCAGTAAACCATTATTATCATAATCTCCGATCGCTGCCCCCATGGCATTGATCTTCAAGTCCATGTCAATGTCTTTGCTGATTTCGGTGAACTGTTTCGCTGGATAATCATTCTCTAAGAAGTAATTCGGTTTGGCTTTGTAGCCAAAGTCATGGTTCACCATTAAGTCCTGATCGCCATCGTTATCATAATCGGTAAATATGGCTCCGAAACCATATCCCTTATGTTTTAGTCCGTAGTCCGCGTAAACGTCTTTGAAGCCTCTCCCTTTTTTATTGAGTAGCAAATACCCCATCGAAGTCTGATTAGCATTTACGATCGTGGCATCATTGATTTCTCTCAATTGCCCGGTATAGGCTTTGAAATAATTACCGACATACAGATCAGGATAGCCATCCGCATTAAAGTCCCCGAAACTTCCGCCCGTACTGAAGGAGTTCAGTTTTTCCAAACCATAAGCCTTCGTTACATCTTTAAATGTACCATCTCCGTTGTTGAGGAACAAAAGGTTCTTCTCTCTGGGAATAACCTTCACGCTATCTTTTGAGGTAATGGTTGTAATGAAAAGATCCACCCAACCATCTCGATTTACATCTGCTCCAACCACTCCCTGTGTTACGTAATGACGCGTTTCTTCCAGGCCCGAACCCACATAAACATTCTTAAAGGTGCCATCTCCATTGTTTTGATATAGCACATCTTCGTTCATACCGCTGGTCATGAATACATCCTCAAAACCATCCTTATTGAGGTCAAATACACAAATCCCGCCGCCAAACATACCTTCATAGACCTTGAATTGATGATCGATTCCAGCCTCCTGGGTCACATCCTTAAAGGGCGACTGCCCCGAAAGAGATCCTAGGCCTACCAAAAACAGGAAGAGGTAGCTTTCTATTCGCCTTCTGATTGTATAGCTACACAACATCATTTCATTCATTTTGAAGCAATCAAAGATATCTATTCCGCTCGGCGCCACTTCAAGGCATTCACATGCCCAGCAATTTTTTTACCTCCCTCCAATCCAATATCATTGTCCTGCGGCGTATGAATGCCGCCGTAAAATCTAGAATCTGCCGTTTCCTTTGCCACTTCCCAGAACGTAGTGAATGGGCGTTCGACAAAATCCACATCTCGAATCTCATCCCGTTCTCTACCTACATGCGCGCTATCAACAAAAGTAAGGGCAGGACCATACATTCCTTCCAAAGCCGTGGCCATGGCGGCTGCCTGAATAGCATGGCCAGAAGGGAAGGCGGGAAAGGGTGGATCAGGCCAAAAGGATTCCCACTCCTGATCTATGAATTGAGGAATAAAGGTATTAGGTCTTTCTGAAAAGAAGTGATATTTCCACTTCCAGCAATTGATGAAAGCATCCGCTACTGATAAGCCTACTCTGGCATACGTCTCCGCACAAGTGATTAGATCAGGCTGTTTTTTATCAATCACTAAGGAAGCAATGTAAAAGGAATGGCCCGGTGGCGTAAAGGTTTCATCGGGGTCATCTCCCCACCAAATGGCAATTTCTTTTTGTTCTTGGGTTAGGGCCAGGTCTGCTTCATAGACAGCCATGAATTGTTGATAGTAAGGAGAGCTTTCCGTGGTATCGTACGGAATCATGTAAGGCAATTCCAGTCCTGTATTCTCTTTCAGGAAAGTACGGTTTTCGCCCCAATACGGATGTAGGGGATGATGACTAAAAGACTGCGCGTACAAGGGAGGTTTCCAGGAACCTGGTCGGACCGGATGTACTAGATCCTTATCGAAATTCTTAAGATACCCTCGATGCCCGCCATCTGTTTTTGACCATTCAAAAATCGCATCCGCCACCTGCTGTCCGAAAATCTTGGAACGCTCTACTACCCCTTTATTGGCCACTACATCCACGTAGATGGCTTCAAAGACTTGTTCTAGAGAATCGATCCTAAACTTGTTTTCGTCAGAGGTTTGGTTGTAAATATGTCGCAGGATCTGAGCCTGCCCCGCATTTAAGGCAAGTGGCCAGAAGTACTCGACATCGGTTTCTACTACAGGTAGGCCAGTGAGGCCGTTCAGTTGTGTCTGGAGTGATTGATGGCTTTCATAGCCCGGCACAATGGATTCGTACATGCACAAGCCAATGTAGCCCACCCCGCGGGAAGCATAGGTTGGAGAATTTGCTGGGGTGTTTTTTGTGATATACAGCGTCATATCCGACCATGCATTTGCCAATTCATGGTCAGCAATCGTATTTTCTGCTGGTGTCGGTTGCTCGCAGGCCATTAAACCTACTAGTACCACTGACACTAGCATCGATAAGATTCTCGTTCCACTCATAATGTTTTTTGCTCGTTCTTTCTATAGGCCTTTATTGGGCCATTATTGATTCCAAACAATAAATTTCCTTCTACTTCTATAATGCTTCGTACCTCTCCTTTCAACTGAAATCCCGATTGAGCTTGTTCTACATACTGGAAACCTCCCCTTCCGTCTCCCAGCAATAGCATGCCATAATTGGCGTCCCACTGTCCTAAGCGGAGTTTGGCATGCCAATTATTACCCGCCAAAATCAGATCCGTAGCTCCATCTCCATTAAAATCTCCGCTTATGGAAGCGTAGACGGGAGCGTACTGGGCTTGAATAGGGAGCGTTTTCACCTCCATTTTCCCCCTTGCAGACCCCACAAACAAGGTGGTTTCCATATGGTTGGCAGTGAGATGACCGGCACTAGTGAGTTCTTCAGCATCAAAAATCTCAGCTAGCGTCATATTGGCGTAGCTCCGGTAAGTTGGAAACTGGGACCGCAGGCTTCCCAATTGATTCAGCAGCTCATCTCTTGTTACATAGGGATAACTCGTCCCTTGGATATAGTAGCAGAGAATGGGATCAATAGCGCCATTATTATCGAAATCCTTGAAGTACAACTCTGCGGGTTCAGATTGGCTAACCTTGAACTGTGTATTGGTACCAATATTCCCGACTATAAGATCTGGTCGTTGGTCGCCATTTACATCAGTGATCTCTATATGATTCCACCATCCGCGATAGGCTTGATCAAAGTACTGATCGGATACATCATTCAACTTTTCTCCTTCCACCGCCCAAACCTGGATGGGCATCCACTCACCGGCTGTCACTAGTTCTTCTCGTTGATCTCCATTTAGATCTACCCATGCTCCATCGGTAAACATGCCCGCAGTAGCCAAAGTTGGGGCCCAATTGGAGATTTGATTTGCAAATTGCCCTTGGCCATTATTAATCAGCAGATAGGATTGAGGGGCCTCAGGGTATCGACCAGGAATCACTCGACCTCCGACAAAGATATCTGTTGCCCCATCTCCATTCACGTCAGCGGCAACGACAACCCCCTTGCTACTTTTCATATCTGGCAACGCCCCAACTGCGGCTGCAAATTGGCCTTGCCCATCATTAAGATATAGGCGGTCTTGCAACAAGGGGTCATTGGGTGTCAATTGGTGATAACCTCCACTTGCTATGTAAATATCAAGGAAAGTATCCCCATTGGCATCCAAAAACACAGCATCTGCATCGTGATATTTGGCATCTAGTTCGAAAGCAGCAATTGATTGCTTTCGAAGCCCCCCTGGTCCTTGAATGAACAGACTAGCAGCTTGTCCAGCTGGGCCTCCGATCAATACATCTTCCAACTCATCCCCATTTACATCTGCTTTGATCATGAAGGGTCCCGTATGCGATAATTCACTAGTCAGAAGCGCCTGTCGGTCAAAGTCCCGGAAACCAGATCCTTGATCAGAATGAGCCAATGGGGATGATATTTGGTCAAAAAGAGCCTGGTTTGGTGGGGTATCCTTACTTACTGCTTGGGCATCAGATTCGGAGAGCTTTAGTACTTGACCTGTAGCTACTTGTAGTAATAATTGTTCCTTACCACTTGGCCAGCGGATATGAAGAGAATCTACTTGATCGATTTCTCCAAGTCCAAAATGCATACGTGGAGAAACGGAGGAAAGATACCCCTTAGTGAAATACTGCTCCAGTTGTTGTTGCAACCCATCCGCAGTAAGGCTTACCTTAGCTCCGACTCCTAGCGTATTCAGGCCTTCGCCCTGCAAATTCAATTGCAGGTAGAACCCCTTTGAGGCTGCAGTATTTTCATAGATAAAAGCGGGCTGATTTATATTATTGACAACTAGATCCAGATCTCCATCATTATCCAGGTCGGCATAAGCTGCTCCATTACTATTGGCGGTTTGCTGTACCCCCCAGCTGGTGGTTTTATTTTCAAAGCTCAGATCGCCGCCATTAGCAAATACATAATTGGAGACATCTGAGGCGGGCATACGACTGATGATTGCTAATACATCTTCTCGTACCAATCTACCTTTGGATTTCACATAATCATCCATGTATTTAATGAAATCCAGATTCGTATAATCTCGGTAATATCCATTGGTCACATACAGGTCCTTCCAGCCATCATTATCATAATCTGCGAGAAGGGCAGCCCAACTCCAGTCTGTATTGGATATTCCAGCTAGTTGTCCAATTTCACTAAAGGTTCCATCGCCATTATTCAGTTGCAACATATTGCGCATGTACTGATAATGGAAGCCCGATCGAACGTTTAGATCAAACTTGGCATAATTGTCTGGAGCTAGTAGGAGCTTTTGGCGAAAGTTATCCTCCGGCAGCATATCCAAGGTGATAATATCTTGCCAACCATCATTGTTGATATCGGCTATATCATTCCCCATGGAGAATTGGCTATTATGACCTATACTTTCATTTAGGCGGTTGGAGAAAGTGCCATCTTGATTATTGATATAGAGGTAATCCGGTATGGTGTAGTCATTAGAAACATAAAAATCGGGCCATCCGTCATTGTTAACATCTGTCACCCCCAAGCCCAGGCCGTAGGTCAAGGCCGATCCACTAATACCCACCTTTTGCGTAACATCTTGAAAGGTCCCTCCCTCTTGTTGATACAATCGCACCCCTCTCTGGGGATCATCTTTTTTCAAAAATTCCGCGGTAGATACCTCATTTAATACCGGTAATGATTTGGGATTGTGATTGAGTAAGAGCATATCTAGGTCTCCGTCTCGATCATAATCCAGGAAATAAGCTTGGTTGCTAAAAGCATCGCTTGCTAAGCCATATTTCTCTGCCTCTTCTGTAAAAGAAGGTCGGCCATTATCGTCATTTCCTTGGTTGATGAATAGTTGGTTCTTACGTTTCGCATTGGGTAAAGCGCCAGAGTAACATAGATAGATATCCAGGCGGTTATCGCCATTGATATCCACCATCGTAACTCCGGTTTTCCAGGGACCTTCTCTTCCAGCCGCGCCACTCTGTCCGGTGATATCTTCAAACTGCATATTCCCTTTATTAATATACAGCTTATTCTCACTCATATTGGCCGTAAAATAGAGATCTGTTAGTCCATCGCCATTTAGATCTCCGGCCGCTACCCCCCCTCCATTATAGAAGTACTCATACATTAAGATATTGGTATTCAGTCCTTCCGTTAAAGTGTTTTGAAAATCGACTTGTGTTTGTTCTGCTGTCAGTAGGCGAAACAAGGTGGGACCATCTGCTTTTTCTTTTGGCTCATCCATTGCAGTAGGGTTGCAAGCGGCCAAGAAGCTAGATAGGAGTAATAACAGCCAGAATATAGAAATATCCGTCTTATGAGAAGACATATTCTTTTGGGCAAAAGTAAGAAAATCTATCCCTATCGGTTAGGGATAGATTTTCTAATTATAAAAACTTTAATCATTGATAGAGACACTACTTACTCCAAAATCACGAATTCTAAGGAGCGTAGTTGTAGTGCTAATCAGTATTAATAGCCAGGGTTCTGAACCAAAAGTTCATTCCTGTTAATCTCATCCCGACTAATAGGGCGATAGTACATTTTATCATCCCATTTTCTGGACTCATTCTCAGTATTATCCACAACAGTATAAGTGTAATCATATACAGACTTGTCGTGTCGATAAGGTACATGAGGCGTCGCTCCCGGCTTAAGATCTGCTCTAACGTTAATTGCCTTAATACCGCTACCTAGAGTCGTAGGTGCAATCATCCAGCGACGAGCATCGTGATAGCGATGTTCCTCGTAGGCCAATTCAATCCTACGCTCATTGCGTAGACGATCCATCAAGGCGTCGCCACTATCATTGATAGCCGGCATTCCTGAACGGAAACGAACTTTATTAATCCATTCTCTAGCACTAGCTTCATCGTTAGTTTCAATGCTGGCTTCAGCATAGATCAAAGCCATTTCTGCATAGCGGATAAATGGCCAAGGAATTACCTGTGCACTTGATTGGTTATCTGCTAGGCCTGGATCAGCATCGATAAATTTACGCACGTAGTAATGCGTACGACTACCATTCCAGTTTTCAATCGCAGATTCACGCGTATCAATACCATTGATAAATCCACCCGATCCATCATCATAGATACCAGATTGAATTTGATTCGCAGGATCAAGAGAAGCCACATCAGAAGGCCTTGGCTTCCAATCCGCACCGTCATACATAACAGTCATATAGAAGCGAGGATCTCTATCAGCATATGGGTCAGCTGCATGATCGGCATTGTTCCAATCAAAGGTAGAGCCATCCATCATCTCATAGTCATCTACCAACTGCTGGATAGGTGTATTACCCGCCCAGTTGTGGTAGCCATTAGGGCCATTATTAATACCAAAGTGAATACCCCCCAATGGCCAGTTGCTTTCCTGAGTGAATTGCGCAGTATGCGTACGTTCAAAGATCAGTTCTGAAGACGCTCCGGCATCTCCAATTGCACTACCACCGCCCATGGCGATAGATAGGTAGTTGGACTTTCCTTCTTCAAAAGAAACAGGAGTAGCTAGGTCCATTTTATAACCAGAAGTGGCATCTAATACTGCTTTAGCAGCAGCCTTAGCAGCATTCCAACGGGCCGTTTGATCACCACTTGGGTAAGCCACTAAATCCAAGTTCGAGAATCCACCCAATATGTTGGAGTTGGCTTTAACGGTAGGACCATCATGAAGATCACTGGCTGCATATACTAATACTCTAGCTTTCAACGCCATGGAAGAAAGCTTCGTCGCTCGTCCGCGGTCTTCTGTTTTACCATCTAGCAAGCTTGCCGCCTTATCAAGATCAGCAATAATGAAGTTCACGGTTTCTTCGAATGTATTTCGAGCAACCGAATAATCTTCATTCAAACCATATGGTTGGTCAATGAGCGGTACGCCTCCATAGTAACGCATCAATTGATGATAGTAGTAAGCTCTTAAAAAGTGTGCTTCTCCTAGCAAACGATCACGTAATACATCATCAGAAAAAGTAGAACCAGGCAGCCTTTCGATAGCAATATTAGCTTGACGAATGGCTAGATACATTCTACCCCATTCATAAGTACTACTCATCCAAGCTAGGTTCGATGGAGTTTCAGAACCTTCCGTAAAGGTATTAATGTTACGTCCGGCGTGTGTAAACATCGCTTCATCCGTCAAAGCAGAAAGTCCCTGCTCTTCAAATCCACCATATCCCAAGAAGGAGTACACATTAAAGATAAAGGCTTCAGAAAGAGGTCCGTCAGCCCAGGTCGCTTCACTCGAAATCTTATCGAGTGGCTGGGTATTTAGGAAGTCGTCGCCACACGACAACGGCAGGAAGACCGCCGCCAACAAGATTAGGAATATATTTCTATTCAGTTTCATATCCACAATTTTTTAGAAGGTTAGGCTTACGCCTGTATTAATAACTCTTTGCAACGGATAATATACGCCGTTTCCTGCTGTTGCTTCAGGATCAAAGATGTCATTTTTGCTAAATGTTAGCAAATTGAGTGCATTTAGGTAGATCCGTAAGCCCCCCAAATTAATTTTCTCCAAAGTGGCAGCAGGAAGGGTATATCCTAGCTCTGCATTCTTCACTCTGATGTAGTTCTTGCTGAACAAGAAGTAGGTGTTGTTACCGAAGTTACCCCCTGTATAGTACGTATCTCCACGGCTCGCCAAACGAGGATGTTCGCTACTTGGATTGTCGATAGACCAGCGATTATCGTGGTTATACTTCAAGAAGTTTCCGATGTCCCCAGATTCTGTCTGAACACGTATGGAAGCTCCAGTAGCACCTTGCAATAACAATGCAAAATCGAAATTGCCATACTGCAAACTGAAGTTTGCACCGAAAGTAAAAGTAGGCGTACCATTGTCATTCAATCTGGTCTGGTCATCGCCATCAATTATACCATCGCCATTAATATCCTTGAACTTCATGTCACCAGGAAGCAATTGCCCCGTCACACCACTGTAATCAATGTTATTGGCATCAATCTCAGCTTGGTTCAAAAAGACACCATCTGATTCATATACAAGATAGCCACCAATTGATTTTCCTTCTTGTAGCTGGTAATCAGGCGCTCCAGGAACTTCGTCCATGAATACTACCTCGTTTTTAGCATAGCCCCCGTTGATTCCAGCTCTCCAGCGCCATTTGCTAGCCGCATTACCATTCACACCCAGGTTAAATTCAAATCCGCGGTTGTCCACTTTACCTGCATTTACGGGAGGCAACAAAGAGTTGATTCCAGAAGAGGCAGGTGTAGACCCTGTTTCTTGGATCAAGATTTGATCACGACGATTGTAGAAATACTCTAAAGTCAGATCTACTCTTCCATCTAAAATTGTCGCATCTAATCCAATATTCAAGTTGTTGGCTCTTTCCCAGGTAAAGCTAGGGTTCGCCAATACAGTTTCGCGCAAAGTGGTTACCACTTGACTTGCGATCGGATAAGAACCAAATCCATACGTAGATAGGAAGGCAAATTCTTGCAGTTGATCATTGAAGAACACCTGATCATTACCCATCTGTCCGTAAGAACCTCTCAACTTCAAGTAATCGATTCCAGGTACGTTGAAGAAAGGCTCATTGGTCACATTCCAACCTAACAATACACCTGGGAAGAAACCGAAGCGATCAGATTCTGGGAAGATGTAAGAACCATCATAACGCCAGATAAATTCAGCCAAGTATGTTTCTTTGTAGTTGTACTGGACACGGCCATAGTATCCCAAGCGAGCACGCTCATAGGCACTACCACCAGCATCTTGGTTTTCGGTACCACCAGCAAATAGCTGATCCACCGCTGCCGAGATATAGTTTCTTCTAAAAGCAAAGAATCCTTCTCCAGTAAAGGTCTCTCTGGTGACACCTGCTAAGGCGCTCAAGGCATGACCGCCATCAAAGTCGCGATCGTAACTCAACATGGCTGTCATGTTGGTATTGAGCGTACGGTTATTGCTCTGCGTCAGACGAGGATCTTTGAAGTTAGATCTAACAGCTGGTTCTAGAACGGGTAAACCGTCCGCACCGAAGGAGGTTCTATCCCAATAGTACAGCTCCCAAGGTGTCTGCCATCTCTTGTTTAGTTCGTTACTAACATCGACAGAACCACTCAAGGTTAATTTCAAGCCATCAATCCATGGGTTACCAATTTCTATACCGCCATTGGCTTGGATATAGTCTGTTGGGTTACGCTGATAGCCTGTTGCATTGGTCGTAATCACATATGGATTCTGACCGTTTTCGATATCGGGACCAGGTTCGCCAGTTGGCCAAACTTCTGGTTCCGTGGGGCGTCCACGCATAAGCATACGGAAGATAGCTCCGGCAGATTCCGTGGGATAGCGACGGTCCTCGCGACGTCCCATGATACCGATGTTCGCAGAGATGTAATCGTTCACTTTAGCATCCAAATTCAAGCGCAAGCTATATTGCTTGTAAAAAGTCGCTGAATTGTGATAGATCGCATCTTGGTTCAAATAGCCGATAGAAGCTAGGTAGCGAACATCTTCAGAACCACCGTTGATCTGTAGGTTGTGTCGAGCTTGCGGTGCCCAAGTTCTAAAGGCATCTCCAAACCAGTCTGTATCAGGAAAGCCCCAAGGGTCAGACCCATCAGTATGCTTTTGAACCGCTTCTGGGCTGAAATTAGCACTGAGCGTTGACACACCTGCTGTTGGAGAATCATAAAGGCCCGTGGACTGAATACTAGCCCAGGCAGCATCCCATTCGTTAACAGGAATACTCTTGTAAATCGGTAGTTCATTCATGATCAATGCATATTCGCGTGCATTGGACATGTTAGGAACGATAGTTGGCTGAGTCCAGCCGTTGTTAAAGTCGTAAGTAATTGTTGGTTTTCCGCTTGATCCGCGTTTAGTTGTGATCAGGATTGCGCCATTGGCAGCCCGAGCACCGTAAATCGCAGCTGATGCGTCTTTCAATACGGAGATAGATTCTATGTCTTGAGGACTAAGTCGGCCTAAGCCACCTGCACGATCTGGAATTCCGTCAATTACGATCAAAGGGCTACTATTTCCTAAAGTATTTACCCCGCGAATCGTAATGTTAGATCCATCCTGACCAGGTTCCCCACTAGTTTGAATTGCAACTACCCCTGGCAAACGTCCTGCCAAGGAGTTAGAGACATCCACTGCTGGAGATTTAATCAAGTCTTGGCCTTTTACGCCTGTGATAGCTCCGGTAACTGTCACTTTCTTCTGCTTACCGTAAGCAACTACCACTACTTCATCGAGAACAGCAAGATCTGTTGACATGATCACATCAATCGTGGTTCTGTTTTCAACAGAGACCTCCTGCAACTTGTAGCCAGTATAGCTAAACTGCAATACTGCGTCTCCTGGCACTTGCAAGGAGTATGCACCATCAACATCGGTGATTGTACCGGTCGAGGTGCCCTTCACTAGAATATTCACCCCAATCAGGGTTTCGCCGTCAGGGTCTGTAACCACACCGCTGAGGTTAACACTTTGTGCAATCATTTGCGCACAAAGCATTAGCTGAAGGCATAGCACCATTCCGGCTATCCGTCCAATACTAATGACTTGTTTGTTTAGTTTCATAAATCCTAATAAGTTTGGTGAAGAATTATTAGTTCAACTTGTAATAGGGTTCCATAATCGTCAGAAGTGGGTTGCGGTGGGCATCCTTACTAAGGTACTTCCCAAACAACTCTTCTGGCTAGTTCTCCTTGCTAAGTTGGGGTGAGTGTTTGTTTGTGGTTTTCCGACTTCTTTCGTTGTAGAACAATGATTTTTTTTCCGGGCAGGTAGGTCTTGAAACCTGATTTTCACAGCAGCCTGGCGATGCCTTTATGTTGGCTTAATCTTATCCATCGACATGGCCGCACGTAAGGTTTGATGGCATTGATTATAAAATATAAAATTAAATTCCGAAATACCTCCCTTATTAAGAGTAAAATTCCAAAATATTCATTTTCTTTAGCGGGTCATATGTTGAAAAACAAGAGGTCATTTGTGCCAAACTAGAGCAGAAGGGTAAAGAATAGTACTGCATCAGGAGCAATAAGTGTTTATTAAACGTTTAACTTGCATAGGCGGTAAATCACAATGTGAATTCAGCAGATAAATACTGCCCGCCAATAGTACAGACCTCCCCAAAGAACAGAAGTCCCTTAAGAAAAAATCTATGAATAGGGTTCTACTTATCATATTCTTGAGTATCCAAGGAACTACAGTATTTGGTCAACTTTTCGGGTTACCCCACCTCGAACGTTATACCAGTAGCTCCGGATTATCCAACAATTCCATCATGGATATCCACCAGGATAAATTTGGATTCCTCTGGGTAGCCACCGCCGATGGATTGAACCGATATGATGGTTATGAATTCACCAGTTACCTCCACCGAGCAGACGACCCTACCAGTATTGCAGATAATTGGTTACATGCCCTAAGTGAGAATCATGATGGCGCACTTTTGGTTGGAACACAGAAAGAAGGGATTAGTATCTATGATCACGCCAAGGGGCAATTCGTCACGATCAAACCCGATGCCTATACTGAGATTTCTGATAATTATTTAAATCTTGGGAAAACGCTACTCCAAAAAGACGAACATACGCTGTGGCTCGGCATGGACCCTGGAGTGGTAGCCATAGACCTGCGAGCGGATACCAGTTTCCATCTCATAACCGGGGGGGGATTGGGTGTGAATAGTTTTATCAAATCTCCCCAGGGTGACATTTGGATCGCCACCAATCAGGGACTGCGTGTCGTCAGAACTGAAGCTCCCCGTATTATTGCGTCACTCGACTACTTACCTTCCGACCGAACGGGAACAGTCCATGCCCTCACTTTCAACGCAAAGGGACAACTGCTAATCGGTGGAGAAAATGGGCTTTTTCTGTTAACAGAACAGACAAAGAGCCCGACAGTAGAGGAAATAGGTCAATTCAAAGAAGTCAATTCCATTGTCTGTGATAAACAAGGAAGGATTTGGATCGGAGGCCGAAGAGGCCTTAGTGTAATAGAAGAGCATGCATCGACAATCTCCCCACAAGCTGCTCGCCTTCTAAGCGAGAATCGCTTAGACCGGCAATATATCAATGTCTTGTTTTTAGATCGAGAAAACAATCTGTGGATTGGTACGGCCAACAATGGCCTACTCCGTATTTTCCTTTCAGACCAACATTTTCCGCTATTTCGGCCTAATATTCAAGAAAATGATGCTGGTGCTACCAAAAATATCACCGGAGCTTTCATGGATCAAGATGGGATCATCTGGCTAGGTACCTATGGAGGTGGACTGCTGCGCTTTGATCGAGAAAGCATGCGCTTCGATAACTACAAATCTGACCCAAGTGATCCAAGCACGCTTAGTGACAATACCAGCTACAGCATCTATCGTGATGCCAATCAAACGCTATGGGTCGGTAGTTGGAATGGAGGTGGCTTAAATGAAACGATTGAAGATGGATTGCAACTGCAATTTAAAAATGCGTTACAAGCTAGTACCTCAGGGAGCAGCATGCAGGATATCAATCGCCGATCTGTTCAGCAGATGTTTGAAGATGAATATCAGAATCTATGGATTGCGGTCAACAGCGGAATTTTCATGAAACCCAGGAAGGAGAAAACCTTTTCCTATATCGACCAACTGGATCTTCCCTTTGCCTCTATCAACCAGATCCTCGAAGATCAAGAAGGCAATTGGTGGATCGGAACCTGGAACGGACTTTTCATTTTTAACAAAAAAGACGTTAGTGCCCTAAAACAGGGACAATTGAAAGAAAAGGTGGCCCCTGATGCCGCTTTCTATGCGACCAACACGCCGAATCAGGGCTTGACCAACGACAGAATTACTTGCCTGCATCAAGATCGAAGTGGAAATATCTGGATTGGAACCTATGGCGGCGGTTTACATGTCTGGCGAGGAGATAAGCAAAGCCCATTTGAGGAGAATTTCCATGTATATACCCAAAAGGATGGCTTACCAAATGATGTGATCTACGGAATTCTGGAAGATGCCAAAAAGAGATTGTGGTTGAGCACCAATAATGGCCTAGTACTTTTTGATCCAGCCAAAGAGGTTTTCCAAACCTATACGGAAGCCGATGGTCTCCAGAGTAATCAGTTTAATCTGCATGCCTATAGTTATACTCCTACGGGGGAATTCATTTTTGGTGGGGTAAATGGCTTTAATGTATTTGATCCATTGCGGTTTTCGGTGGAGACTAAATTGCCTCCACAGGTTTTATTGACGGATATCCAGATCAAGGGAGAACCTGTACCTATTGGTGAAAGAACAGATGGTAGCCTGGTCCTAGAGCAAGATATCCTCGTGGCGAACCATATGAAACTACAGCCGTATGACAATAGTTTCAAATTCAGTTTTGCCGCTCCTACCTTCAATGATGCGACTAAGTTAAAATATGCCTACCGTTTGATTGACTTTGATGAGAGATGGCAACATACTACCCATAAGGATCGGCATGCTCTGTATTCCAACCTATATCATGGTTCCTATACTTTCGAAGTAAAGGCCTCCATTGATGGGAAAAATTGGGGTCCAATTCGCTCGATCAGTGTGAAGGTAGCTCCGCCTTGGTACCTGACCTGGTGGGCGTATACCTTAGGCGGTATTTTGATTCTTTTTGCTTTCGCCTTGGTAGCGGGCTTATCCTATGTCTATTCCAATTTACAAAACAAACTCAAGCTGGAACAACTGAGTCGACAGCAAGAGGCCGAAACCAACGAAATGCGCTTGTGGTTTTTCACCTACATCTCTCACGAATTTCGCACTCCGCTAACCTTAATTATTTCCCCTTTGAGTGAAATGATCAATGACTTATCTCTGCCATCTAGTGTTCGAGAAAAGCTCCGAATGACCTACACCAATAGTAAACGCCTCCTGAGGCTCGTCAAGCAAATCCTCAATTTTCGGATGGTTAATGCTGATCAATTGAAATTAAAGGCAACTAAAAATGACCTCATAGAATTCACGAAGGAGGTCTTTCTCAGTTTTGCTTCACATGCAGAAAGTCGAAACATTCAATATTCCTTCCAGTCTTCTAAACGCAAGTTGCCAATCTGGTTTGATGAAGAAAAAATGGAACTGATTCTGTACAATGTGCTATCTAATGCCTTTAAGTATTCGAATGACGGTGGAAAAATTGAGGTAAGAATTCTTGATTATTCTTCTGAGGCTGTTCGCATCGAAATCAATGATAACGGCATTGGCATCTCTGAAGATCAACTACCGCATATCTTTGACCCTTTCTATCGAGCCACCCACAAGCAATACACTGGATCAGGCATCGGCCTAGCTTTAGTCAAAAATCTAGTAGAATTCCATCAAGGAGGTGTCAAAGTAGAAAGCGAACCCGGAAACGGAAGTACTTTTCAGATCGAGTTGAAGAAAGGCCGTGGTCATTTCTCCCCAGCAGAATTACTCGATTCCAAACAAAACCGGGCGGTAGAATTGGGAGAACTAGAAATTGAAGCTTCAGACCCTGAGCCCGTTCCTTCCCAAGCGCCCTTACTTCAGCGTATCGAAAAGGAAAAACTTCAGCTCCTTTTGATCGAAGACAACGCAGCCATTCTCAAGTATTTCCGACAGCACTTCGAAGCCCACTACCGAATCTTTGAAGCGCAAAATGGAGAGGAAGGCCTGCATCTAGCGCAAAAGCACATCCCGGATTTGATCATCAGCGATATCATGATGCCAAAGTTAGATGGTGTAAGTATGTGTAAAAAACTGAAAAACAACATCGAGACCAGTCATATTCCCATCATACTACTCACCGCTCGAACAGCCTTGGCTCATCAATTGGAAGGCTTTGAAAGCGGAGCCTTCGAATACATCACCAAACCTGTTAACATTACGGTACTCAAGAGTCGCGTCTTTGCCTTGACGAAGAACATGCTACAGCTGCGAGCTCACTACAAGCATCAGGGCATCATCCCTCCCTCCACCAATCACTCCAGCGTAGAAGAAAAGTTCTTGCTACGAGCTGCACAGTGTGTAGAAGAGAGATTAAAGGATACCGAATTCAATGCCCAGGATTTCGCCATTGCCATGGGCATCAGTCGCTCCGGCCTACATCGAAAGCTGCAAGCCCTCACTGGTAAATCTGCTACCCAATTCATCCGCTATATCCGCCTCAAGCACGCTGAAAAACTCCTCCGAGAGGGTCAAACCAACATTTCCCAAACGGCCTATGAGGTAGGTTTCAATGACCTAAAGTACTTCCGAAAATGCTTTAAAGCGGAGTTTAATATGGCGCCTTCCGCCTTTTTGAAGGAGGTGAAGGCAGGGTGACCTAAGCGGCTAGGAGAGGTGGTAGAGGGGCACTATCAGGAAAGGATTGGTAGGCAACATCAGCTCGGCCCTTAATGATCATAGTGAACCTCGGTATTGCTACACGGAAATCAAGGCAATTAATGAAAACCTTCATTCACCTGGACCTGGTCCTATATAAGTCCGCAAGTAATAAACTCGGTGG
>JAHQWA010000180.1 GCA_019634045.1 Saprospiraceae bacterium
GGAGGATAATAGGAGAAAGATATTAGATATCTACAGTGGGTTCAACTAGTCAAGCATCGACAAACCGGTGTGATGCGGGTGTGCTGAACTACACGACAGATGTAGTTTAACTGTACAAACCCCCATCTTACCTAGATATCTTCGGTTGTATCCGATATACGCATGCAAACCCGACAAGCAAACCGATCACAGAAAATATTACATCATTGGGATCATAAATATTTTTACCCCCTAAATTATGGATCCGAAACTCTTGGGTAATGACATATACTGCCGCTAGAAGGGTGGCGATGATATATATAGCTTGATTACTCAATTTTAGCCTTCTATTAGCATAGAGCCCTAGCATCGTTAGCGTCAGTACACCAATAACGCTTTCGCAGAAATTAGGGAAAGACAACAGAAATATCTTGAAGAATTCAGGGGCTTGCGTTTCCAAGATACTTGGCCTAATGGCTTTTCCAATCACGAAAACCACTATGATCAAGAGTTGAATCCTTGCCATTTTGCGTATGTCTTCCATCCTCTATTTTTTCTTTAGCAAAGTGAGGTTCAATACTAATCGATTCGCCAGACATAACCCATATTAATGGACGATTGAAGGCTACCACTCTCCTAATGTTAAGGTTCTATTGATTTTTGCCATCCAAAATAGATAGGATTGATATCCTAGTCTCTGCTACAGAAGAAACCTTCTCCAAAATCGCATGTCTTTACTAATCGTGTTGGTTTACAAACTCTTGGCCATGATGCTTGAGGTATTGGAAATCGTAAATACAGATTATGAAAATTTTGACGACCGGCGAATACTACGGACAAATGAAAAGGGAAGTTAGTCTTCAAGGTGTATTATTGTCTGAGTATGATTACTTGACAGCCCAAACGGATTGGCACTATCATGAGAATCCCTACCTCATGTATGTTCTGCGTGGTAACCTTTACGATATTAACAAGAAGCAGCAAACTTGCTGTAAATCGGGTAGTTTGATTTTCCATAACTGGCAAGAAGCCCATTACAATACTAAGGAAACGTACTACGCACGTGGGTTTCATGTGGAATTTCCACGAAACTGGTTTGAAGAAAAAAAGCTAGATGCAAAGTTATGGGAGGGTAGCCGACTGCTCAACCACCCCCAATTACATTCGCTTTTTGGGCAGCTCTTCTTTGAATTCAAATGTCAGGATTCCTTTTCAGGTCTTTCGATCGAATTATTGTTGCTGCATTTATGCGAAAGCATTGAAACCATCGAATTCACTCCCACCAAGGAGCCTACTTGGGTACAATCTTTGAGAGAAATACTACATGAAGAAGCAGAAAATCTAAACCTAGAATCTCTTTCGCAACAATTGGGCATACATCCTGTACATCTATCTCGTGCTGTTCCAAAATACCTCGGCAGCTCACTCGGAGCTTATATTCGCCAGCACAGGATCAAGCAGTCACTAACTTATCTGCTGGATAAGAGGCATTCATTAACTGATATCGCAAACATCTGTGGATTCTCAGATCAAAGCCACTTTACTCGAACCTTTAAGTATTATCTACACCGCACGCCCAGTTCTTTCCGAAAACAGGTTTTGTGATCTGCCAGTACATCCCTTGTGTTATCCCTACAATTCAACTGAGCGTCGAATACCTTCCCAGTGCTTATGAACTTTTTTTACCGATGTTAATTCTGTTCTATTTTCAGGAAAACAAGACCCGTACATTGTGCTTGCGAATTTCACAATCACTCAAAATACTCGACTGATGAATAGAATTATGCTAAGCCTTGTACTCGTTTTCCTTATGCATCAAACTGCTTGTACGCAATTGAATTTTTCAAGCACGAATGCTGGGACCGACGAACACCTGCAAAAGCTAGATAGTGCGATACTGGCTGGAAAATACGAGCAAATTACCAGTGTACTGGTAGCTAAGAATGGTCAGATTCTTTATGAAAAGTACTACAACGGACGGGATCAAAATTCAAAGCACAATACTCGTTCTGCTACCAAGACAATGGCTACTTTATTAATGGGGATCGCCATGCAGGAGGGGCACCTTAAATCAGAAAAAGAAAAAATCTACAAATACCTCAAGCATAAGCTTCCGGCGCAAAATCAGGATCCGAGAAAGGAAAATATCACTATAGAAGATTTACTCACGATGAGTTCTATCCTAGAGTGCAATGATTGGAATAGTTTCTCCAGGGGGAATGAAGAAAGAATGTATGTCATAGAGGATTGGACCAGTTTCTTACTGGATTTACCTATACGATCTTATCCCTTCGAGCCTAAGCCAGCGGAGCAGCCATATGGACGAGCCTTTAGCTATTGCTCAGCTGGAGCAGCAGCGGTTGCTGAAATTGTTCAGGCGGCGGTTGGGATGAAGTTAGATCAATTTGCCAAAAAGCATCTATTTGGTCCACTAGGTATTAAGGACTATAAATTAGATTATAGCCCAGAAGGTACGCTGAATACCGCGGGAGGTAGCCAGTACAGAAGCAGGGACCTGCTGAAGTTGGGACAATTATGTCTGAATGAAGGTGAATGGAGCGGCCAACAGATCATTCCGGCAGCCTGGCTCAAAAAGGCTACCAGTCCCAAGGCCCGCATCCAGGAGGGGATTGACTATGGCTATCTAATATGGCTCAGAGAATTTGGGAAAGAAAATTCCTACAAGACCTTTTATATGTCAGGAAATGGAGGACAGAAGGTACTCGCCATCCCTGCCTTAGAGGTGGCTGTGGTGATCACCACGACCAACTATAACAATAGAAATGCCCATACCTACACGAATGAGATGGTAAGTGATTTTATTATCCCAGCCATGCAGAAGTAATGGCTAGACTTGAAGGATCTCCCTGGCTAATTTAGCCATGGCTTGCATGGCAGTTTCAAAGCCTGCCATGCGCGGATCTTTCGTGGCGCCATTGAGGTATCGCCTAAACAACTGTTGGGCTACTATGGCGCCTTTCCAATAGGCAAAGGCTTCGTACCAGCGGATGTTATCAATGGAAAGTCCGGAATAAGCTCCGTACTGTTCGATGAGAAATTCCTTTGGCGGGAAATCGCCATGGAGTTGTACGGGTAGATTTTTTAGTTGCTTTTTTCTTTGATCTGGATAATAACTCAGGGTAGTACCCAAATCGATCAGCGGATCGCCCAAGGTGCACATATCCCAGTCGAAGATTGAGGTGACTTCATCGGGATTATCTGGCTGGAATTGGCAGTTGTCGAGCTTGATATCATTATGAATAATGGATATCCTTTGCGCTTGTGGAATAGCGGATCGCAATTGATTGAGCACGGCATCCATGTGCTGATTTTCAGCCGACTTAGATAACTCCCATCTTTGGCCCCAGCCTGCTAATTGCCTTTCTATAAACCCTTCAGGCCTACCTAATTTGGTGAGATCAGCTGCTTGATGGTTCACCAGGTGTAGGTCAGCCATTGCTTTGGCCATAGCGATGACTAAGCGCTCCTCGACCTTATCAAATGTCTGGAACTCATCTATTACCCTCGTACGAACTACGACGCCCGTTCTTTTTTCCAAAACGACAAAACGGGCACCAATAATCGATTCGTCTTCGCATAAATGGAAAGCACGCGGCGCTCTGGGATAGTATTGGTACAATTTAGACAAGACCTTATACTCCCGCTTCATATCATGGGCACCGGGAGCTATTTTCCCAAAGGGAGGTCGACGTAGTACGAATTCCTTTCCCCCAAAGGTCAATAGGTAGGTCAGGTTGGCATGTCCACCATGGAATTGAGCTACGGACATTTTCCCCTGTAGCCCGGGGATATTGGCACGCAAATAGTCTTCCAATGTTTGCCAGTCAAGCGCTTCTCCCTCCCGTATTTCTTTAGCCGTATCCATTACTACTATTGTTTAGAATGTGTATTGAATACCGGTCAATTCCTCAGAGACAGCCCAAAGCCTTCTGGCAATCTCTTCATCTTTGGCATGCGAAGCTATTTTGGCGGTTCCTGGTTTCCCTTTCATTTCATTGTAGCCAGTAGGGCCGTAGTAAGCTCCTCCTTCTACTCCATTTTGCACAGCCGCCATCAAGGTAGGTAGGGCACCTTTTGCCGGTTTGTGACTGACCAAGAGAAACAGCGGTGTCAATACGTATACCATCAGTTTGGGAACGTACCGGACTAGTTCAGTGGGGGAGACGCCAGGATGAGCCGCTATGGATATCGGGCCTGCTTTCGCGGCTTCTAACCTTCTTTGCAGTTCTATGGTGAAGATGAGGCAGGCTAGTTTACTCTGCTGATAGGCTTTGAGTTTAGAATAGGATTCCTCCCAGTGTAGGTCGTCAAAATTAATCATGCCTTGCAAGTGAGCTAAAGAACTTAGGGTCACGATCCTAGAATCGTCGGTTTTCTTCAGGATATCCAGCAAGCGACCGGTGAGCAAGAAGTGTCCAAAATAGTTGGCGCCCATTTGCAATTCAAAGCCATCACTGGTTTGTGTATAAGGCGGAACCATTACACCAGCATTATTGATCAGAACATCTAATTTATCGAATCGGGATTGAAAGTTATCGGAGAAGCGCTTGACCGAGTCCAGATCGGTCAGGTCCACTAATTCGATGTGTAAGTCGGCATTAGGGGCGGACTTCAAAATTTTGCTCTTCGCGTTCTTAGCTCTAGCTTCTGAACGACAAGCGAGCACGACGGTGGCATCTTTTTGTGCCAAGGCTTTGGCTGTTTCATAGCCTAGGCCCGCATTAGCTCCAGTGACAATAAAGGTTTTTCCTGCCTGACTGGGCATGCTACTTACTGTAAAACTCATAATGGGTTAGCTTTTGATATACTTTCAGTAAATTTTGTTGATCTCTTCAAATCAAAAGATAGTGATTTTGTAGGATGCTAGATATTTTTCTTATTCTGAGCTAATAAAAATCAGTTCATCAGAGCGGTTTTGGGGAGAACATAATGCTCCATCTAGTGTTTTACCTAAGTCCGCTTCGGCAGCTAAAGTTGAATTTTTAATACTTTGGAGATTAGTGGTCAAGGTAAAACTCGACTTGGTGCTCTTGCTCATACCTACAATACCAGATCAATGAAAAAAAGCTACAATTGGTTAAATCATCTCTTCAACTTCATAGCGGTCATCCTGGGCGTATATCTCGCCTTCTATGTAGATGCCAGAGGCAAAGCCAGAGAAGACCAAAGAGAAGGCCGACTCCTAATGCAATCTATGGTTAATGATCTGAAAGCGGATATCAAGTCCTATGAAGCTTACCAAATCCCGTTCAATACTAGTTATCAAGAAAATGTCGATAGCCTTTTGACTTTTCTGGTATCTAACAATATGGGAGCCATTGAAAGTAAACTCCCGTCCATCTTGCAGGTAGAAAATTATGCGCCAAACATCTCTATCTATAATTCGATGAAGTCCTCGGGCAAACTTAGACTGATCGAGGATGTCCAGTTACAAAAAAGCCTGAGTGACTTTTACGACGGCACAGCTCAAGAGTGCATTAGTAAAAATGATATCCAGGCCGACTACTTTTTGAATGAGGTAATGAGTTGGCTACGGGTAAACACGGATCTCATGCAAATGAAGTTGCTACCGAACCGAGAGCTACTAGTCTTTCGAAACACCTTGATGATCTACCAGTCCTTGGTCAATCAAAAAGTGAGAGATTATGAACTAGTCGTTGAAGAATCAAAGGCCTTGAAAGAACAAATCGAAACCTTGCTCGCCGATCGCTAAACCATTATTCTCATATAACTAGTCCAACCTGTGTCTTTGTAAGGAAAAAGCTAACCCTTGATTGGAATAGGCAGCCTATGGACTGTCTTCTGATCTACGAAGTGTTTTTGTCTTTTACTATTAATTGGTTTACAGTTGTTTAGCCCTGTATTTTGTTTCTCGACTTACCCCCCTAATGGCATTGTTTACCCATCCCTTGCGGAAGGTAAAGTATTCATCTATAGGAAAACCTATAGAAAAATATCCAGGCATTCCTAACTGAAATCCCAGGCAAACCTCTATTTCCCAGGCGTGGATTCCGCCCCATCTTTGTGTCATACTTAGTTCAATAACAATTACCAAAAAAATATAGTCATGAACAAGGACATAAAGCAAATCATCATTAGACACTTAAGTGGAAGCAAAGCCAACCAAGTTGAAGAATTTGATTACCAAGACAACGATACCATCAGCTTCGGTCGCGCTGCTCACAATCAATTGCAATTTGATGTAGACCAGGACAATGCCGTAAGTAGAGAGCATGGGGTAATCGAGAAAGGAGACGGTGCTGGTTTTTTCACAATTACGGATCACAATAGTTTGAATGGTACTTATGTAAATGGACAAAAGATTAGCGGTAGCCACAACTTGCGCCCAGGAGATGAAGTATCACTAGGTGCAAAAGGACCGCGCTTTCAATTTGATCTCAATCCAAGTCCCGTCGGAGAGGCTGCGACGCAACTGATTCAAATCCCAGCTGCTGATCCTACTATGGAACACAGCATCGTAGAAGCCGCCACACCTGCTAAGCAAGGAATTGGTAAAGAAACTTTTGAACGCGCCATTTTTACGGAACGCAAGCGTTCCCAAAAAACATTGATTTCCGTGATCGGTGCAATCCTTTTGGTTACGACAGCTTTGGGCTATACGTTTAAGGATCAATTGATTCCTTCTAAGGATGATTTCGTGGCAGGAACGGATACAGTCAAAGTGATTACCAATACTACTACAGTTGTGGAAGAATCATTTTCACCCGCAAGAATAGCAAAAGAGAACACAGATAAGGTTGTATTTATCGAGTTCGGTTTTAAACTCATTCATGCACCCACAGGAGACGATATCTATCACCAGTACACTCGCCAGAAGGATGAGAAGACAGGGAAGGAGTACGTAATGCCACTCTTTATTGAAATGGAGCCAGGCGTGATCGAGCCACTGCTAGGTTTGAAGAAGGATGTAGTGGAAGGAGCTCCGATTGCTATGTCGTCACTTTCTGGTACTGGCTTCATCGTAGATGAAGATGGTTACATCCTTACCAATAAACACATCGCGGAACCTTGGAAATACCCTTACTCTTTCCCACGTGAAGCTTCGCAAGGCTTGCTATATCAAATGGTTGAAGGGAAGTGGAAAATAACTGGCCGAGTCAAAGCTCCAGCAAGATGGATTCCCTCTGAATCAAAATTCTTCGGAAGAGAACCCGTTTCTGGAAAAATCTTGGCAGGAGAGAGCACTTACATGAATGTCACTTTTGCGAAAACGGATTCCAGAATCAATGCTAGAATGGTACAATCTAGTTCAAATCACGATGTAGCGATGATCAAGGTGGATCACATGGCTGAATTTACTCCGGTTGAATTGAAGGAAGATGGAGCCGAGGCGGAACAGGGGCAGAAGATTGCAGTGATGGGTTATCCCGGGATCTCCCCGACAGTGATCTATGGCAGAGCCACTCAAGAGTTTGGCAGAGCCTCTGGCGAAGTCAAAGTTGTGCCTGATCCAACCATTACAGATGGTACCATTGGCAAGATCATTAGAGGGAGCAACCTCTCGAACAATGCCGAACTCAGCGGCTATTATAGTCCAATGGGTGAATACTACCAATTGACGGCTAGTGAAACTGGCGCAGGAAACAGCGGAGGCCCTGTATTTGACAAGGACGGCAAAGTCATCGCGATCTTCGCTGCCTCTACCACCTCAGCCGAAGGAGCCAGAATCACTTTCGCGATCCCAATTAAATACGGACTAGATTTGATGCATCTAACACCGGTGATCCAATAAATCGCAACGCCTAAAGTTATACTTCGGCTAAAATACTAGCCGAAGCATAACTCCCTTCAACCCAGCTTACAAATTCATTTAACCTAAATATTCTCCGGCTATGGCATTTTCATTCCTGAAAAGACAGAAAGCTGAACCTCACCCGAAAAACCAAGCTCCAATCGCTATTGATTACCGAGCGGTAGCGCTCACGGATGTAGGTTCGGTAAGGGACAATAATGAGGATCACCTCGTATTCATCCGTCCCTTTGATCTTAAAACTAGGGCCAGTCATGGTTGTTTGGCACTGGTAGCAGATGGGATGGGAGGCTATAGCTATGGAGAGTTGGCTTCGAAAATGGCAACGGATATCATCAGCAGACATTATTTCGATGCTAAACCTAACATTGAAACTGCATTACGGAAATCCTTCGAAAAAGCGAATAGAGCCATTTTCCAAAGGGCCGCGAAAGATGCGCGTTTTAAGGGTATGGGGACTACCTGTACAGGAGTGGTCTTATTGCAAGATGAGATTTACCTAGGACATGTAGGAGATAGCAGGGCCTATTTGTTGAAGGGAGAAAAAGTTATACAACTCTCGAATGATCATACACTCGTCCAACATCTATTGGACACAGGGCAAATCACACAGGAGGAAAGCCTCAGTCACCCGCAGCGAAATGTCGTAACCAGGGCCATGGGGACTTCCGCTAGACTACAGGCCGATTTCCTGAAGCATAAGTTGCGCTTTGAAGTAGGGGATAGGTTAGTGATTTGTAGTGATGGTTTGTATGAATATGTCAAAGAGGAGGAGTTAAAGCGTATTCTAAGCCATAGCAAGCTAAATCAAGCCTCGCAATCTTTGATTGACCTAGCTAAGCAGAGAGGTGGCCACGACAATATCTCGGTATTGATTGTAGAGACCTTCCAGACAGATCTAAACCAAGCGAATAACCCTACGCAAAAGATTAGAATATCATGATTGGCCGAAAACTTTCCAATTTTCATATCAACGAACGGATCGGAGAAGGCGGCATGGGAACCGTATACAAGGCAACCGATCTGCATCTGAATCGGACGGTGGCAGTTAAAATGCTACATCCTTTCCTAGTCAGTAATCCAGATAGCTTTAAGCGGTTTCGCAATGAAGCCCATTTATCTGCCAGAATCTCGCATCCAAACGTGGCCACGCTTTTCAATTTCCAAGCCGCTGAGGATACCCACTTCATTGTCATGGAGTTCGTCAATGGCCAAGCACTAGATGATATTCTCAAATTGCAAGGTCGACTGCCGGAAAAGGAGGCTGCCAAGATTATTCTTCAGGTATTGGAGGGTTTGGGCGCTGCACATGAATTGGGCATTATGCATCGGGATTTGAAACCCGGCAATATCATGATCACCCATCGCGGTTTTGTAAAGTTAATGGACTTCGGTATTGCGCGTTTAGAAAATACAGAGAGAATGACCCGGCAGAACAGCGTAATTGGAACGCTTGAATATCTTTCGCCAGAATTGGTCAAAGGCGGTGCGCCATCGAAAGCATCTGATTTATATGCAGTCGGTGTAATGTTTTACGAAATGCTGAGCGGACAATCCCTGTTTTCCGGCGATAGCGAAGCGGCGGTTATGTACCAAATCGCTCATGAAAAGATCAAGGTGCAGCTTCCAGGAACGAATAAGCGTTTGATTCAAATCATCAAAAAGCTAGTACATAAGGACCCCAATAAGCGCTATCAATCTACCCAACAAGTTATCCATGACTTAGAACAAGTCTACCCAGGAGGAAAAGTCAATACCCGTTTGATAAAGGAGAAGTTGGAGCCGCAGCAAGCAGATGCGAAGGCTCGCATGGCGCTGCCGGTTCAATTCAAAATGCCACAGGTCCCCCAACTAAAGTCTATCCAATTGCCTTTCGATCTGGACCTTAGAATTTTAGCAGGCGCCTTGTTTCTCTGTCTGCTGATCGTAGTGATCGGTCGGAGAGGATCTGCTGAGCCCACTAGCGGAGATACATTGGTGGAAAATGGAGATGAACCTACTATTAATACTGAAATAGCGGGTGAGGATTTGCTATCTGATGTTACACCCATCAATTCTGCACAACTCAGTCAACCCTCTTCGGGTACTATAGAGTTTTTGGAACGCTTCGATGAGGAACCCGCAGCGACGGAAAAAGAGACTGCAAAAAAGACAGAGAAGAAGGCTTCCAATAAATCGAAAAAGACGACAGACAGAAAAGGTACACCTAGCAAAACAAAAGAAAAAAAGCAGTCTAAAGGAGGGGAAACAGACAAAAAAGAAGTGCTTGTGAAGAAAGAGACACAGCCCAAGCAGCTTGTTAAAACACCTCCATCAAAGCCATCAGATGTGCTTGCTTTCGAAGAAACGACAAAAGACGAACCTCAAGCCCGTGAAATTGAATCTCCAAGGCCTCCTGTTCGTCGAAGCAATAGCGAAGCAGTGAAAATTCGAATTCCAGATATGTTTCTTTCAGCGACTTTTAGCGAAACAGTATCCAGTGAGAAAAACTATGAAGGGCAAAGTGTTTATCTGAGCACCAGTAACGATATCTATCAGGGAGATCATTTGATCATTCCCAGAGGGTCAAAAGTCAAGGCAAGGGTGAAAAAGGTTCGACGGGCACAAGGGAAAAAGAGGGCATTTCTAGCCATTAATCTCCAATCTGTGCAAGCGATCAACGGCCAGTGGTTGACTATTTCCTATCCGGAATACAGTAACCTGTCTAAGACGCTTGTGGAATTCAAACGAGGGAGTCAATTGAACCGAATCAAGTTAAAAGCTACCAATATTACACTTAACAAATCCTTCTGAAGACCTGCGGATAAAGAGGCCTTCAGGGAATTATAACTTATCAATCATGAATTATACGAAATTTTATCTAGGCTTGTTCTTTTTAGTAGTGCTGAGCTACCAGGTTGCTGCCCAGGACATAAAATCCTCTACAACAGGATTTTCCGCCAACCTAAGTTTTGTCTATGGCAGCTGGAATTCGGAAAGTAACTTCCTTGGGGATCTGGATGATATTGAACCAGCTGGTATTGGTTATAGCCTGAAAGCAGCCTATGGAATCAATCAAAATGTAGAAGTCCTGCTATCCTACAGTAGAATGGGGTTTACACAGGAATTTGACTGGGATGCGTATCAACTGTCCGCTGTAGATGTAGGAGGTCGCTATAATTTTGGAGCCACACTGCGCTGGTTTCGCCCCTTTCTAGAAGGAGCTATTTCCTTCAACAACTTACTCATAGACCCGATTACCTTTGATGGAAGTACCGTATTTGAATTAAAAAGTAGTGGCGTAGGGGCTACTGTCGGTGGTGGATTCCATATATTTATCATTCCGAACCTCAGCCTTAATGTCGATGGCAGACTTGGGTTTGGTAGCTTCGGTTCAACTTCACTTTCTGGAACTGATGTAGGGGATTTAGGGGAGACACTGGATTTTACAACGGTTAGATTTCATTTTGGGCTAACTTACTTTTTTGAATAAACCAAAATATTTATGTCAGAGTCCATTCGGATAATGCTGGTGGATGATCATCAAATCATCTTAGATAGTTTAGGTTTACTTTTCGATCTCATGGATGGAATTAGTTTAGTGGCGACCGTCAACGATAGTCGAAAGGTCCTAGAGATTTTGGGAGAAAAAGAGGTGGATATCTTGATTACGGACATGAGCATGCCCTATATGAATGGGATTGAATTGAGTTTTCAGGTAAAGGAAAAATTTCCGGATCTAAAGATTCTTATGCTCACGGTCAATGACCAAGGGGATCGTATCCAAGATGCTTTTAAGGCAGGGATATCAGGCTATGTGATGAAGAAGGCCGGGCGAGTTGAGTTGGAGAAAGCCATCCGGACAATAGCGGCGGGGCAATTACACTTCAGCCAGGAAGTGATGCGCACTCTGTTGTCAACTAAAGAAGGTGATGATCAATTTGAAAAGATCAAGCACCTCACCAAAAGGGAATTAGAGATTATCAAACTCATTGTTCGGGAATACTCTTCGGCTGAAATTGCAGAGGAGCTATTCATCAGCCAAGGCACGGTGGAAACACACCGGCACAATATTTTCAAAAAACTAGATGTAAAGAATGCCATTGGATTGGTCAAGTTCGCCCTTAAATACAAGTTGATTTGAATACCATTAGAGTCTATCTGCTGCCCCTTGTTGTCTTGCTAGTACTTCCTTCAGTAGGAGGGGCTCAGGGCTGGATGGGCCTATATCAGAACTATCAGAAAAGCACCCAACTACAGTCTCCACTGGAACGGGATTCTCAATCGGTTAGAACTTATGCCGCCTACGCGGTCTATCGAATCAATGAACGCTATGAAGGGGCAGAACTACTGCTTGATACACTAACCCAATTGGCAACAAAATCTGCTTGGCCAAAAGCGCATGGTATTCTAATGAATGCCAAAGGCCGCTACTTTGATGTGCAAGGGAATATGGATCAGGCTCTTAAGTTCTATCACGAGGCGGTGGACACCTTGAGATCAGCAAAGCCCAATTACCAAGATCTCTCCACTTCTTTAATTGGAGCAGGCTTCATCCTATTGCATACCGGATACCACCAAGAAGCATTGAAGACGATACAAGAAGGGTATCAATACGCAAAACAGTCTGGACAATTGAAGAACCAATTGGTAGCCTTGGATTTCTTCGGCGATTACTATTACTATAGTGCTTACCGGCAGGAGAAATTTGATTCTGCTTTGATCTATTATGTGCAAGCCGATTCATTTATAGATACCTATAATTTCGACAGTTATTTCCGGTCCGACAATGATCATGGCCTGGCCAATGTCTATTTGCGGTTAGGGCAAAAGGAACGCTCGGAGTTGTATTTTCGCCAATCTTTAGATGAAGCCGAGCAGAGCGGTAACTATGGGGTGATCTATGCGCTTTTCTTTGATAAAGCGGAAATTTTGGATGAAGAGGATCGTCATCAGGAATCGCTACAGTTAAAATTGGAAGCCTATCAGTATGCTGTTGCCTCCGGTTGGATCGAATTCGTTTCACGGGCGGATTGGCAACTTTACTACACCTACAAGGCCTTAGGGGACTACGAAAACGCGCTAAATTTTTATGAGCAGTACATTGCGGCACAGGATAGTATGAAAAAGGATCAAGCCAGTAGCCGTTACGCTGCCTTAGAAGCACAGTTGAAAAGCAAGGAAAAGGAAGAAGAAATAACCCGTTTGCAGAATAAAAATCTTCAACAGACTCGTGATTTCTTCTTTTGGATCATCCTCTTGGCTGGGCTACTGTTGGGTTTTATCACCTTCCTTAATTGGCGGTTGCGCAAGAAGAACAAAGAATTGGAGCAGAAGAACAAAGAGGTACTTTTGGCACAATTGAAAGGTCAGAATCTGGAGCGCAAGCGGATGGCGGTAGAATTGCACGATAACTTAAATACCAAAATTGCAGCTATTCGGTGGCAATTGGAAGCGGTCGTCCCATCAGTAGGGGAAAAGGCTCAAGGCATCCTGGACAAGACCTTGGTCTTAGTCGATGACGTCTACGAAGATGTCCGATTGATTTCTCATAACCTGATGCCGGAAAAGGTTGAAGCCATTGGATTGATCGCTGCCTTGCAAAGTCTATTAACGCAACTCCAACAAAACAACAAGACCAGTTTTCAACTGCTGGTCAATACCGGACCAGATTTTGATTTTGGTTCACTCAGCTATCATATCTACAACATCATTATGGAAATGATCAATAACATCTTGAAGCATGCGGATGCGGATAAGGGGTGGATTAGCATTTCCGAAGATGGGGACAACATCCTGTTGACGGTCAGCGATGATGGCTGTGGGTTTGAGATCGGAGAGATGACCAATGGTTATGGTATTAGAAATATCACTTCTCGCCTCGAGAATATCAACGGTAAATGGAATATTGAAAGTGCTCCGGGGAAGGGGACACAGTTTTTCATTGAGATACCTAAACTGGATTAGACAAGAAATTGTCCTCCTTCCGGAGGGTTGATTGCTTCAGTTGGGAGCCTCTGGGTGCTGGAGTTTTCGACTAATAATGAAGCACGAGTGACAGAGATTGCCCCAGAGGGTACGGAAGTTAACTGTGGAAAAAGTAAAGAAACAAGAAATAGTAAATTACCGATTCTTCCCGTGCATCTCCAGAATATTGCCCTTCTTCTTTGACTTCAAAAGTAAGCTATTAGACGAGCTTGGTAGTTGACCAGCCTGGAATTACACAATTCAGGATAGGATATGTTTTGAAGGCCAAAATACCTCTGTCCAAGTACTTGGATCAAATCAGGGCGTATTTAACGGTAATTAACGAGGAGTTTGGGGCGCTATATGAAGTCCTAGATAACTCTTCCTTTGCGATGGAAATCGAGTACAAAATAACGAGTACGGATCAGCTGATCATAAAGCAAGCGAGACCATGGATTCCCTATATCCAATAGGAGGATTCAACCATTAGCATGACTCCCGAACGAACGTCTAAGATCTTTCCCGATCCTACAGAAGATTACATCATTGCAGAATGGGAAGAGCACCCCATCATAAAAATCAGGATCCATACGCTGCTAGGGCAACAGGCCTTAGAGGAAGCAATTGACGCCTCCGAAGTATCAAAAGTGCAAATATATATCCGAGATTTAGCACCCGGAGTCTATGTGCTAACAGGTTTTGAAGAAGGAAATAAAAATCTACTTTCTCGGGAATTCATAAAGTACCGATCCGACAGACTGTGCCTTAATAAGTCTTTAGATTCAGCTCCATGCTAAGCACCAGCCCATTTTATGGTCGAATATCTTGTGGATCGAGTATACCTGTACAGTTTAACTACGGCTATCGTCTATTGTCAGTGTATTAAAAATTTTTAGAGGCTATAAATAGTATATTTTAGGACGACAGTCCGTAGTTTTACTCAAACAAGAATCATAGCAAGATTTAAACAAGAACAAGTAAAGTTAAAAACGAAAAACTAATCAATATGCTACAACAAGAGTCACAGCCCTCGCTGTGGTATAGCCGATGTCGTGCCATTGGCTCAAATCTATTATCAGCTATTAGCTCTCCTGATTTGTTTGTCCTTTCCCTTTTTCTAGTATTGAGTGCTCTTCTTCTCCCGAGTTGTACCCCGGAGGTAGCCGATAAACCAGAAATCTCCAATGCCAAGTCTAAACGAAAATATTCCACTGGTGAAATGGCCATTCAACATGGCATGCAGTTATTCAATTTACATTGCGCTAGCTGTCATAGCTTCGCAGAGAATGGCATTGGTCCCAATTTAAGTGGTGTGACGTCAGAGGTGGAAAAAGACTGGCTAATAGCCTTTATCAAGAATCCATCAGAACTGATAGATAAAGGAGATCCTCGAGCGAAGGAACTCTTCACCAAGTACAAACAGTATATGCCTCCCTTTTCTATGTTGTCAGAAGAGGAACTGGAGGATCTGTTGGGCTTTATTCATAAGTTTTCAGAAGGAGAAAAGAGGAATAAAAACAACCGCCCCGGAGGATTGATTAATCCGATTGCTGAAAAGATAAGTTCTTCAGGTTTGAGCCTACAACTGGAAGAATATGTGAAAGTACCGCCCAGTTCTGAGGTTACTCCCGTATCTCGAATCAATCAAATGGAGCCCATTCCAGGAGGCCGCCTTTTTTTGCATGATCTCCGGGGGAAACTGTTTGAAATAATGGAAGACAAAACTCTATCAGTCTATCTCGATGCTGCACAAGTTCTGCCTCAATTCATAGATAATCCCGGCAAGGGATCTGGCTTGGCGAGTTGGGCCTTTCATCCTGACTTTGAAGATAATGGCTTGTTTTATACGACCCATAGCGAGCCTGCTGGTAGTGCCGAGGCAGACTATGCATTAGCAGATTCCATTAAAGTGACTTTACAGTTTGTTCTGCTCGAATGGCAAGCTGAGGAGCCCACTAGTTCTACCTTTTCTGGTAGTCACCGAGAAATGTTGCGAGTAGATATGGCCTCAGGAGCCCATACTTTTCAAGAACTTAATTTTAACCCGACTGCCAAACCTGGTAGCGCAGATTACGGTAAGTTGTATTTGGGTATCGGCGACACCGGCTTAGCCTTACGAGGCTATCCTTTTCTTTGTGATAACCCAGGCAATATTTGGGGTTCAGTCATTCGAATCGACCCGCTGGGAAGAGATAGTCGCAACGGAAACTACGGCATCCCTAAAGACAATCCTTTTGTTGACCAAGCGGATGCATTAGGAGAAATCTGGGCCTATGGCTTTCGCAATCCACACCGTATTGCCTGGGATGAGACCGGTTCAGGAAAGATGCTGATCACGAATATTGGCCAGCACAGTGTAGAAGAAGTGAATCTAGGCCAAGCGGGTGCTAATTATGGATGGCCACATAGAGAAGGTACCTTCTTATTTGATGTATATGCTAATCCAGAATTGGTGTATCCGGTCGAAGAAGAGAATGGTGAATATATGGATCCTGTGATTCAGTATGATCATGATGAAGGAAGTGCTGTGTCTGGTGGTTATGTATATGCGGGTGAAGCCGTGGAGGAATTGAAGGGAAAATACATTTTTGGGGATATCTCGCTGGGGACCCTATTCTACACCGAGATAGCGAAGATCGAAGCAGGCCAACAAGCCCCAGTCTATCGATTGGATTTCTCCTTCAATGGCGAAGTTACTGATTTGGTGGCGGTGACAGGTAGTAGGCGAGTGGAGCTACGCATTGGAATGGATCAAGCAGGGGAACTGTATATCCTTACTAAGTCCAACGGTATGGTTTACAAAGTGGTGGGCTGTGAGCAGGTGGCGCTATAGATGGTATCAATTTGGGCTTGCGCTAAAAGGATAGTGAATCAAAAGCGTGGTATTGTTGGTGATAAACACGCGACAAAGGCTTTGGAAGAGCCTAGATACCAAGCTTTTGATACACGATCAGCAAAAGGCAACTTCCAGAAAGGAGGACGGTCTTCTTCCCAACTTTCAGAACTAGGATTCTTCAATTGGTGGCGGAAAGATAATCCTAAACAAGGCTCCACCGTCTTGTCGGTTTTGGGCGGTTAAGGTTCCGCCATGTAGACCAATTATCTGCCTAGCGATATTTAGCCCAATACCGGAGCCATCTTGCTTATTGGTAAAAAAGGGAACGAATACATCCTGGAGGTTCTCCTTGGGTAAACCGGGCCCATTATCACTGACCTCCCAGTTCAAGTGTTGGTTTCGATCCAGATGTACACCAATGGAGATCACCCCATCCTCTGCGGAGTGCAATGCCTCAGCAGCATTCTTGATTAGGTTTAAAAGCGCCTGCGTAAAGAGGCCTTCATCTACCCAAAATGTCACGGCAGGGAGGTGCTTGTTGACTTGCAGTTTCACACCACTTTCGCTGAGCTGATGGTGAACCAGTATTCGTAGCTTGTCTATTATTGCCTGAGGACTAACCGCTTTCACAACTGGAATCGGAATCTTCATGAGTTTACGATATCTCGTGATAAAGCTGCTCAGGCTTTCTCCCCGTTCCGTGATGATACTCAAGGCCTCTTTAAGAAAGTGGCTATGGACGTTGATCGGTAGCTGCTCTACATGCTGTTGCATCCCACGTGATAAAGAGAGCACCGGCCCGATCGTATTGGCGATTTCATGGGTAATGACACGAATGAGGCGAATCCAAGCATCCAATTCCTTTTTATCTAATTCATTGCGAATATCCTGCAACGTGATTAGCCGTAAGGATTCGCCCAAGGTGACGATTCGGGAGCCACTCACCATAAGCTGTACCAGTTGCCCATTAACACTTAGGGCCAAAAGCTGTTTCTCACCGGAAGTTATGTTTTTAATGATTTGGTGTAATTGAAGATCCACCTCTGCTAACTGATCTTGGTGTCGTAGATGTTGACGCCCTACTAGTTCCAATGCTCTTTGATTAATGGTAGGGATTTGCCCCTCTGTATTGATGGCAAGGATACCCGTACTGGCCTGATCTAGTAGGGTCCGATAGTATTGCTCCTGGGCGCCATGTTTTAGCTTGATGTCTTGTAGAATCTGATTGACACGATTGAGCTGCCTATGTAGCTGCCGTTGGGATTCATTCTTTACTTCGGTAGGAAAACGGATGGCCGTATCTTCCTGCTCTATAGACGTTAGGAAGGTGGCCAATTGCTTGTTCCTTCGATTGAGGTAATAGGTGAAGCCAAAGATTTGTAAAATCACCAAGGATACTGGAAAGCTCAATAGACCCCAGCTTTGATAATGGTAATAAGTCCAAACAGCAAATAGGGATAAACCAGCCATAAGCATGGCGTTGGCCAAAATAATTCCAAAAAGCTGACGATTGAGCATAGTTTATTGAGAATGTCACGGGCCGATCCAGGCTCAGCGTTTATAAATTATACTTTTTGATCTTGTTGTACAGGGTTTGTCGAGAGATGCCTAGTTGTTCTGCGGCCGCACTGAAATTTCCGTGGTGTTGATCAATGGCTTTTAAAATCATTTTACGCTCCATTTCTTCTAGAGTAAAAGCCACTTCCTCTTCTTCCAATAGATCGGTGTCTTGAAAATTCAGCGCTTCCGGATGCAAGGTTTTGGTATCACTTAAGATCACGGCTCGTTCGAGGACATTCCTAAGTTCTCGTACATTTCCTGGCCATTTGTAATGTTTCATCACTTGCTTACTCTCTTCACTGAGATAAAGCCCTGGTTTGCTGTATTTTTTCCCGAATAGGTCAAGGTAGTGGAGGGCATACAAAAAGAGATCATCAGCACGTGCCCTGAGCGGTGGCAACTCCAATTGAACCGTATTGATCCGGAATAGTAAATCTTCGCGGAAAGTTCCATTTTTTACTAACCTTGATGGCTGTTGATTCGTAGCTGTGATCAAGCGGATATCGATCGCCTTCGCCTTGCTAGCCCCGACTCGTGTAATGGCTCGGTTTTCTAAAGCTACCAATAGCTTAGCCTGCAATGCCGGAGTCAAATTACTGATTTCATCTAGAAACAAGGTCCCACCATCGGCTTGCTCAAACTTGCCGACTCGTTCCTGACTTGCTCCGGTGAAGGCACCTTTGGTGTGCCCAAACAATTCGCTTTCAAACAACGATTCGGCAATGGAACCAAGGTCAACACTCACAAAGGCTTGGGCTCTACGGGCCGAGCTTCGGTGAATCTCTCTTGCGATCATAGACTTTCCCGTGCCATGTTCGCCCGTAAGCAAAATATTGGCGGAAGTACCTGCTACTTTTCCCACCATTTCCAAAAGCTGTTGCATTGCCGGGGAGCGCCCCAAAACCATTTTATCTCCAAAACCACCCTTAGCCCCGCCTTCTACTTCGGTGCCCTTGATTTTCCTGCGGGAGTTGGAAACTTGTACCGCGGAGTGCAGACTAGCAAAAAGCCTGTCATTATCCCAGGGCTTCTGCAAGAAATCAATGGCTCCAATTTTCATGCCCTGGACCGCTAGATCGATTTCTCCGTGAGCAGTCAAAAGAACAATTCCTATAGCTGGATCGACTTCTCTGATCCTTTTCAACCAATACAGTCCCTCGTTACCAGAACGTGCCCCAGGCCTGAAATTCATATCTAATAAGATGGCATCGTAGCTTTGTTGAGCTAACAATTCTGGAATTTGCTCTGGATGGTTACAGATATTTACTGATCGGTATCGCTCTCCTAGTAGTAGCTGCAATGCTCTCAAGGTAGCACGATCATCGTCGATTAATAATAGGTGATTCTTTTTAATAGCCATCCAATTATTGTTACCACTCTAAGATAAAGTTAATCTGAAAGTGAGTGTCAAAAAATTAGACACTCGTATGTCCAATATTTTGACGAAATTCCTGAAGATCAAAAACTAGCAGACTGCAAAGATTGAAAATTTTGAGTGCAATTAGTATGCTGGGTTTGCTTGGTTTTTGTTTTATTAATTTGATTATGAGTGTTTTATATTCAGCTAGTTGGGTGTTGTTGTGGGAATGGATCTACCTTTTGACCAAAAGTGATAAGCATTGGCATTGGGTTTGGAACAGGGGTAGTGTATCAATTAAGAAAATAAGAACCCTAAGCTCAAAAATCAGAAGCAAATGTTACCCTTTTACTTCAAAGAAGCTTTTAGAAACATAATTTCCGGCCGCCCTCATTCCTTTTTGAACGTCTTAGGTCTTACCCTAGGCCTAAGCTGTTCTCTTTTTCTTTTTAAATATGGTCAATTTGAATGGAATACAGACCGCTTTCACGAAGGAGTAGATGATATCTACTGGGCCACTATCCGAGCTACCCCACTGAGTCAACCGGAGTTTATGACGCTTTCCGATTTTTTTAAAGTGGACTACAGTACCTTCCCAGAAGTTTCAACCTCCACGCGGATCATTCAGTACGGTAATGACAACATTGAATACCAAGAACAAGCAATTCCAGCCCAGGTGCTGGTTGTTGATAGTACGTTCCTAGATGTTTTTGACTTCCCTTTATTATCTGGTGATAAAGAAAAGGTTTTGCGCAACCCGCAGGATTTGCTCCTCAAGCCATCATTAGCAAAGAAATTATTTGGTGAAGTAGACCCAATGGGCAAGGAAATCGAGTTTAGAGGTAAAAGCTTCCTGGTAGCTGGCTTGCTAGGTGATTGGCCGAAAAATAGCAGTATGGATTTTGAGGTATTGATTCCCCATCATGCGAAGCGGCACTGGGGAAGAATGGGCCTGGAGTGTGTTCGCTTGAATGCTGGGGCGAGTATTGAAACACTAAATGAGGAGTTAGAATTTGCCGCAAGAGAACATTCACAATTTCCCGAAAGCAGCATTCGCTTTATACCATTTGCAGACTCCTACTTCGGTAATTCGGTAATGTCTACTGATATTTTGCGCACCGGGAACTTAAGAAATGTATATATATTGCTACTGGCTGGTACCTTGATCCTTGGTATTAGCTTATTCAATTACGTGAATATTTTTCTTGCTTTATTGATTAGGCAGTCCAAAGTATTTGGTATTAAAAAGGTATTTGGCGCAGCGCGTAGAGAGCTTAGTATAGAAATTTTGCTTCAGAACTTCTTGAGTAGCTTTTTAGCCGTTTGGCTAGCCAGCATATTGATTCTTTATCTAACGCCATGGCTGCAACGATTCACTAGTAAGCCAATTGCGCTTAGTTTTCCCGAAGACATCTTGCTAGCTCTAGTACTTGTTGTAGGTCTAACTATCTTACTTTCCTTTTATCCGATCATCAGAATTCCAAAACTTACTTCCATCACTTTATTACAAGGAAAATTTACTGGGATTAAGGGTACGGATTTTCGTAAATGGGTGATTGGTATCCAATTCGGAATTTCAATTATACTGCTCATCGCTGCTCTATCCTTTCATCGACAAACACAGTTTATGTTGAAACGAGACCTAGGGATTGAGCGACAGCACATCATCAGAACTGGATTTGATTTTCAGGAGGAGGTAAACAAAATCTCATTCCCTGAAAGCGATAATGAAGAAGATTGGGAAGAATACCAGACACAACGTAGGGAAGCCCAAGCCAGAGCGGATGTGGTCGTAAGTAGAGTTGTCAATGAGATTGAGGCCAATCCCAACTTGTCAAAGCTATCCTTTGGTGATACCCCCCTAAATACCCACGAAATGCCTTGGAAGAATATGGATGGCGGCGAATATCAAACGATGAATGGCATGTCAGTGACTCCTAACATCAAGGATTTATTTGGGTTTACAGTGCTGCAAGGTCGCTTTTTTGATCCTGAACAGGATAAAAGTAGAGACGATAAGGTGGTGATAAACGAACGTGCCATGCACCACTTTGGATTTGAAGATTTGACCGAAGCTAGAATAGCCAATTCCTATTGGGGCGCGGAGAAATCTCCTTTCCGAGTCATTGGAGTGATTAAAGATTTCTACTTTCAACATCTATCTCATCCGATCTCACCGCTGGTCATGTACTATCACGATGATCGAGAAGATTCTGGTTACTTGATGCAGGTGGCCGAAGGTAAAGATGAGGAAGCCTTAGCCTTCTTGCAGGAGCTACATAAAGAAACTAA
>JAHQWA010000010.1 GCA_019634045.1 Saprospiraceae bacterium
GAAGGAGAGGGACATCTTTATCCAGTGATGTAACCTACGGATGTAGTCTCGTTATGTGATAAACGATAGAATGCGCTCCTATTTACTACTATTTCAACTAAATTTCTTGGGCAGCCAACAGCAACAGCAACCTATTTCCAATATTCCAGTCGTAAATCTTTTAAAAGGGTGACTGTCTCACCTGATACTTTCAGTTTGGGGATCGAAATGACGTACAGTTTTCAGCTAGATGTGCAAAATGGGAATGAAGCAATTTGGATTTCTACTTCCCCAGATGGAGAACGATATGCCCATACGACACGAGAGGTCAGTAAAAGGATTGATTCAGATTCGATCTTAAGGTATGGAGCAATCATAGATAGAGTATCTTCCAGTTACAAATTAGAACCTTATCGGCGGAAGATTTTAACTGTTGCCATCAATGATATTATGGAAATTGCTATCACTCCAGACACGATAAGATTTCAGTTTATCTACTATCGCGATTCGATCTACTTCGACATGTGGCAAATGAAGTTGTCCGTTCCGGTGAAGGCACAATTAAGGGGACAGTTGTGTGTAGTTTACTACACACAACGGTTCTATTCGATGGGAATTAATAGAAAGGAGTATTGATAGGATTTAGCCGGTAGCGTGTATTCGTCATGTACTAGCCGCCCCCAAGAATTATCTCCACCTACGCCCATTTGCTTGTAATCGATATTCCAAATGAGGGAATCCCGTGGGAATAGATCTGCTCCATGTTTGCTGGTAACAGGGACTAGACCAGAGGCTGATTCAGCTCCTTTTGCTCCTGCTACAAACCCTAGATCTTCCATGCCAAAAGGCCACGCACTCATGGAGAGTGGGGAGGACAGGCTTACTGCTTTCCAGCCCAATCCCGCCTCGTTCCGTAAGGTCATCCAGCGTACCTCGGTTTTGTTTCCGGTTTCTTGTGGCCTAGAGTAGATATGGACCTGATCCCAAACGGTGCCTTTCCAGATGCCGATTTCTCCCGACGCTTTTCGATCCCAGTAGGTCTCATGCGGCCCTTTCCCATACCACTCCATGAACCGAAACTCAGCAGGCATACTGAGTTGCAGGCCGACCTTGGGGAGCTTTGGCAAATCTGCTTTTAGCCCACTTAGCTGATAATCCACTTGTATATGCCCAGCGGGCAAAATCGTATAACGCAGCTGTATTCGGCCATCCTCAATTTCAGGTAATCCATATTGTACTTCTAGCGTAACTTTCTCTTTGGAGTGAGCTATAGGAAGTTGCAATTGACCAACCGCTTTTTCACCAGCTGTTTTCCAAATGGCCGCCCAATCTTGCATCCCATTGCCCAGGTCATTATCTGTCGGTGGGCGCCAAAAGTTTGGACGGATTGGGCCTTGTAGGAAGGACTTCCCTTTGTAAGTGTAGTCGTTGATGGCCCCATTTGCTTTATCTACCTCCATTTCGAAATGTTGGCCAATAATTCGAATCGTTTCATCAAGTGCTTGCATTTGAAGTCCTTGATTTACCGGTGATTTGGAAGCAGTCCGCTGGCTAATAGCGGTAGATAGCTGAAACTGCTCCCAGGCTATTTCATGACCGATAGGTAGTAGAGGTAGCTCCTTATTAGTAATGGCACTTATTTTTAAAAAGTATTCTTTACCGGAAATCAACTGGAGTTCCTTTAAGTTTAACTGGAACGGGGCCTTTTGCTGGGCCCCTACCGAGATCACTCCCAAGTTGCCCCTTGCTATTTCGATTCCCTCTTCGCGGAGAGACCAATGAATATTGAGATTGGAAGTACCAGTAAAAAATTGTTTGTTCAAGAGTTCAAACCGCAAGCTTTTGAGATCAATGGCGCTGAATTTGATGGTCTCATAGACCTTTTTTACTTCGTAAAGATGAGGATGAGGTTCTCGGAAAGGATTGACGAGGCCATTGTTCAAAAAATTACCATCGGTCGGAAGGTCTGGGTGGTAATCATGCCCATAGGCAAGATATTTTTCTCCTTTGTCATTGGTATATTCGAGGGACTGATCTACCCAGTCCCAGATGAAGCCGCCTTGCAAAGCCGGGTAGGATTCTATGGCATCCCAGTAATCCTGGAGATTGCCCACGCTATTGCCCATCGCGTGACAATATTCGATCATGATGGCCGGGCGTTTCGGGGATGATTTGGCATAATCCACGAGCTTTTCCAGGCGAGGATACATGGGGCAAAATATATCGGTATAACCAGCCTGCTCAGCAGGTTCGTATTGGACTGGGCGTGTGGGGTCATTTTCTTTCAACCATCGATAGGTAGCCTCAAAGACTTTCCCATGGCCTGCTTCATTTCCCAACGACCAAATGATGATAGAGGGATGGTTCTTATCTCGTTGAAACATGCTTTGTATGCGGTCCAAATGTGCGGGTAGCCAACTCATTTCATTCCCAATCTGTGTTTCCTCCGAATTGGCTAAGGGATGGCTTTCAATATTAGCTTCACCGATTACATATAAGCCATATCGGTCACAGAGGTCATACCAAGTAGGGTGATTCGGATAATGAGAGCTCCGGACAGCATTGATATTGTGCCGTTTCATGAGCTCTATATCTTTGATCATCAATGCCTCATCAATGACATGCCCCGTCAAGGGGTGCGTTTCATGACGATTCACACCCCTGATGTAAATGGCTTTGCCGTTGACCAGCAGTTGTCCATCGCTGATTTCAATCGTTCGGAATCCAATTCGGTCTGCCACCGTTTCCAGTATTTGGCCTGCTGCAGAACGGAGTATGATTTCTAAATGGTATAAATTCGGGGACTCTGCACTCCATCGCCGGACGGAGGGAATGTTTTTCTTGAAGGAAATTGTCTTCTGCTCAGAGCTAACCAATCTTACCTTTTCTTGATCCTCATAGATTAAGGCATGCCCGTTCTGCAAATCATATAATCTAATTTGCACTTGCATCTCCTGAGGACGGTCCAGTTGATTGACTACTTCGATATCTGTTGTTAGCAATCCATCTTTGTACTGCTCATCAAGCCCCCCTTGAGCAAAAAAATCTCGGATTTGAATCTGCGGGCGAGCGTAGAGATACACTTCCCGTTCAATACCAGATAATCGCAGCATATCTTGACTCTCAATATAACTTGCATCACTCCAACGATAGATCTGTAGCGCAATAGTATTTTGACCAGTAGACACGTATTCTGTGACATCGAATTCAGCTGGTGTCTTGGATCCCTGAGAGAAACCGACAAATTGGCCATTTACCCATAGGTATAGGGCTGACTTGACGGCTCCGAAATATACATGGATGTTTTGATCCTCCCAATTCTCTGGGAGAGTGAAGTTGCGCCGGTAAGATCCTACCGGGTTATAGTTTGCCGGTACTTTGGGCCAAGTAGTTGTAAAAGGATATTTCTCATCTAAATAGATGGGATACCCATACCCATGGACTTCCCAATTGCCGGGCACTGGGAAATCAACCCAACCTTGATCGTCATAGTCTATCTGCTCAAAGCCCGCTGGCTTATCGGCTGGGTCACGTACCCAGTTAAATTTCCATAGCCCGTTCAGAGATAGAAAGCGGCTGGATTTTTCCATTTTTCCCTGCCATGCTAATTGTTCATTTTCAAAGGGGAAAAGCTGGGCATGTGGAGCTTCCTTATTGATGCCGAATACCTGATGATTCTCATGATGATTTTGGGCGGCAATTGAAAGGGCTAGTGCTAAGATGGATAAGGTCGTAAACAGGTATTTCATTTTGTCCGGTTGTGGTGGAAAAGGTTGGGTAATTGGGAAAGTTGGAGGGATCAAGATAGTGGATTTGGAGCAATCTTGAAAAACTTTGACTTGAGTTGATTTGTGAAGGACCTCTTGTTTAAATGCAGGTTGTAACTACACGATAATTCTGCGTTCCAATGGTAAACAAGAAAACCCATGCGCGCTAACCTACTCTTTGTTCTTTTGCTATTCTACGGATGTCACAAATCGATTCCGGATTCTAATATTCCAGGTGTCAATTTGCTTAAAGGCGTTTTCGCTTACCCGGATACCTTCACTAACAAAATTGAAATGATTTATGAATGTAGACTTCATATTGAAAATGGGAAAGAGGACATATGGTTTTTAACGTCTTCTCCTAAAGGGGACTTGTATGCTCATACGAACCTAGAGATTACCAAGGCCATCTCTCCCGATTCTATGGTAAGTTATGCTGCAATAATTGATAGAGTGGGACATAATTATAGATTAGAGGCTGGTGAAAGCAAATCTTTTCTTGTCAAGATTCGAGATTTTTCGGATATAAGTATTGTTCCCGATACGATTGCTTTTAATTTCAGGTATTACCGGGATTCCAACTATTTTGATATGTGGCAGATGAAAGTCTCTGTACCAGTCAAAGCACAATTAGTTCAGAAGTAGCTAAGGTACCAGCAGTTTCATGTAGAGTGCTTCCGTTAATTGGACTACAGGTCTCTGCACTGTTAGCCCATTTGTGAAATCGGAAACCTGCCTGGCGTTCGCCAGAACAGACAGGTACGAAGGCGGAAAACCCTCCGATTTAGAACCTTTTTCCGATTTCGACTTTCCGATTTCCGACTTTCAGCCGCGCTGCTGATTAACTTATTTTTGTTCCAGTGTAGTAGCCTGATGCCTATTGTAGTTATCCAAAGTTTCAAATGATCATTAATCCAATAAACATGGCCGAAAAAAGGAGTTCCAGAAGAGATTTCATCAAAAAAACGGCAGCCACTTCCGCCGTATTCGCCGCCGGAGGTATTTTGCCGGGATTCAGTGCGGAAAGTTACGCTCGCATCTTGGGAGCCAATGACAAAATCAGGGCTTCGGTAATGGGCGTAAATAGCCGTGGAAAAGCGCTAGCGCAGAATTTTGCGTCTCAAAAGAATTGCGATGTGATTCACATTTGCGATGTCGATAGCAGAGCCATCGACAAATGCCTGTCGGCGGTAGCTGGCCGACAAAAAATAAAGGCGAAAGGATTTGGAGATTTCCGCCAATCGCTGGAAGATCCGGATTTGGATATCATGGTCATTGCTGCACCCGATCATTGGCACGCACCAGCTGCTTTGCTATCTATGCAAGCTGGAAAGCACGTATATGTGGAAAAGCCTTGCAGTCATAATCCAAGAGAAGGGGAGATTTTGGTCGAGGCAGCCAAAAAGTATGGTAAAGTCGTCCAAATGGGAAATCAACGGCGTTCCTGGCCTAATGTAGTGGAGGGAATTGAGCTGGTGAAAAACGGACAGATCGGCCGGGTGTATTACGGTAAGGGCTGGTACAGTAATAATCGGGGCTCCATCGGCCATGGCAAGAAAACGGCAGTGCCGGAATGGTTAGACTGGGACCTTTGGCAAGGGCCGGCACCCAGACGAGATTTTCAAGACAATTTGGTACACTACAATTGGCACTGGTTCTGGCATTGGGGTACGGGAGAAGCTTTAAACAATGGTACCCATATGATCGATCTCTTACGCTGGGGGATGGATGTAGACTATCCCACCAAAGTAAGCTCTAGCGGTGGTAGATACCGCTATAAAGACGATTGGGAAACGCCGGACACCCAGATCATTAACCTGGAATTTGGCCAAGATCTATCCATGTCCTGGGAAGGCCGTAGTTGCAACGGTAAACCCATCGAAGGTAGTGCAGTAGGAGTGATGTTTTACGGAGAAGAAGGTAGCTTACTTATCCCAGGAGGAGACAGCTATACGCTATTTGATCTGAAAGGCAAAGTGATTAAAAAGGCGGAAGCCAAGATTAAAGCAGACCCCCGTAATACCAGCAATCCGGCAGAGCAATTGGATGCTCTACATATTCAGAATATGTTTGATGCCATTTTGAACGGTGGAACACTTCATGCAGATATTGATTCTGGCCATAAGAGCACCTTATTGGTGCAATTGGGTAACATTGCGCAACGCGTCGGAAGATCCCTCAAGCTTGACCCCCAAAATGGACACATCAAAGGGGACCGAGCGGCTAGAAAATTGTGGTCTCGTTCTTACCAGCGAGGATGGGAAATGCGGTTGTAAGTTTTACTACATAGCGAACCAAAAGCTATAGATCATTCATCAAAAAACAATTCACCTTTTTTGACAATTCAAGAATCCAATGCATACCAGAAGATCATTCATCAAAAAAGCAGGAACAGGAGCCGCCATTTCAGCCTTGTCTCTTCCCCTTTCCGCGAATATAACCAGTCAATTGATCACCGATACGAATAAGCCCATCAGAATTGGCATCATTGGAGCCGAAAACTCCCACACCAGAGGCTTCGGCAAACTATTCAATATCGACAAAGCCTTTCCGGGGGTACAAGTAGACTACGTCTGGGGAGAGACCGAAGCTTTCGCTAAAGATGCCATGGAGCGGGGCGGAATTCCCAATATGGTCAAAGATTCGAAGGAAATGCTAGGTAAAATTGATGCGCTAATCGTCGATCACCGGCACGCAAAATATCACCTGGAAGCCGCCACTCCCTTTGTTAAAGCTGGTATTCCCACTTTCGTGGACAAGCCTTTCTGTTACCGACTGGAAGAAGGGAAAGCATTTTTGGCCATGGCCCGAGAGTTAGGGACGCCCGTCACTTCATATAGCTCTATTGCACACAGCGAGGCCACCTTTGATATGAAAGCACAGCTAAAAGAATTGGGTCCCATCAATCAGCTCGTACGCTCCGGCCCGGTGGATTTAAACTCCAAATACGGCGGCGTTTTCTTCTATGGCGTGCATATTGTCCAGCCCTTATTGTATCTATTCGATGAAGACGTCGTGAAGGTACGCATCAATAGAAATGGTCAAAACAGTGGGGCCACCCTAGTCTTTCAAGATGGGATGTTAGCCAACTTGGTCTTCACGACCAAAAAATACGGTTGGCAGACTTTCGTAGAAACGAAGGCAGGTATCGTGGAACTCAAATCAAGCGTGGAAGCACAAAAACCAGCAAAAAACTATACAGACATGGTGCATATGTTTCAAACCGGCGAAGAGCCCCGGAGCCATGAAAGTATCTTGAAATGCGTAGCAGTGCTAAAGGCTATGGAACGGTCGGCGGCTAATGAAGAGTGGGTCTTGGTAGAGTACTAGTGGGCTGGAATTTTTAATTGGTGCGACTTGGCTAGCTATAAGGCTAGTTGGTCCACTTTCGTTTGCAGACTTACGTCCTCTTCCGCTTAGAGGAAGAGAAACAGCCTCCATGTCGAAACGAAGCCATGAGGGAGAGATATACATGAAATAGCGCTTGTATCCATTCTTGCATGAGAATGCTACCAGTAAGATTAATCTTGCTCTCTAGTAATTAAGGGCGACAAATTTTCTCCAGCGCTTCGTTAAAAAGCTGCGCCGTATCTCAAGTAGGGTAGAGGTCATTATAAATCCGTAAGCATCCTTGCCACAAGCACTGTCCCTCGCCTGTAATGATGCAAAGAAATCAGTATTTTAAGGATCTACATCTTCGAGCGGTGATAGAACATGAGAGATTGGCAGCAGTTGAAAACTATCCCCAACAATAAGCGTAGACGGTAATACAGTACTACATCAGGCAGCATTTCGGTCTAGTTTCAACCAGAGAAACTAGACATACTACCTCCAGCCTACTTATCTTAGAATTCTTCCATCAGATGATTGATGGAGCTATATAAAACTAAAACACCTATTATGCCATTCCGATCAATCCTTACGTTGGGCCTAATTACCATTTGTTTCTCCTTTTGCCTCGCGCAGCAAGCCTCCTCACACCGAGGACTACCAGTCATCCAGTCCCATGACAAACAAGTAGATTACCGAGTCGGGACAGACTGGGTCTATGGGCAGTGGGGGGTAGCACCACAAATAGAAAACGATACCCTTATCATCACCTGTTATCGCCCAGAAGAAGCATTTCTTTTTAAAACGGATATAGATAGCATCGCCTTTAAGCTTCGTCCAGGGAGTGTTGAGCAATTCTATGTGCAGGTCGGCAAAGACCAATTTGCGCATACCATCATCACTGCACAAGCCTTTTCCACCGAAGCCATCACACATCTAGAAACCGATTACAACGATCAGCTAGCCATTCGATACCAGGAGCAGCACTGCGATTACCTCGAGAAATTGAAAAAGAAATACCCATTGGATGAACTGCTAGCGGGCGCTGAAACCGACCAGGAAAGAGTACTCCGTGTATTGAACTGGACCCATCATCAGTGGCAACATGATGGCAACAACGCCCCGAAAAAAAATGATGCCCTGTCCATTTTGGACGAAGTCCAAGAAGGGGCTCGCTTTCCCTGCTTTGCCTATGCCATCGTACTAAGAGATCAGCTAACGACCCTGGGGTATAAAGCCCGCACCATATACCTGAAGACAGCGGACGCTGCGACTCGAAAAGGCTCTCCCGGGCACGTAGCCACGGAAGTATACTTAAATGATCAAAACAAATGGGTATTTGTTGACGGGCAATTCAACATCATGCCTTCATTAGATGGGAAACCACTAAATGCGGTGGAATTGCAGCAGGCCATTAGTAATGACTACAAAGCTTTCCAACTGGAAACTTCAAGTCCTGAGCCGATCGTCTCCAAACGCAATTATGTCGACTTTGTCTACGACTACCTCTTCTACTTAGATACCAGCCTCGATAACAGATATGACCGTGATGAACGGTTCCTGGTAGAAGGGAAGCGATCCATGATGTTAGTGCCCATGGGAGCAGAAGATCTTACGCACATCGACTTCTGGGATATGGCGGTAGATTATTGCGTGTATACGAAGTCAGTCCAAGACTTCTATGCTAACCCTACGAAATGATGATACAGAGATAAAATAGTAGATAGTCTAGCCTCATGAAACGCAGCGACCGATAATAAGAAACTACATATTCAGTTGCCACCTAGAAGATGATAAGATCCACTAGCTGACTTGCTCATTTTGAATCAAGAAGATTTCCCACAGAACCTCTTTTTTAAGCTAAAGACAGCTCTTTATATCAAATCCTCAGTACATAAAACTAAAGAAATGACACCCACAATGCGCTCTATTCTTTTCCTACTTTTACTCTCTCTTCCAGGGTTTACACAAGCTCAAGGTAGTCCTGATATTTTAGCTGAAAAGCCGTTGCAGGACACCATAGAAGTAGAGATAAGTAATGCTCCAGTAGCAGTCACTCAAGTCTATCTAACCTATCGAGACCTAATCACCTATAAAAAGGAAAAGATCTTTCCTCAAGACGACAATGAACAAAAACTCCGATCTGAATTCAAGAAGTACAATGTTCAAGACATCCAATTGGTTATTAATGACCAAACGCTAACACTATTAGTAGCGCCCGAGGAACAAATTAGCCTCAAGTGTTCCGTCACAGCCGAAGGATTGGAGCCCATCTTTTCAGGTGAAAGTGCATCCTTCCAAAGCACCTATCACAAGCTTTTCAACACCCTACAAGAACTAGACGCTCTTCATAAAGAGGCACAAGTAGAGAGCCCGCCAACTACCAGCAACTCATCGAAGATCAGAAGGCAGCCAAGCTAGGTGCCAATGCGCAATTCCACTTTGGGTGGAAGCACAGAAAAGAGATTACCGATCAAGCATGTTGGGATTTCTTCCCACAGAATATAATCCAAAAAATTGATCCACTTTCTTGTACAGAGCTATATACCTTCTATTTCAATTACCTTGTCTATCTATCAAGTATTGAAAACTTCTTTACGGATGAACTAAATACCGTGGAACAAAAGTTCTTTGGAATCTTGAGCATTGGGTTTTGTTGAAGGGCAAGGCCCGAAGAGGGAAGCTAGCCATAGCTACCTGACCGATCAGAAAC
>JAHQWA010000181.1 GCA_019634045.1 Saprospiraceae bacterium
GAGGTCGACGTAGAAATCACCCCGTTTACTCGTCAGTTGGGTTTCACCATTGGTGAGTGTCGCGCCCGTGGTGTAGGTCGCCGTTTTGGTATTCAGGTCATAATGCAGCTGATCCGTGAACAATTGCTGTTCTCCATTGACTAATACTACTTCTCCATATAGGTCTGCCTCCTTAATTTCTCCATCGTAATAAAGAGAATCTGAAAAAACGCTGGTGGAATCCCCTTGCTGAATGATAACATGTCCGACTGCAATGACAATCAGACTATTTTCAATGGTAGCAGAATCACAGTACATAAACACACTGTCCTGCCTCAGCTCCACATTGTGGATCAGCTTTTGGATGACCGTATCTTTACGCTGTGCATATTCAAATATATCGGCATGGTCCACGTCAATTTTGGACTTAGCAGTATCCTGTACAGCTTCTTGTCCCAAAGCCATCGTAGCCATGCAACTCAAGCACAACATCCAGATAAAATATAGCCTCGCTTTTCGGATCATCATCTCTATCTTTTTGTACAAACAACGCTATGTTGAGCGTAATTAGCTAGTACAATTTAGACCATTAACCTTGCTTTAACCATCCAGAACTACCTTCGCGGCTTCTTCGCCAGTTTGCGCTCCGATCGCTACGCCCATTCCTCCTAAACGCACAGCCACACTCAGATGCGGCCCTAGGCGCTCCACCACTGGCGTCTTTTGCTTTCCTACGCCCATGATTCCACTCCACCATTGGGCTACCTGGAATTTGGTGTTCGGCAAAATGACCGTATTCAGTAATTCCTGTAAGTTGTTTTGAATGTGGGTCGTAAGCCCAAAAGTATCCGTTTCTTCCCCCTCTAAATCAAGACATCTGCCTCCACCTAGCAGGAGGCGATCATTTACATTGCGAAAGTAGAAAAATCCTCGATCGTAATGAAAAGTCCCCTTAATTTTCAAACTAGGAATAGGCTCCGTAATGAGTACTTGATTCCTTGCTGGCCTGACCTGTAACTCAGGTAGTAACTGAGTGGCAAAACCATTGGTTGCCACTATTACTTGGTGTGCCTTTAACTGCCATTCGTTCTTTAAACGTATACTCAAGCCATCGACCGATGTTTCCAACTTAGTGACCTCCATGCCATTGTAGACCTCTACTCCTCTCTCCCTCGCCAAAGCCAACAGCTGTGCCATCATCTTACCGGTATGGATCTGTCCCTCGCCTTGGTTATAGATTAGGTGTTGAATGCCCCCAAATCCAAATCCCTCCAAATCCTCATCTCTATTATCAAAGGTAGCGGGTAATCCTGTAATGGAACGCAAAGCTAGATTGAAGTCCTCCATGTGATCTTGACAAGCTTCATAGCTCTCCTTTTCCTCCGGTCGAAACAATTCATAGCCTCCCCAAGGTCGGTATTGAATGCTATCGTCACCTAAGCGCTCCCTTAGGCGCTGAAGTCCCCGCCATCGCTTTTCCACTAGCGCCCAAACCTTTTCCGCTTGCTGCGTTGAGAGATCATCTAATAGTTCCGTCATACTTCCAAAACAGGCAAATCCGGCATTTCGAGTGCTGGCTCCAATTGGCAACACTCCTCGTTCGATGACTAGCACTTTAAATTGGGGCTTTCTTTCCTTGATGGCTATTGCAGCATTGAGGCCAACAATTCCGCTTCCAATAATCAGCACATCAACTTCCTTAAAAAAGGCTTCTTTTTCCCAAAAACTGAGATTGACTGTCATCATAGAGAACTGTAAATTGGATGTTTATATAGCCATTGGATATAGCATGAAACTTAAGTTAGTCCAGACGATTTACCCCTGAAATTATTTATTCCAAACAGCATTCGCCGATTTTAGTTGGACAAGATCAACAAATCAACACTATACTTTATCTTTGCGCTTCAGAAACTAAATAACTATGATTCAAAGAATTCAATCTCTTTTCTTGCTATTAGCGGCAGCGGCGCTCTTAGGTTTGTTTGGCTTACCTTTTGCCTCAACTTCTGAACCAGTGGCTGCATCAGCCTTATTTGCGGATCAAAAATACAATATTTTAGACCATACGGCTTTGTCTGCGACTTTCATTGCAGTAGCCGTAGTTTGCCTGTTGAGCATATTTCTTTTCAACAATCGAAAATTGCAAATGCGCTTATCTCTGCTAGCTATTATTGGAGCTGTGGTAGGTTTAGCTGTGGCAGGTGTTTTGTTTAGTCAGGATACCGCAGGACAGACTGCACAATTGGGCCTTGGTTTTGGACTACCAGTTGTAGCGATTCTTCTTACCTTTTTGGCATACCGCAACATACAGAAGGATGACAAGTTGGTAAAATCAATGGACCGGCTTCGGTAGCCACACAAAAACGAACGAGCCGTATAGAATTTCTCCTATACGGCTCGTTTTATTTTACCAGATGGTATTTCATCTTGTTATTTATCAGGTGTCTTCTTTGCAGAATAGTTCACCCGAAGTTGGCCGGACTTACGCAACTGCGTTTTTACGTCCTGTACAACACCCATAGTCACCTCTCCATCTACCCGTAGAGAAGAAGTGATACGAGGTCTTTTCGCTTCAGGTACTTTCACCTTATGCTTTTCAAGAAAAAGTGGAATATCTCGTACTTCAGAAAACTTATCGCCTAATTGAAGACGAGGCTTAGTGCCGTAAGTCTGCTGATGCTGTTTTGTGGGCTTACCTATGTATAGATAATTCACAAGAGATTTTTCTTCCAACTTAGTCAACTCGCTAGCATAAGGAGTAACCACCTTCACCTTCAATTCTGCATCCCTCAATACGGTAACAACCATAAAGAAGAAGAGCAACATAAAGATGATATCCGGCAAAGAGGCCGTGGAAACCTCCGGGTCAGCTTTGCCTCTTTTTTTACTGAACTTAGACATAACTTAACATTTTTGCCAGCCAGTCAACGCTGACCGGTGATGAAGAAATTAGCGGCAGTTAATCGACGAATAGCCGTCTACTCTTCACCGAAATTAGTAGGTTCAGCTTCTGAAAGAACGAAAGGTATTTCAGCCTTAATTGCCTTACGATAGGCAATGGGCAGCTCTTCGCTATAATCTATTCCGTAGTTCTTCTGGCATAGATCATTCCAAAGGTCATTATAAGCTCCTTTCAATTCGTTATACACACGTAAGTATGTATCGTAATTGGTACCGCGGTCATTTTTCAGAGAGATAATTGCCTTAGTAGGCTTCTCTGCCAAATCAGGCCGCTTCTCAGGATTAGAAATGAAGTCTTTAGCGTTTTGTCGAAGATCTTCAATACGCATAACTTGCTCTCTGACAAGGAGTTGATTTTGCGCATTTACCAATACCGAGTAAACGTTACGTTCTTTAAGCTTTGTGATATCTGGTTCTTCTTCAGACCAAGGTGGTAGTTTTACCAATATTCCTTTGTCTTCAACGATTGTCGTTGTAACCAGGAAGAAGATCAGCAATAAGAAGGCGATGTCGGCCATGGAGCCAGCATTAATCTCATTGCTCATTCTATCTCTACTACTTTTCCTTGCCATGATTGAGCCCTCCTATATTTTTATCTTAAAAAATTGATAACTTCAGAAATAACAAAAGCTGCGGCTGCTACGACTACCAGTATGATGGTCGTAGTGATACCTCCCCCAATAAACTTGAGGTTTCCTTCCGTTATAGTACCATTACCAGAAGCTGCGAACTTCTCAACAGCACCAGCGATAGAACCCGTTGCAACTCCATCAGCCATTGAATAGGCGATGAAGAACAAGATTACTAACGCAGCTACTCCAATCAAGCCCTTTAGAGAGCCTTTAAGGTCTGTAGCAATATGATAAAGACCAAATAGGACCAAAGCAACAGCGGCTAAGATGGCTAAGGCGACAGCCGCCTTGAGTCCAAAGTCGAAAATTCCGACTTTCGACACCTCCTCATCCGTCATATTTTCAAAGTCGAAGTCTCCCGCAGTTGGGAACGCTCCAGCCATGAATATGATCGTAACAAGAACACCCAAGCCGAAGGCTAAAGTCTGGCCGTTTTTGTTTAAAAACTTATACATAAATTGTGGTTTGAATGCCCGTTGATAATTACTTGAATACGTTGTTATCCGCCAAGATGTCTACCAATGCGATAGATGCATCTTCCATCTTATTAACGATACCGTCGATTTTGTTAACGATATAGTTATAAAAGATTTGAAGGATAATAGCAACGATCAAACCGAATACAGTTGTCAATAGTGCCACTTTAATACCACCGGCAACTACTGAAGGTGAAAGGTCACCTACTGCTTCGATACGGTCAAATGCCTGAATCATACCAATTACCGTACCCATGAAACCAAGCATCGGTGCGATAGCGATAAAAAGAGAAATCCAAACTAGTCCGCGTTCCAACAAGCCCATTTGAACACCACCGTAGGCTACAATAGCTTTCTCTACTGCTTCTGGACCGTCTTTTGCACTCTTAAGACCCTCATACAAGATACTTGCAGTTGGCCCTTGAGTAGACTTACAAACCTCCATAGCTCCTTCCATGTCGCCATTCTTGAGGTTTTCGTCAATCCGTGCTAAAAGCTTGTCAGTGTTGGTCGTAGCAATGTTCAAGGTAATGATACGTTCGATACAGAACGCCAAACCTAGGATCAAACAAACAAGTACGAAGCTCATGAAACGCCAGTCACCATCGATGAAGTATTTCTTCAACAATTGGAAACCAGACCCAGCGGCTGCATCCGATGAATCAGCTGCCTGATCCGAACTCGCCTGTGCCAATAGTACCTCAGTTTGTCCGTCACCTGTGCTTTGCTGTGCATATACGACGCTGCTCGAAAATACTGCTAATCCCATAACAAGCAGTAGCGCTAATAATTTTCGCATAGTCAATAAGGTTTTACGATTATTTTAGTTTTGATGAGTTTGGTTGCGGAGAGAGAGGGATTCGAACCCTCGATACCCTTTAGGGGTATACACGCTTTCCAGGCGTGCCTCTTCAGCCACTCGAGCACCTCTCCTTTGCCTCACTCGTAAAAATAAATATTAAGAACTTTTTAACACATAATGTGAAGTCACAAAAATTGTAAAAAGATGTTACAATTCAAAATTTTTTCACTTCCTATGAACCCGAGTTCGGTTTTTGATTGTCTTTTAGCATTCAATACACCAAATTTCCTATCTTAACGAATCTGTGCTAGACTGTATTCTCTAGCCATTCCGCCCACTTAATTGCCTCATATACAAGTCCTAAAACCAGTGCTATTTTTACTATAAAAACAGCTCATAATCAAACCTTTCAGTGAAAGAACTCACGACTTGACATTACCTAGTTTGCCCCAAATAGAGATCTGGCATTTTGCGTAGTGACCTGCGCTAATTCTTCCAGAGAAATCTCTTTTACTTCAGCTATTTTTTCGGCAATTAGCCGCACGTATGCGGATTCATTTCGTTTTCCTCGGTAAGGTGTAGGAGCCAAATAGGGAGCATCCGTTTCTAACACTAAGTGTTCAACCCCAATGTCCGAAATGGTCTCTGCCAAACCTCCATTCTTGAAAGTCACCACTCCACCTATGCCCATCAAAAAACCCAACTCAATGATGGACTGTGCCTGTGCACGGTCCCCAGTAAAACAATGGAAGATACCTCTTAATTTTGGATTATTAATGTCGCGGATCAAATCGATCAAAATATCTATGGATTCTCTCGAATGGATCACAATCGGAATGTCATATTCAATGGCCCATTCAGCCTGCTGAATAAATGCCTGTTTTTGTTGCTCAAAGAACGTCTTGTCCCAATACAGATCAATCCCAATCTCCCCAACCGCCACAAAGGGACGTTTTTCTAACCAGTCCTTCACAATGGCCAATTCTTTTTCGTAATCCGCCTTGACCGAGCAAGGGTGCAAACCCATCATGGGAAAACAATACCCTGGGTAAGCCACTTCTAGCTCCATCATCCCCGGGATTGACTCACTATCAATATTTGGCAAATAGCAGGCACTGATCCCTGCATCCTTTGCTCGTTGTATCATAGCGGCCCGATCCGACTCAAATCTTTTGGCATACAAATGGGTATGCGTATCTATCAATTCCATATTGGTGGTTTGCCGCAAAAGTATAGATTATTATTAAGATTGTTTTGGTGTGTGTCGAGTCGATTTTTGTAGTTTTGCCGCTATGGCGAAAAAAAATAAATTCTACGTAGTATGGGAAGGAATGGAGCCTGGGGTCTATAGTTCTTGGACAGAGTGCCAACGACAGATCAAAGGTTTTCCCGGTGCTAAATACAAAGGATTTCCCACGCGTGAAGAAGCGGAGGACGCCTACTTGGGCCAGTTCAAGGATTACGCCAAGAGCAGCAGCAAAGGTGGTGGTAAAAGCAAACCCAAGTCCCCGCCTAAAGACGCCAATATAGTATGGGATAGCATCTCAGTGGATGCCGCCTGTGCCGGAAATCCGGGCGTGATGGAGTACCAAGGGGTAAATACAGTCACCGGCCAACGGATTTTCCATCAGAAATTCGTCCTAGGTACCAACAACATTGGCGAATTCCTCGCTATCGTACATGCCCTGGCCATGTTTCAGAAGGAAGGCAAAGACACCCCCATATATACCGACTCCAAAATTGCGATGGGTTGGGTCCGGAAGAAAAGGGCCAACACCAGCCTGAAGCATTCTCCTCGCACTGCTCGTCTACTCGAATTGATCAGCCGAGCCGAAAAATGGCTCAAAGCCAATACCTACTCCAATAAAATCATGAAGTGGGATACAGAGAATTGGGGTGAGATCCCTGCAGACTTTGGAAGGAAGTAGCCGATTTTTAGAGGTTTATAGCTTAAAGGAGAAGGTTTAGCGTGTAAGCTGTAGGATCCCATTTTTTATCCTTACACCCTAAACCTTCTCCTTTACACCCTAATTTTTCCATTTTCTCCCCACATCCACTAATCTCCTGCCCTTATCTTCGCCACCGTTCCCCCTTCTCCCGTCAATTGCCATTCCCCCAAACTCATAGGAATATTACCGATGGAGTTCAGTTCATCAAAAAAGGCTTTCAGTTCAAAAGAAGTTCCTTCCGCCTCCTTGGCGCGCGCATATTCGGCCATAGCATTTTCCAAGAGATACTTTCCAGTGATGTAACTGGTGCCGTACCCTGGCTGTCGGAGATATAGATGTTGTTCAAAAATGAGTAGTTCTTTCTCCGTCTTCATCCAGCCACGCGGGGTGTATTCCGAATGTATGCCTCCAGCCTCTTCCATCGTCATGTCGTTGGCATGCGCATACAAGGAACCCAATCCACGTGCCGCCCGCTGTGCGATCATGATGTACACAATCTCCCTTACCCTCGGATTATCATCGTACAAACCAGCCTGCATAAACATCTCCTCGACTCCGGTAGCCACGCCTTCATTGCGAGAATCAAAAATATTGTAGAGCAGAGGACCTCTCCTAATTTCACTGGCATGAGGCTCTGTATCCATTCTTGCCAGTTCAAACCAGTGGTAGAAATGAGAATATAAAGGGCGCTGATCCAAGTGAGCCGTAATCCAAAAGAAGTTTCGGGTTTCGGCAGGCACGAAAGCGCCCAGATGTTCTCTGAGGGCAGGTTCAAAATATTCCTTCACAGTGACGATATCATCTTCTTCCAAGAATTTCATCAGGCTCTGTGCCGAGCGCTCGGCCATGGCATCATAAGCCGCCGGACTATCCGCTGGAATAAGTTCTGGCAAGGCACGATTTCGATGTTCCTCCAATTTCAAGGAAGCCCAAGCCCGGGCTAATTCTCGTTTTAGAATCATCACCTCATCTTCCCAGCTTAGGGGCACGAGGTGTACATTTTTCATATACCAGGTATAGTTCTCCTTGCCAATCCCTGAAGGGCCAGTTTTACTGGGTGCTTGCTCAGTCAACCAGGTGGCTAATTCCTCAGTAGAGACAATGGCCTGCTGAACATGATTCACCAATTCCTCGTCCTTATTTACCCCCTCTCGATCCAGGATTTTCGCCAATGCGCTAGCCTGGTTCTTGATATCCCTGATCCCCGCTACCCAAAGGTCTTTAGCATTACCGGTCAGGTTCTGCTGCGCTTGAGTGTTTAAGGCTGGAATGACCTTAAGGTCCCCAAGAAGCCTTTCTCTTTCGGGTTCGCTCAAAGAAAATTCGTAGGTCCAGATCTCTGTCGTGGCATGGTGGGTAGGGCCTTCGTGTGCTGGCACATCACTGCGATATTCCCAGAGGGACTTGTAGAAAGCCGGATCTCGCACCCAAGGCTTTAATACCCGATGGTTAAAATCGAAACCATTCATTTCTGCCCAAACGATGTGCCAGTCTACCTGTTGCGCCACCGTCCAAGCTTTATAATCGATTGCTTGCAAGCGGGCTTGTAAGGTTTTAAACTCGGGCCAGCGTTGATCGAAAGTAGCTGCCGTATAGTCCGGTGCTCCATCCCGCATCGGTGGTGTTTCGAAAGAACGCCAATCTTTGAATAACGTAACTAGATCGTCATAACGATCCGAGCTGGTAACTGCTGGTGTTTCTTCTTTTGGTGTGTCCGTTTCTTCGCAAGCCGTAAGGACAAATAAAGCCGCGAAGAGCATAAAGTACGATTTTCGTAACATGGATCAGTTTTTTACTAGTGAGGGAGTGAATCCTGGGATAAGTTTACCCCAGTTTAAGGTCTCATTTTCAAACAGACAGGTGCGGGAATTTTGATTTGCTTACCGGTATCATTTAACTGGCCGGAAGCTGCATCAATTTCAAAAATAGCAATGTTATCTGTTCTGCGATTAGCTACCAGCAGAAATTTACCATTTGGAGTGATCATAAAGCCCCGGGGCCAGTCTCCAAGCGTTGATTGATGACCTACTGTTTTCAACATCCCGGAATCGGCATCTACTTCATAAATGGCCAAGCTATTATGTCCACGATTGGAGACGTACAACCAGCGACCACTAGGGTGAATATGGATATCAGCCACCTTATTTTTCTCCTGATAATTATCGGGTAAAGTACTTTCGCGGTCTATCTCCTGCAAGCGGCCACTTTTGCGGTAGGCAACGGATAGAACGCTAGACGACAGTTCCTCCGCCACAAATGCCCACTTACCATTGGGGTGAAAAATAAAATGCCGTGGGCCATTCCCCTTTTCCACGAATAGGGACCGCTTAACACTCTTCTTTAATTTATCAGCTTTCGTCCGGATGCGGTAGACAGTCACCTCATCGTTACCAAGGTCAGGAACGTACAGAAATCGATTATCTGGAGAAGGGACTGCCGCATGGGCATGGGCGACGGGGCCATTTTGCTTCTGAAGATCATAACTGGCAATCAATGGACCGATGGAACCGTCAGCTTCCAATTGATAAGACGCCATACTGCCTCCTGCATAATTGGCTACATAGACCTGTTGACCAGAATGATCGGTAGAAATATAGCAGGTTCCTTCATCCAAACCAGAAGCATCATTTACATGCTGGATTTTGCCGTCATTTTCTATTTTGAAGGCACTCAGTGACCCCCACTTCTCCCCCTCCACAACCGAAGCTCGATTTCCACTATACAGAAACTTGCCACTCGGATGTAAGCAAAGGTAACTAGGGCTTTCCAGGTGATCCAAAGTTTGAATTTGGTGAGCATCAGCGGTTTCTTGATCAAATTCAAAGACATAAATCCCCTCACTTCCTCTTTCGGAAAAGGTGCCGATGTACAATATGGAAGACTGCCCGAAGAGGCTTGCGTGGCAGCCGATAAGACTGAAAATGAATAGTAGCTTTTTCATGTTGGAACGTTTTGTTTTGCCTCTGTAAAATAGAACCCATTCTGCTCAATTGAAACTTCAACCACTCTGTTTTGCTAGAATCTGGTTAAAAAAGTATCAGCAATGGCAAAAGTTGTTCTTTTTATCGCTCTTAAAGCAGTGTAGCTTTGTACAGAACACGACTAGGAATCATCATTAGGTAGCATTTAGGTAAAAACAACGATACTGTACTTCCTAAGCACAGGCATTCACTAACTGCCCCTGTACTTAGGTCTTGCTTGGGTGCGCCTTTTCTAACTTAAGTAGTGCGACTAAAACCAGTAGAAAATGGGCCGCAACCGACTTGCCGTTAATATCTTCTTTTTTATAAATGGATTTCTCTATGCTAATTGGGTGTCGCGTATCCCACGTGTGCAGGAGATCTATACCTTGGATAATAGTACGCTGGGAATCATGTTACTCTGCATCTCTATCGGTGCGCTAGTGGCCATGCCCTTGGCGGGCTATCTGATCGCACGATTTGGGAGTCACCGAATTACGGCTATCTGTGCGCTGCTCTTCATTTCTAGCATTCCCCTGATACCATTGGCTACCAACTTGATCACACTGGGTATTATTTTCTTCTTTATGGGGAGCTTTACGGGCATGAAGGATGTGGCGATGAATGCCCAGGCAGTGTTAGTGGAAAAAGAATACAAACGGCCCATTATGTCCTCCTTCCACGCCATTTTCAGTGCGGGCATGATGATCGGCGCGGGAACAGGAGCGCTCTATACTCGCTTCGAAATCGACCTCTTCGCTCACCTCTCTTCCAGCGTTTTGTTTTGCGTTCTGCCTGTTCTTTGGGGAATCAGAAATCTCATAAAGGATGAAGTGGAGGAAACTGAACAGGGAGAAGGAGGCTTACGCCTGCCTAGTAAGGCGCTACTGGGGATTGGCTTGATTGCTTTTTGTTGTATGTTGGGAGAAGGAGCTATGGCAGATTGGACCACCAACTACTTAGAAAAGATCGTGCAAGCCTCTCCATCTCTGGCGCCCTTGGGTTTGGCCGCTTTTTCAATGGCCATGATGTTAGGACGTTTTGTCGGAGATCGCTTACGCGCCAACTGGGGGGATGGGAAATTACTGATTAATAGTAGCCTAATAGCACTCTTAGGGATCGCCCTCAGCGTAGGTATACTTTCTCCTTATACAGCGATTGCGGGCTTTTTCCTTGTCGGGCTTGGGCTGGCGACTATCGTTCCAATTGCCTTCAGCACCGCCGGTAATATGCCCGGAATAAAACCTGGAGTGGGCATCAGTATGGTCACTACGATTGGTTATTCAGGCTTTCTCTTCGGTCCTCCCATCATTGGCTTTATCGCCGATTGGCAGGGCCTTCGCATAGCGATGGGGCTGATCGCATTTCTATTTATCATTATGACCTTTCTGAGCTTCAACCTTCGTCAACGCACGGAAAGAAAACTTAGTCATACCCCCTAACTTAGTGCGGCAGTTTTTGCCCTAGCGTTCCATAGGCCAATACCCCTAACAAGGCTCCAGCTAGCACTAACAGGAGAATAGAATAGCCATTGCCTAAAAGTACATAGATCGGTCCGGGACAACTTCCAATTAGTGCCCACCCTAAACCAAAAATACTGCCTGCCAGCAGGTGTCTTTTGACATTCAAGCTCATCGGGTTGGGTACTTCCACCAATTTATCGTCTAGTGTTTTCATTTGCGTGTACTTCATGCCCCAGATGATCAAGGCACTTGCAGCTACCGCCACCCCAATGATCCCGTACATATGGAAGCTTTCAAAGCGAAACATCTCTACGATTCGATACCAGGAAATCGCTTCCGACTTAGTCATGGTGATGCCAAAGAAAATGCCTACGGCCATAAAAGATATATTGCGAAACATAATGGTATGCTTTTAAGATAGATGATTAAGCCAGGTCTCCTACAAGAAACTGTAGTAGCCAAGGTAAAACCAGGTGAGTAGTAACTAGGCCTCCGATGAAAAAGCCAATGACGGTAAGTAGAGAAGGTAATTGCAAATGTGCCATTCCCGTAATAGCGTGTCCAGAAGTACAACCTCTACCATAGCGCGCACCAAAGCCCACTAGGAATCCGCCCGCCAAAGCGGCGATGATACCAGCGGTATTGGTCCAATTGAATATAGTTGTGGGTATAAAACCTCTCCCACTGCTATCAGAAGCGGGATAGCTCATTCCCTTTTCCTCTAAGAAAGCAACAGTGGCATCGGAAATATCAACTGGAGCTGGGCTAGGCAAAAACTCACCAGCAATCACTCCACCTAAGATCGTCCCGATCACCAAGAAGAGTAACCAGCTTTTACCCGCAAGGTCAACCTTAAAGTAGGGAATTTTTCGGCCTGCTCCACCTAAAGTACACATGGCTTCGAAGGAGCTAGAAATGCCAAATTTACGGCCCATCCAAGTTAAAAGAAATACAATTAAGGCCAGGGCTAAACCGGATACAGACCAATGCCAAGGTTGGCTTAGTCCTTCAAGCCCAGCTTGTGCAAATAAGAGTAAGTTATTCATGTTGAGCTAGTAGTTGACGTTACAAATTGGCAGCGGTAGATATGAACCGTCTGCACTCAATATCATGGATTGGATCTGCATGATCTGATGAATGCTTGAATTCACAAAAACCGATCTGCTTGTGTCATTTAGAGAAACAAGAAAGGGTTCTTTGGGAGATGTAAAACTTGTGGGATGTGATGCAAAGATATGGATTTCAAATTAGCAAATGACAAGCTGCCAAGGCACGCATCTGCTGGACTTTACATCATTGTATTTGAGAGACTAAAGAAACAGATATTTACAAGTAAGGCTTCCTATCAAATATGGTAGGAAGCCTTAAAGGTATATAAATTATCGTGGACTAGCCGAAGGACTCAATCACGTTCTTAAGCTGCTTGGCTGACTGCATTCCTGCTTGCCGCCATTTAATTTCGCCCTCTTTAAAGAGCATAAAAGTGGGAACGCCCCTGATTTGCAGTTTATCTGCAATGGCCGGGTTTTTATCTATATCGATCTTGACGATCTTCGCTTTGTCGCCTATATCACCGGCTACTTCTTGCAATACTGGCGCCATAGCTTTACAAGGCCCACACCACTCGGCAAAAAAGTCTACTAATACCGGGGTTTCTCCGTTGACCAATTCCTTGAACGAAACTTTGCTTTTCATATCGCTGACAATTAGATTTTAATTTTCTCAAGTATAACACCTCTCTCAGCAAAACGGTCGAAACAAAGTATCGCTAAGGGTCCGCAGGCGGACGTATTAGGCATTGTTCTCAGCTCTAGGGTCTTTTCTGTGATTAACTTCACTGAATTAGACAGCAAACCATTCATTACCCTCTAAATAAATTACTCTTGAGCTGCCCAGGCAGTATATCCACCTTTTAAGTTATAGAGATCATTGAAGCCTGACTTTTCCATTACCTTGCAGGCACGTGCGCTACGGCTTCCCGCTTTGCAATACACCAAATAGGTTTTATCCTTTTCTAGTGCTTGGATTTTTTGTTCAAAGTCATCGGCAAGCACATCAATTTCCAGGGCTCCTTCAATCTTGCCGGCTGCGACCTCTTTGGGTGTCCGGACATCAAGGAGTATCACATTTTCATCTTGCATCTTAGCTTTAAATGCGGCAAGGTCGACATCTTGGATACCTTGCGGTGCCGCTGTGGGTGCATTTGCTGCCTCTTTCGTTTCGTTTTGTGCATTGCAGGCTAGCAAGAATGAGGTCATCAATATGCCGTAGACGTATTTTTTCATGGTCTGTTAATTTTGAATGAATAAGGATTGGTTGAACATAGATTTGAAAACAAAAATAGATAATAGCGGCTATTTAGAAGAAAACTTTTCGTTCTGCTCGCTTTTTGGGAAATTCGGGCCAAATCAAACGGAAGTCAGACTGTCAGCAATGGAATATGCGACTCAAATCTTATTCTTTTTCGGTGCTATTGGTGTGTTCAACAGCCTCTTGGTGAGCCTATATTTCCTGCTAAATAAGTCTTTATCTCTCCTTCCCAACAGAATTTTCGGTTGTTTTTTGCTTGTTCTGAATTTGAGGGTATTGAAATCCGTATTCTACTCCTTCTCCACTACAGAGCCCATAGCCTTCCTGCAATCGGGTCCATACTTTTTCCTCCTGATTGGCCCCTTGTTTCTCACCTACGTTCAAATGCTGGTGAAGTCAAAGCCTAAGCTCAACCGATACTGGAAGATCCACCTTGCTTTCTGGATATTCATTACGTTGGGCCTACATTTATTATTACCCTTTCACCATCATGTAGCCTTAGCCAAAGAAGTTCTTTTACCCCTAATCAATCTACAATGGCTTGCCTATATCTTAGTCTCTGTCGTGATCCTAAGGCCAACTTTATCAAAGCTTCAAACGGGTACTCCAACTCAGCAATGGTTGTGCCTATTGATTTTGGCCATGTTAATCCTCTGGGCGGTCTACTTTTTTGTCAGCTTTCGATACTTCATTAGTGGTTCCATAGCTTTCTCTCTATTATTCTATGCCTTCTACATCTATTTCGTGTTTCACAAAAAGGTCGCTCAATCGATCTTTACCAGAGTACGGAGGGGAAATGCCAGGATCATCAAGCAGCAGGAGGCAAACCACTTACTTGAACGCTTAAGGATCTTAATGCAGGAGGAAAAACCCTTTGTCAATCCGAACCTGAAGTCAGTGGATATTGCCCAGCAACTAGATATTTCCACACATGAGTTCTCCCACCTCATTAATGAGTACCTCAATAAAACATTCACTGATTTCATCAATGAATATCGAGTTGAAGAAGCCAAGCAATTGATTGCTACCCAATCTAGGTACACCTTAGAAGCTATCGGCAATCAATCCGGCTTTAACTCTAAATCCGCTTTTTATAAGGCCTTCAAGAAATTCCAAGGGACTACACCGGGAAGATTTAAGGGGTAGTCCTTGAAAACGTTAATCTCTCCTTGCAAACCCATGAGACCTATCCGAAGTTTACTTTTGGTATGGCTGGACAAAACCTCGGATACCTGCATTGCTCCCTCCTAAATTATTTAGGGTACATAAGTACTTATCTTTTTGGTTCTCTCTTATAAATCAGTACATTTTTGCGCCCTTTCTCTCATGTTGTTTCCTGCAAAAAGGCATAAACTAGTCTTTCATTAAATCATCCGATTATGACACGAAGAATTTGCCTTTTTTTGATTTCCATCACCTGCCTACTTGCCGTTGGCAAAGCCCAGTCGGCAGCTACAGATTGGTCCTCTACCACCTTTAGCAAAGCCCAATACCTAGAAGACTATCAACAATTCATCGACACCATTCTTAACACTCATCCGCATCCTTTTAAGTTCACGCCAGAAAGATTATTCTTGCAGCGGATCCAAGCAAAAAAGGAACTGATCTCGGACCAAACTACCCTCCGGGAATACATCTGGTACTGTAGTGAAATTATGGCGCTATTGGGCTGTAGTCACTCCAGCTTAGGTTGGTTTAATCAGGAAGATGCCATGGTGCCAATAGCTCAACGATTTCCACTAGAAGCCAAGTTGATTGAAGGGCGCTTGTACATTTCGGACCCATTGAACAACCGAGACAGCGTTGATGCAGGTACAGAAATATTTTCTATTAATGGCCAGCCCATTTCCGAGATAACCGCTATTGCATTTAAGCACATCAACAGTCAAGCACACATTAGTAGTTATAAACGGCTATTGTTTGATAGCTACATCACTTCTTATATCCCCTTTGTATTGAATTTTCCAAGGGGCTATGAGATCATTGTACGAGGGCAAGAACGCCCGATTCAGCTAGCCCCTTTGGTTGCTTATAAAAACAAATCTAGATATCATAGAATTACCTCAAATAGTCATTGTAAAGAGGATTTATGCCTAGAGCTAAAGCATCCAGCCGCCGCCGTTCTAACAATTAAACGTTTCGCCTATTATGGTGATCGACTCTCTACCTACACCAATTTTATTGATAGTAGTTTTGCGGAAATTCAAACCCATGACATTCAACATCTGATCATTGACTTACGATTTAATGGAGGCGGCCCCTCTACCGCCGCCAATCACTTGTTGAAGTACTTAGTGGATAAACCTTACGTCTATTTTCACCAAAATGATTTCGGGCATTTAAAAGAAGAACAACTGCCAAATCCCAATACGTTCAAAGGAAAATTATATTTCTTGATCGATGGGGAGGGGCATTCCACTACAGGGCACTTCATGTCCTTGGTCAAAGCACTGAGAAAAGGAACAATCATTGGTGAAGAATTAGGCTCTAATCACTTCTGTACGGCTAACCAAAAGAAGTTTAGTCTTACACATACTGGCATCTCCTTTCACGTCGCCAGAAATACCTTTGTTACTGCGGCCAAGGCTTCTATAGATTCTCGAGGAATACTCCCGGATCATTTTGTTACACAGTCAATCACAGACCACTTAAACAATGTAGACACCGTCCTGGAATATACGTTCAACCTGATTCTTCAATCGAAGGATTAAGTAGAAACTGCGATGGTCCTCCAAGATTTAGGAACCTAAATCTTAAAATCGCCTCTTAAGACAATGGTAACTTAAACAAGCCTGTTTGTATACTAAAAGATTCTTATATTTGCAGGAGACAACTGTAGGCAATTCCTGTTTTTCCACCAAATTATAATACAACTATACCTTTTTTCTTAAGACTATTTTCGAATTTCCGAAAGTAGGCTAAGTGCACGTTTGGCGATCGCTTTTGGAGGAGAAAAGTGTCATTTACTGCCTGGTGGCAGGAAGGGGCGATTTTCCACCCAAAGTGTGATGGCCAAACTGGCACTAAAGCAAGCTATGACTACGACTTCTGTATTGACCGCAGCAGTCTTTAAAGCTATATACAGAAAACTAAAACACTACATATGAATAAGGTATTATTGACCCTTATTGGGCTGGGCCTATTTGCCCATTCCCTAGATGCTCAACGCCACACCATCAGTGGTTACATTATTGATGACAGCTCTGGTGAAAACTTACTTGCCGCAAATGTCTATGAGGCCAAATCTGGAACTGGAACCACCAGCAACACCTATGGTTTCTTTAGTCTCACCTTACCCGCGGACTCTGTTGAACTAAGTTTTTCTTACATCGGTTACCAGGCGAAGAACTTTCGCTTTCTGCTCAACAAAGACACCAGTCTGACCATTAGGCTGTCCTCTAGTGTCAGTTTACAAACGGTGGAAGTAACCGCTGAACGCTTGGAACGCATTGAGGAATCCAGTCAGATGAGTCGAATGGAAGTTCCCGTGGAACAGATCAAGAAACTGCCGGCTTTATTCGGAGAGGTGGATGTATTAAAGGCACTCCAATTACTTCCGGGCGTACAATCCGGTGGAGAGGGACAAAGTGGTTTGTATGTACGCGGGGGGAGTCCAGATCAAAACTTGGTCCTGCTGGATGGCGTTCCGGTCTATAATGTATCTCACTTGCTCGGCATCTTCTCTGTTTTTAATGCTGATGCCTTGAAGAATGTGACGCTAACGAAGGGCGGTTTTCCGGCACGCTACGGAGGGCGCTTGTCCTCTATTTTGGAGATCAATATGAAGGAAGGTAACCTGGAAGAGTTTCATGGAGAAGGGTCCATTGGCCTGATTTCTTCAAAACTTACCCTGGAAGGCCCCATTAACAAAGGGAAAACCGCTTTTCTATTATCTGGCCGCCGCACTTATGCCGATCTCATCTTTGGTCCCATCATCAACTCCACAGAGGCCGAAGGTACCGACCTGAAAGTGAAGCTATTTTTCTATGACTTGAATGCCAAATTACAGCACAAGTTCAATGACAAACATCGCTTATTTGCTAGCGCCTACCTAGGAGCCGATGTCTTTGCCAATACCTACCGAGAAGCGGATGAAAGCTACGAAACGGGTATTGATTGGGGCAACCTGATCTCCGCCTTACGGTGGAACTGGCAGCTAAACAACAAACTATTCGCCAATACTACGCTGACCTACAGTCGGTACAAAATCGATTTCTTTATCGGCACTTCCTTGCAAGATGCTCTTGGCGAAACACGCTTTGATGCTAAATACCTCTCCGGCATAGAAGACTTAGCCGCCAAAGTAGATTTTGACTACATCCCCAATCCGAATCACTACATACGCTTCGGGGGAAGTGTCACCAGTCATGAGTACAGTCCGGGGGCTTTGACGTTAAAAAATGCAGCACCTGACTTTAGGTTAGATACTTTGCTAGGCTCAAATAAGTCCTACTCTACCGAATATGCGGTCTACGTAGAGGATGATATCCGCTGGGGAGCGCTGAAGGCCAATGTTGGGCTACATGCCTCCGCTTTTCAGGTAGAAGGGAAGTGGTATAGTTCTCTACAGCCTAGATTGGGATTGCGGTATCTAATGAACAACCAGCTTGCGCTGAAGGGCTCATACAGCACCATGTGGCAGTACATTAATTTACTCACTTCCGAAAGTATCAACCTCCCTACTGACCTTTGGGTGCCCAGCACAAAACGAATTGCCCCGCAACAGTCTTGGCAGGCCGCACTAGGCGTAGCTAGGACCTTCGAAGATAAATACGAACTCAGCATAGAAGGCTATTACAAGAAAATGAAAAATGTCATCTCCTATAAAGAAGGAGCCAGCTTCCTGTTCGGCTTTGAAGCAGACTGGCAAGATCAAGTCACCCAAGGCGATGGAGAATCCTATGGGTTGGAGCTTTTCTTGCAGAAGAAAAAGGGCAAAACAACTGGCTGGATCGGATACACCCTCAGTTGGAATTGGCGCCAATTTGATGAAATCAATAATGGGAAAAGGTTTCCTTTCCGCTACGATCGGCGCCATGATGTTTCCGTAGCTGTTACGCACCAGATTACTGACCGAATTACACTCTCTGGAGCTTGGGTCTTCGGTTCCGGCAATGCGATTACCCTCCCGGTGTACCATTACCCCGTAAACGCCTGGGAATCTGGAACTCCCGGTAGCTATAATTTTGAAACCATCGAAACAGGCGGGACGAAAAACGCCTTTCGAATGACTGACTACCACCGCTTAGACCTGAGCATTTCTTTTCACAAGAAAAAACCGAAATGGGAACGAACTTGGGTTATCGGCTTTTATAATGCCTACTACCATCGCAACCCCTACTATGTGATTGCTGATACAGAGACCGTTAGAAACCCCGATGGGTCTGTTAGAGACAGAAACCGAGTATTTAAGGAAATTAGTATCCTACCGATTATTCCTTCCGTCTCTTATGGATTCAAATTTTGAGCTCAACCCTTAAACACATTTCACACAAACAATTAAAATGAAATATAAAATCCATATATCCTTACTCATCCTATTAGGTTTTGCAAATCTCAGCTGCGATGAAGATAGCTTTTCTCAAGTCGTGACGATTGATATCCCAGCACATGAGTCCGCGCTAGCAGTCAAAGCTTTGTTTCAACAGTCCGAGACTGAGCTAGAAGTATTCTTGGCCAATAGTTTGGGCATAATAGATAAGACAGATTTTGACCTGCAGCAGGATGCTCTAGTCGAATTATTTGAAGACGGCCAACTGATACAGACTTTTCAATATGATCCAGCCAGACTGAGCTTCATTGCTAAGCTTGACAACGGTTTTGGCAAAGCCGGAGCTTCTTATCGTATTCAGCTTAGTGCTGAGCAATATCCGATAGCACAAGCCATACAAGCTATGCCCGCGGCCGTCCCATTGATTTCAGGTCAATTAAAGCCCGGTGGCGCCATTTCTGAAGATGGAGAAAGAGTAGATGCCATTGAGCTAGAATTTCAGGACCCCATAGGGGAAGAGAATTACTATGGTATTTCTGCCACGGAAAAGTTTACCTACTTTGATGGTGTAGATTCAGTAAGCTATCGTTCGAGTACCTATCTCGATTCTAATGATCCCCTGATTTCCTTTGCTGGTGACGGAATCTTAATCGTATCAGACAAGGCCTTTAATGGGAAGAAGTATAAGCTATTATTGTATACCTATGAGAACTCTACGGCCGATGGAATTACGATTCAATTCTTGAGTATGACCAAAGATATGTTCTTGTATTATCGAAGTCTTGATGACTATTATGAAGCTAAGGACAATCCGTTCGCGGAGCCCGTAAACGTCCATAGCAACATCGAGAGTGGACATGGTATTTTTGGAGTGGCCAGTCAGGTGGAGATCAAACTAGAATAGGGTAAGAAACGGCACTCAACATCGAATAAAGCGCTGATAATCAGCCCAAAGCATTAAATCGGGCAAAAAATAAAGTCCTTCAGTTACCTGAAGGACTTTACTCTATTCTGAAGTTAAAAAAACAGGGCGGCTGCGATTACTCGCAGCACCCTGTATAACCCCAAAAAACCAAATGAAAACAATCTACATATGAATGCTCTTAATCGAGTATGATTTCTAAACTTGTCTTATTTAACAGGGAACAAAGCGGAAAGTTGCATTGCGCAAAACCTTTAACACTTGGGAGAGATTTTCATCCGGCTTTTTCCTTATTAAAATAGCTTGTACTGCAAAAAAACAAAATTATTGGATACTTTAATAAATTTTGACCTTTTTTTGCAGCCGTTTTAGGAGTAATGCAACAATCATATTTTGTCTCATAACTCCTTGTTTTGCTCTAAACAATATAATTGTTTTTCTCTTGTTTTACAACTATAGAAACGCCTTAGTAGTGTTAAAGTTGATTTAAGCTAAGTACCACTGCTTCATCGCCCCCACAAACACTTGTTAATCAACAAATTAACAAAGTAGTCAAAAAAGAACCAACTCTTACAACTTATTGTTTTATATTTACCCTCAATCCAAACAATAATTTTAAATAAATGGCTAAAGCCAAGACCATCTTCGTCTGTACCAACTGCGGGAATGAATCGCCAAAATGGAACGGTCAATGCTTCGCATGTGGAGCATGGAACACCTATCGGGAAGAGAAAATTGCCGCCAAAACCAAGCAAGAAAAAAAGCAGGAATGGCGCCAGGAAAGCATTGGAAGAAAAAGCCCTAGCCCTGTTCCGCTAACGCAGATTCAAGCGGGTACGACAGAAAGACTAGTGACGCCAGATGGTGAACTGAATCGAGTACTTGGAGGTGGTGTCGTCCCAGGTTCTATTGTGCTAATCGGCGGGCAGCCGGGGATTGGTAAATCTACTCTACTCCTACAATTGGCTACCCGCATTCCTGTTAAAATTCTATATATCTCGGGTGAGGAAAGCGAAGAGCAGATCAAAATGCGGGCAGATCGGCTAGGTTTTCTTACCGATCAATGCTATATCCTCACAGAAACCAATACGCATAAGATCCTGCAGCATGCCGAGGAATTGGAACCGCAGATTGTCATTGCCGATTCCATCCAAACACTAGCCTCTCCACACGTAGAATCCATGCCAGGAAGTGTATCACAGATAAGGGAGTGTGCTGGAGAGTTTCAGCGTTTCGCCAAGGAAAGCAATATCGCTGTGTTCCTCATCGGCCATATCAACAAAGAGGGGTCCATAGCTGGACCGAAACTGCTAGAACACATTGTAGATACAGTTTTACAATTCGAAGGGGATCGACATTATACCTACCGCATTTTGCGCACCTTGAAAAATCGATTTGGCTCTACGGACGAAATGGGCATCTATGAAATGAATGCCCAGGGTTTACGAGAAATTAGTAATGCCTCTGAGCTATTGCTGTCTCAAATGGATGAAGATCTGAGTGGAAGCTCGGTAGCGGCTACCATGGAAGGGCAAAGACCGATGCTGATTGAAACACAAGCCTTGGTGAGTACGGCAGTTTACGGAAACCCTCAAAGGTCCGCTACAGGCTTTGATCTCCGAAGACTCAATATGGTCCTAGCTGTTTTGGAAAAACGGGGCGGTTTCCCCCTCGGACAAAACGATGTTTTTCTCAATATCGCCGGTGGTATCAAGGTGGATGATCCGGCCATCGACTTGGCCATTGTCAGTGCCTTAATTTCTTCCTTCGAAGACATTTCTATTCCTTCTGATGTTTGCTTTGCGGCGGAGGTTGGATTGTCAGGAGAAATCCGTGCTGTAAGCCGAATTGAGCAGCGAATACAAGAAGCAGAGCGCTTAGGGTTTAAAGAAATTTATATCTCTAAATACAATACCAAAGGCTTAGAGAAAGATCGGTATGATATTAAAGTCAATACGATTGGTAAGATTGAGGAGTTGTACAAAATGTTGTTTGAATAAGGTATCTGCCCTCAGAGTTGGTTTGATCAGGGCTGATTAGTTGGAAGCGAGCAAATTATGTTTCAAGCAAGGCGATATAGGCTTGGTCAAAGGTGCTTCCTGTATTGAAAAGCCAGTTGCTGATGCTACTCATCAACAACTGGCTAGTGTATTATTCTAAAATAAACTGTTTGCTAATTTTCTCTCCCTCTGCTTGAATTTGCAGCAAGAAAGTGCCTTTTCTGGTCTCATCATCCTGCCATACATGTCGATGCGTTCCTGCTCCTAAACCTAGCACGTTTAGAGTCAGGAGTTTACCATCCACAGTATAGATTCCGATGGTTACTTTAGTGGCCTTTTCCAACTTGAAGCTAACCGTAATGTTACCCGAAGATGGATTTGGGAACAAGGTCAGGTCCTGAAGAATCTTTGTCTCAGGCGTTGTGATCTCTACCTCCGGAAGTCCAATCTTCTGCGTCGGTTCAGCCGCAGGCTTCTGGGCTTGCCCCGCTTCCTTTTCCTTTAAAATGACATCTAGTCTCTGGGTACCGCAGGTATTGGTTACCTCCTGAGTTTGTTTGCCGATGTAGCTAAAAATCAGTGTGGCGCATTCGCTAGGCAAGGATAATCTGTAATTGCCCTCCAGATCCGTGATCGTACCAATTTTCGTCCCCTTTATTAGTATACTAGTTCCAATCAGCGGCTGGTTATTCTCGTCCCTTACTGTGCCAGAAATAATGACTTTTTCTGCCTTAGCTACTTCCGTAGCGGATTCAGACTTGGTTGCCTCAGTAGCGTCTTTGCTTGCTAGCTGAATACCTATCTTTTGGCCTTTACAGGCCTCACTAACCTCCCGCGCTTGCTTACCAACATAGCTACAAATCAAGGTAGCGCAGTCACCTGGTAGTTCTAATTTGAAAAAGCCTTTTAGATCTGTTATGGTACCTATCGTCCTCCCCTTAATCAAAATATTTGCCCCAATGAGTGGATTTCCCGCCTCGTCGATTACATAGCCTTCCACTGTCTCAAGCTCCTTTTTTGTGGTGCGCTTTTCTTCGGTAGCAGGGGTAGTTGATTCGGACTTCATTATGATGTCTAACTTCTGACCGCCACAAGCATTTGACACTTCTTCAATCTGTTTCCCTATGTAACTAAAAATTAGCGTGGCGCATTCGCTAGGTAAGGACAATCTGTAATTGCCCGTTAGATCTGTGATGGTACCAATTTTCGTATCCTTTATCAGTATACTAGTTCCAATCAGCGGCTGATCATTCTCATCTTTTACTGTACCAGAAATAATGACTTCTTCTGCCTTAGGTTCACCAGTAGTGCTTTCAGGCTCCTGCTGTTTACCGATCACCACCACTTCTCCAAGTTCTACAGTAGCTGGCATAATAACGTCTAGTCTCTGCCCTGCACAGCTTTGCTCTATCTCCTTACTGTCTCTGCCCACATAGCTAAAAACAAGCGTAGCACAATTAGTCGGTAATTTCAATTTAAAATGCCCGTCAAAATCTGTAATGGTCCCTACCGTGGTATTTTTGACAAGGATACTAACACCAATGAGAGCTTGATCATTTTCATCCACCACCGTACCTTCGACAATAGACGCAGGCGCTTCTGCTGTAGGCCTTTCTGAAGATGCTTGCGCAGTTTCCTCTGCAACCACGGTGTTGTCTAATTGTGTTAGCGGCTCTAACACCAGCTCTTCTGGCTGTAGTTCCAGGCTAGGATCTTCTCCCACCAAACTTACCTCCTGGCTCTCTGGCACGGGCTCTTCAGCTACCAGAAAGGCTTGTGACCCAAGACTAAGGAAGAGTAATAAAAAGGCCATCAAGATACTCCGATAGATGGGCGGTTGGCTTTCGTATCGGCCAAACAATCGAAAAATGCGCTGACTAAGAATTCCCTTATTGTTATGTGCGGACATGGCTAATCTTTTTTTAAGTGATAAATTGGAAGTAGGAATTCGGGTTAAGGCCTGGGCATACAGTATGGGTTGATTTTGAACGGCCAATACCGCATCATCACAACAGTGTTCCCGAGTCGTCCGAATATTCCGAGATATCCACCAAAGCGCAGGATGGTAAAAAAAGACTATTTCAACCAGGGTTTGCAAGATATTAACGGTGAAGTCATATCGACGAATGTGAGCTAGTTCATGCAACAAGAGTAATTCTATTTGCTTCGGCTCTAAACCGGTCATCAGGGAAGTGGGTAGCAAAATCACCGGCCGAAGTAATCGAAAGGTGATCGGGTCCTTTACCACTTCTGACAACAAGAATCGAACTTTTCGCCGGATCCCCATCTGAATGCATAGACGAGTAAAACGCTCAGCCCACTCAAGTTCTGGCATTTTGACTCGATGCGTTTGCAGATAGTGGAGATAGGATAGTCCCATGATAAAGTACAAGCAGGACAGCACCACTCCTATACCCCAAATAAAGGTCACCCTATTTAATTGGCTATCCAACCAAGTAATGCTTTGCTGAAAGCCCTGCTGCCAAGCAGTTGCGGCTGGCTCAAAGGTAGTCGCCTCAATAGAGCTTACGTCCTGAACTACAGCTGTTCCTTGTTCGATAGTTGGCTGGTAGGCATAATAGGCCCAGTTGGACTGAAAGGTAATTCCCGACCAGACAACAACTGATACTAATCCAATTAATAACAAAGCATAGCGAGCATTCACCTGTTTACGAGGGATAATCCTCAATACTAAAGCTAAAACCAAGGCGACTAAGCTAATCTGCCAGAAACTGTGGATCAGCATCCACCCTAAGGCTTTGCCGATTGGCCCAAGGCCAGCACTGAATGCACTAATCATCTTTTTGCTTTTTTTGAGCTTCTATCCATTTTTGCAAGGCTTCTACTTCTTCGTCGCTAGTTTTTCCCTGTCCTAGAGCATGCATGACCAATTTCATGGCTGAACCTTGGTAAACGTTATTCACAAAGCGCTGAAATAGATTCTGTTGCACCTCAGCTTGTTTTGGAATCGCCCGATAGTAGTGCGTTTTACCTTGTAATTCTCGCTGTACCACGTTCTTATCCGCCATTCTTTGCATCTGCTTTAGGATGGAGGTATACCCTACCTCCCTTTTCTGGCTGATTTGTTCGAAGATAAAGCGAACCGTCGTTGGCTCATGCTCCCAAAGAATCTGTAATATCTCTAATTCTGTTGCTGAAGGTTGATAATTGTCTTTATTTTCCATGTCTAGTAACTCTGGTTCTCCGCCCATTTTGGTGTTTTCGAGTCGGCCTATTAGCTGCAAAACCTACTTCCTCTGGTCGAGAGGCTTCTGTCTAAAACGCCAACCACAAAATGGCCCGAGAAGGATAATTCTCTACCCATTGCGCTTAGGTAGAGCAGTTAGGAATATGATCATATGTCCGGCACAAAGATATACGACACGCGCCGTAGATGCAAGAAAACCTACGGCGCGTGTCGTATTTTAACACTTGGGAAAAAATTATCAGCCAATGTGGCGAATAAAACAAAGGAACCTAAACTATTGATATACAACCCATAAAACAATAATCATCAAGTACAACAAGGCAGAACAACTGGGGAATAATTCTACCTCTTTTCTTATACCGATGTGTGGAACTATGGGCTTTTCCTTTCTGTTTTATAGATTATACAAGTCAATTTTATTCAATTATTCACCTATCCACTATTATGCCTACAAGCGAAAACAAGCAGATGCAAGCGCTGATTCGACGATTTGAAGCGATCTATAACGGGCAACCCTGGTACGGTACCAATATCCTTGCTTCTATGGAGAACATTGGTCCGGCAATTAGCCTACAATCCCTGCTCCCCGAAAAAAAGAATATAGCAGAAATTGTAAGACATATCGTTGCCTGGCGTCAGTTTCTAATCGAGCATTTACAAGGAAATCAATCTTACCGTATTGAGTTGAATACGGAATTGGATTGGCCCCCTGTGCAGGGATTAGGCTGGGAAGATTTGCTAAAGGAATTAGCTCAATCCCAGGAGACTATACTTAGCCTACTTTCCACGCAAGAAGACACGCTGCTTGAAAAAGACTTATTCAACGGGAAGCGTCGATACAGCTTTCGTTATCTGATAGAAGGAATCCTCCAACATGACGCCTATCACCTGGGACAAATCAATTTGTTGGCATCCTTCTTTAGTGCTCAAGCGAATCAGCAATAGGCGCGCTTCGAACAACTTGGCTTTTCTTACGTTCATTTGAATATGAGCGATGATCCACTGCAAATCCCGCGTGACAAACCCATCCTATTGTTTGATGGGGTATGTAATCTGTGCGATGGCTTAGTGCAATTCATTATCAAGCGTGATCCGGAAGCTCGATTTCGGTTTACGGCTTTGCAGTCTGAGGCCGGACAAGCCTTGCTGGGAGAAGCAGGAATGGATGCTTCGGCTCTAAATACCGTTGTGATGTTCGACGACGGGCAGTTCTACACGCATTCGGACGTACCTTTGCAGATCGCTTGGCAGCTGGGAGGGTTTTGGCGCATATTTTATATTTTTAAGACGATTCCCAAGTGGATTAGAGATCGAATCTATGATTGGATTGCCAGCAATCGATATAAGTGGTTTGGCAAAAAGGAAAGTTGTATGATCCCTACCCCAGAACTAAAGCAACGATTTATATAAGCCTCATTCTCATTTGACTACCCAATAGGAAGGTTAATAGTACAAGACAATTTTGCATAGCATTAGCAATGTGTATATGCTCTATTAACGAGTATCCCAAGGATACTCCCTAACTCACAATTCAAGAATATGTCAACAAGAAGAAGCTTTCTTAAGCAGGGTGGCCTGCTTGCTGGAGTATCACTACTTCCGATGCATCACATTATGGCCGAGGTCATGGGCATTGAAGCAGGAGAAATGAAAAGCCTACGGCGTAATGTAGGTATCTATACCGAGCGCGGCGGCACCATCGGCTGGATGATCGATAAAGCAGGCGTAATCGTGATAGATACTCAATTTCCCGATCAAGCCAAGAATCTGATTGGCAAAATTAAGGAAAAGACTGATCGTCAAGTCGATCTACTGATTAATACGCATCACCACGGAGATCATTCGGGAGGTAATATCGCTTTCAAAGGCTTTGTCAAGCAGGTAGTAGCACATACCAATTCTAAATTTCATCAGGAAAGGGTGGCTAAAGAAAGAGGGAAATTGGAGCAAAACCTTCTGCCAGATACCACCTATGATACGAATTGGTCCAAGAAAGTTGGAGGTGAAATAGTAAGTCTCCACTACTTTGGAGCTGGTCATACGAGTGGAGATACTTTGATCCATCTCGAAAATGCCAATGTGGTACATATGGGTGATCTAATGTTCAATCACCGAATGCCAAACATTGATGCAGTTGCCGGAGCATCCATCAAAAATTGGATCAAACTGTTGAAACAGGCTAGAAAAACCTTCGACAAAGACACCTTATACATATTTGGTCACGCAGCTCAGGGGTTCGAAGTAACCGGCTCCTCGGCCGACTTGAAAGCCATGGAGATCTATCTAAAGAAACTATTGAAATATGTAAAAAAGGAACAAAAGAAAGGAACAACGCTCGAACAACTGAAGGAAAAAACCGAGACCATCCCCAAAGCAGAAGATTGGGTAGGGGGGCGATTTAAGAACGTCAACCTGCAGGTGGCCTGGGATGAATTGAAGAAAGCCTGATAACTAATTATGGGAAGTGGAAATCTGGGGTTGAGGCTACTTGTTGCTCTTTCCAGCTTTCGACTTCCCACTTATAGTTTGTCCTTACTGTCCAGGCAATTGTGACAACAATTTGACCACCTCGGCCTTCTTGAACTCATCCTCTTCTAGCTTCATCCTTTCCAGAAAAACCCGTGTTTCCGATATCTCTCCTTGTGCCAAATAACACAACATTCGGTACCACCGAGCGGGTTCATAGTATCTTCCTTTTCTTTCCGCTATCACCTTATTCAAATAATCGATAGCCTTCTTAGGGCGAGGGGGAGATAATTCTAAATGACTAACCCCGAGGTAAAAATTAACGGCGTCATCAGGGGGTCTTTCATTTGCCAGCGCTTCCTCCAAAGCTGCTATCGCACCAATGAAATCGCCATCACCATAATTGCTTGTGGCTCTATTCCATGTTTCCCGTTCTTCATCAGATCCACCAGCCCGGACAGGCGGTGGTGCAGGATAGGTTTCATAGTAACTTTGAAATAGATTTCCTGTTGGCCCTTCAGCAGCCGTTTCTCCGGCACTGCCGCTACATTGCCATCCTAGAAATGCCAATACCAATAGGAGGCCAAGGAGACGTAAACCAGACAAAATCGATGCTTTCATATTTTAGCTGTTTTAGATGCGAAAGTAAGCAATTAATGATCGCGGAAAAAAAAGGCTAGAGAATTGATAAGATACCTTAATCTCTCTATCTTCGCGACTTTCCTAAAATTGCGGAACTTTTTGTCCTGCAATTGGATTGCAAAGAAAAAAAAGTTGTTAAAGATGAGCAAGCGAACAGAGATCGCTCAGCTGCTAGCTGAGCCCAAAATTGGTGAAAAAGTGACAGTCATGGGATGGGTAAGAGCCTTCCGTTCCAATCGCTTTATTGCACTCAATGATGGTACAGGCATGAAGAATGTGCAAGTAGTGATCGACTTTGAAAATATGGATGAGGAGATCTTAAAGAAGATAAATTTTCACGCTTGTCTCAAAGTAGTAGGTAATTTGCAGGAGTCTCAAGGTGCCGGTCAATCCGTAGAAATCATAGCCGATGAGGTGGAAATCCTAGGCAGTAGTGATCCGGATCAATACCCCTTGCAACCAAAGCGCCAGACAATGGAGTTTTTGCGCGACAAGGCCCATTTGCGCATGCGAACCAACACTTTTAGCGCTGTCTTTCGCATACGCCATGCGGTGGCTTTTGCAGTACATAAATACTTTAACGATAATGGCTATTACTATCTACACACTCCGATCGTGACAGGTAGTGATGCGGAAGGAGCTGGAGAAATGTTTCAAGTAACCACCTTGGATCTAAACAACCTTCCCCGGACAGAAGACGGTAAAATTGATTTCAAAGAGGATTTCTTTGGTAAGGCCACAAACCTTACCGTTTCGGGTCAGTTGCAAGCAGAGATTGGCGCTTTAGCGATGGGTAAGGTGTATACCTTTGGTCCCACCTTCCGCGCCGAGAACTCGCATACTACGCGTCACTTGTCCGAGTTTTGGATGATTGAGCCCGAAGTTGCCTTTTTCGATATTTTCGATGATATGGATCTAGCAGAGGACTTTGTCAAGTACCTCATTAACTATGTCCTAGACAACTATCCTGATGATCTGGCCTTCCTCGATCAACGTATCCAGCAGGAAGAAAAGAACATGCCGAAGGAGAAGCGTCGCCCGATGGGTTTAGTAGAAATGCTTCGTTTTGTAGTAGATAATGACTTCGAACGGATCACCTACAGCGAAGCCATCAACATTCTGCGCAACTCCAAACCGTTCAAGAAGGGTCGCTTCGAATTCGAACCAACTTGGGGAGCGGATCTACAGGCTGAGCACGAACGCTTTCTAGTGGAGAAGAAGTTCAAGAAGCCCGTAATCGTTCGCGACTATCCGAAGGACATTAAGGCCTTCTATATGCGGATGAACGATGACGATAAGACGGTAGCTGCTATGGATGTACTTTTCCCCTTCATTGGAGAAGTAATCGGTGGATCTCAGCGGGAGGAGCGCATTGACATCCTCAAGTCCAGAATGGCAGACATGGATATTCCAGAGGAAGAGTTGTGGTGGTATCTAGATTTAAGAAACTTCGGGGGAGCACCACATGCCGGCTTTGGACTAGGTTTCGAAAGAATGGTATTATTTATAACGGGAATGACTAACATTCGCGACGTAATTCCTTTCCCTAGAGCACCGAAAACAGCTGAATTTTAGACTAATCGAAACAGGAATTTTCCTGAGTAGATTACTCCATATAACTTTTGTAGCCCGAATGTAGAAAGCCTTCTACATTCGGGTTTCTTTTTGCCGGCTAACAAGGTCTGTCTCGTCTAACTTGTTCAATACCGCACAGAATCTGTCCAGATTCGAACAGTAGCCAAAGTGCAGTAAATTCATAAAGACCTACAAATCAGAACCTTAAGCAC
>JAHQWA010000011.1 GCA_019634045.1 Saprospiraceae bacterium
ATTTCACACTGAACCCAAGAAAGTTCTGCGGATTTAAGGTTATAGTTAACTTTAGTACACGTAACCTGTTTTTAAGTGCAATTCCCGACAATGACTTTACAAGAGATCATAAGACTTATATACGAAAAAACGATTCCAGAACTCAAGCAACTTCATGCGAAAGGCGCTGATTTCAAAGTCATAGATCCTTATGATCAAAATAATGTTCTGATTGCATATTCAGGACAAGGATACTCGGACAAATATGAACAAACTGAAATGGTGGATTTCTTATTAAGTTGTGGTTTAGACATCAACTATCAAAAGAATAAAAGAGGTTACGAATTGTCCGCGCTTCATATGGCAGTTGCAAACCATCATTTGAAAATCGTACAAGCCATCCACATTCTGCTATTGGTCAAAGAAGTTTGAACAGTCGAATACAGCCCCCGGTAGTTTTCTTCCAGTTCCATTAGAGCAACCCATAGAACAACCCGCAAGGGCCACTATCTACTACCCCTCAGGCATACGAGTGGAATGGCATGGAGGAGCTGAAATCATCGACCAACTCAAAACCTTACATTGAGGCATGCTGGCACTCACCTCCAGTTGTCGTTACTTTCTCTACCAGAAGCCCTGCGACATGCGCTTTGGTATTTACTCTTTGGCGGGTCTGGTGACCAATGAATTAGGAGCCAACCCTCTCAGTGGTGACATTTTTATCTTCATTGGTAAACGAGGCAATCAGGTTCGATTACTACAATGGTACCTTTGGATATAATTGACTTAAAACACTATATTGTTGGCGTTCATTCGGTAGCCGTAAATTCTCTAGATTAGAGGAACAGATGACAGAACATAAAACACATCGATTATGGAAGCACATTGAACTAGCTGATAACTGGTTGGAATGTGATACTTCAACTATCGATGATTTGTCTCCTTCTTGGTATGAACGGAGGGAAGTACTTAAAAATAACTCCAAGGAGTATCAAGAATTCATAACCGAACTTAAGCGAGAGCATGCGATAGAGACGGGAATTGTTGAACGGATGTATGACCTTGAAAAGGGCATCACCGAAACATTCATTAAAAAAGGGTTTGTAGAATCTTATATTAGTCATTATGACACCAACATTCCAGTACCTAAGCTGCTTGCTCACTTGTCAGATCACCTAAATGCTGTAGATTTTGTATTTGATGTAGTAAAAGAAAATAGGGAATTGACAATCGGCTTTGTCAAGGAGCTTCATGCCCTTGTAACTCGTAATCAAGCATTTGCTGAAGGTAGAGATCAATTTGGGAATAAGACCAATATTGATCTAAGAAAGGGAGCTTTTAAAGTTTTTGAGAACAACCCAACGAGAGAAGATGGGACAAAAGTTTTGTACTGTCCTCCAGAGCATGTTCAGTCTGAAATGGACAATTTAGTTGCCCTTTATAATGATGCCGAAAGTAAAGAAACCCATCCGCTAATTTGTGCCACTTGGTTCCATCATGCATTTGCCACGATCCATCCATTTCAAGATGGTAACGGGCTTGTAGCTAGACTTTTAGCAAGTCTAATTCTTATCAAACATGGTTTATTTCCATTTACGGTCCTAAGAGAGGAGGCCAAAGCAAAATATATCGATGCTCTTGAGAAAGCAGATGCAGATGAACCGCAACCACTGGTTGAATATTTTGCAGAAGTTCAGAAGAGGCATATTGAGAAAGCCCTGAATTTAAAGGAGGTTTCCAGCTCATCATTTGATGAAGTAGCAGCGATTTTCTCAGGTAAAGTTCAACACTGGCAAAAGAAAAAGGTCGCTGAAAGAGAAAAGCAGCTAGAGAAATCAAGGATAAAGGTTTTTGATTTTTGTCTTAAACATTTAAACCTTTTCACAGAACAATTGCGATCACGGCTCAATGGAAATGCTAACATAACGACAAAGTCTTGTGCTCCGAACGAACAAGAGAGGCAGGGATTTTACTATAGACAAATCATTAAGTATGCCAAGAAACATGACTACTATTTCAATAGAAATTTTCCAAAAGGTTGGTTAACATTTCGAGTTGATCTTGCTGAGAACAGAAGATACCAACTTTGTATAACCCTGCATCATTACGGTTACGATGATAGTACTTTGGCGATAGGAGCATTTCTTGAATTCTTAACACCCAATGAACGTGATGAAAGAACTGACGAAGCTCTTCCATTGGAAATTAGACCTCATGTGATTTCAATAACTGGTGATGTATCATCTAAGGAAAAGAATATTGCGGGGTTTATACAGCATGCGGTAACCCTAACGGTGGCTCAAATTGCCAGTGAACTATGACGAAAGCTAACAAATAGCCCATCATGCCGTAGTGGAACAGGTGATGGCACTTCTGGAAGGTCTCTTTGATTCTTTATTCTTTACTCCTTAGCCCTACTCGTCCCTAAGGAATCTCACCGGATTCATCTTAGCTGCTTTTAAGGACTGAAAACCAACAGTAACCAAAGCTACCAGCAAAGTGGACAGACCGGAAACCGCAAAAAACCACCATTGCAAGGCAATTCGGAATTCGAAATTATTTAGCCAGCTATTGGCAATAAGATAGCTGATAGGAAGCCCTATCAACACAGCTATCAACACCATTTTGGTGAGGTCATAAGTGAGCTTCTGCATGATCTCAAGCGCTGATGACCCTAACACTTTTCGAATACCAATTTCTTTGGCTCGTCGCTCCAGGCTAAAAGATGCCAGCCCAAAAAGGCCTAAACAGGATATAATGATAGCAATAACTGCAAAGTAGCCTGAGAGCACAGAGACCCTATTTTCTGATTCGTACAATTGCTGATAATCATCATCCAAAAAGCGATAGTTCATCTGAAAGCCAGGATTCATTTGGCGATGCAATTCGGCAATGCTTTCCATCGCTTTCTTCGGATTTCCTTTGGCCAGTTTGGCCATGAAGTAATTGGCATTATCCAGTTCCAATGCAAAAAAGATGGGCTTTACCTCTTCATGAAAGGAGTCGAAAATGAAATCTTTGACCACTCCTATGATCTCTACCTCATTACCCCATAGTACTATTTTTTGCCCAATAGGGTCTTCGAGTCCCATGAATTTTATTCCGGCCTCATTGAAGATGATTTTTTCATGCTCAGCTGCAAACTCCCTATTGAAAGATCTGCCTGCGACCATCTCCATCTCCATGACATCTATAAAATCATAGGTAACAAACATGCGCTCAAATTCTGTGCGATCGTTGGGATCTTTTCCGGGCCATCTTAGTCCATAGGTACCACCATTGTGGCCCGTCATGTCGTGACCTGAGCCGGCAGCAGCTGCCACATGGGGTAATTGGGATAGCTCACTCAAAAAGGTATTGAAACTTAGACTATCTGCAAGTCCGCCTTCTGCATGGATGATCAGGATATTTTCTTTACTGTAGCCCAGATTTTTAGTCTGGGTGTATTCGATTTGATTGAGTACCACGATCACCGCCACAATCAGTATCACTGAGAGCGTGAACTGAAAGGTGACAAGCCCCTTTCTGGCCCATGATTCTCCTGTCGATGGGTTTAAGGTTCCCTTTAAGACAACAACAGGATCAAACCTGGACAGGTAGAAGGCAGGATAGCTACCGGCAAGTAAGCCAGCTCCCAAGAGAATTACCAATACCCCAAGGATTAGATTGCCATTAAAATCCAAGAAGAGCTCCTTTCCAGTGATCACATTGAACTGGGGAAGCAGCAGCCAGACAAACAAGAGTGCAGCGATCATCGCAAAAGACATCAGGAGTAAGGACTCTTGCAGGTATTGAAAGATCAGCGTCTGTTTACGAGCACCAACGGTTTTCTTTACCCCGATTTCCTTGAGCCTTCGGGATGCCCGGGCAGTAGAGAGGTTCATGAAATTGATGCAAGCAATCAACAGGATAAATAGTGCGATGACACTGAATAACCGTACGTACTCAATTCTTCCTCCGGACTGTACACCATTTTCGTAGTTACCATAGAGGTACCTATCCGAAAAAGGAACCGCAAAGGGCGACCGATGCGAGGCTTGCCCCTCGGTTTTCTCATGGATCAATTCATCTACCTTGTCATTGAAGGCCGCTATATCTGCTCCTTCTTTTAACAGGATATAGGTCCGTGGAGCAGTATTGTACCAGCTTCTCACCCACTCGTTCTGATCCCAGAATGTTGAGAACGGAAGGATGAAATCGAACTGAAGTGAAGAAGTGCTTGGGAGCTTACTAAAAACCCCGGCTATCTGAAAAGGCTCACTCCTTTGAAACTCCACCACTTCTCCAATCACATCTGTTGATCTGCCAAAAAGGCGATAGGCCATCTCATCAGAGATGACCATGTTATTGGGTTTGGTAAGTACTTGTTTTTTATCGCCTTCCAGTAGCTCCCAGCTGAACAGGTCGAAAAAGCCATCTCCCGCGTAGATTCCGTCGGCACTTAGGTTTTTATCTTCTCTAGAGAGGGTGTAGCCATCGATCCAAGTGGTGGTAATGGCTTGTTCAACTTCCGGAAATTCCTCCTGAAGCGCAGCGGCGGTAGGCCCTGCTGTGGTAATGCGCGTGATCATTCCATTTCCCTGGTCTACGTTCTCCTGTAGTTGGTACAATCGATCTTTGTGTGCATGAAATTGATCAATGGATCGTTCATCTTGCACCCACAGGTAGATCATCAGCACACATGCAAGGCCCGTAGATAGTCCAATGAGATTGATGAGAAATGAACTCCCATATTTCCTGAAGTTCCTGATCGATATTTTGATGTTGTGTTTGAATAGGTCCATATTATTTTGGTTGAGTTTTTGACTTGAGGCTAGAGGTCTAACCATGCCGGGGCGAAAAAGCAGGAGCACATCCCTGACCAATAAACGGTTAGCTTTTAGCCTTCCATATCGCTTCAGCCTTCGGGAGTAGAGTTGGAGCAAGTCGCCTTCTACATCTAGGTGATACTCGGGCTTACAAAACCATTTTAGTAAGTAGAGCGGTATTTTAGGGGGGCTAGTCATTTCAGGTCGAGGATATATTTTGGTAGCGCCTCCCATAGTTTGTTTCGATCTTGGCGAACCTCATGCAACGCTCTTTTTCCGTAGGCGGTCATGGTGAAATAAAGTTTTGGTCTACCTCCCCTGCTTTCTTCGGTATCCCCGTGCTGGCTTGACAATAATCCTTTTTTCTCCAGGCGTCGCAGGGTTGTTTGAAGTGCCCCCACACTTACGGATCGCTGTAACCGATTCTCGATTTCATCTTTGATGGTGATACCGTATGCATTGCCATGCAGGATTCCCACGGTTAGCAGGACGACCTCTTCAAATTCTCCTATTTTAAGTTGGCTCATGGTTTAAACTCATAATGAATACTACAAAATAGTAAAAGGTTACAAAAAAAGATGAGAGCGATCTCATCGAATGGGTGTATTTCATAGTAAATACTATAAAGTAGTAATCAAAGAAGATGCCAATGATTAAATGGGTCTGATTAACAATGCTTTAGGGAAATTGATGAAATGCTTTGTGTTCGTAAATGACCATGATTATGTTCCATTATGAACCTTACAGGTCTTTGGCGCACCGAAAACCGGTATGGATTTGTCCTGGGTCTTTGCTGGATTTCAATTGTCAGGCTACCCGGTAAGCTGCAGTAACAGTCGTAGCAGAGAAGAGAACCTCTGCACAGGGCATATTTTCAATGGTTGGCTTGGCCGGATCAAAGGAATCTTGAGGCCCGGTTGGATTGTGACGGTGCCTTTCGATCTATCCGTCTGGTAGGCATCAAACCGATATGGGTCCTGGCACTATTCCCATAGCCCGAAAGGGGCTGCGTTCTACGGCGTTTTAAATCGAATATCTCCGTCAGATCTTGTTCTATGCCACCAATGGTACCTTTGGATATAATTGACTTAAAACACTCTATTGTTGGCGTTCATTGTGCCGAGATTAAAATTCTATTGAATGAATAAAGTTTTTATCGCAACAAGCCTAGACGGATATATAGCAGACAAGGAAGGACAAATAGACTGGTTACACTCCATCCCGAACCCTGAAAATGATGACATGGGATACAACAAGTTCATTTCGACTGTTGACGCATTGATCATGGGGCGAACGACATTTGAAACAGTCCTTAGTTTTGGAATTGATTGGCCCTACGAAATTCCGGTCTTTGTACTTAGCACGACGCTCAAGGCTATTCCAGAGGAACTACAAGAGAAAGTCGAACTAACTAAAGGCTCACCTAAAGAAATATTGGAAATGATTCATAGCAAAGGTTTTGATGAGCTGTACATTGATGGAGGAACGACCATACAGGGATTTTTGAGCCAGGACTTAATCGATCAACTCATTATAACTACAATTCCAGTTCTGCTGGGTGGAGGTAGCCCCTTATTTGGAACATTTGATCAACGCCTGAGCTTCCAGCATGTAAGATCAAGTCGATACTTAGACTGCATTGTTCAAAATGAATACCTCAGAAAGAAAAACGAAAGCTAACAAATAGCCGAATAGCCTACCATACCGCAGGGAGCTGCCGCAGTGGAACTGTCCCATGGAAGGTTGACCGTACACTTCCCTTTTCTTGCCCACCTCCCTGTCTTTTCGGCGGGCGTGTCGGTTGGTGAAAATCCACGGCAGATTTTCTTCCTTGCCGGTCAGGCGGGCTCAGCATCTGGGTTGACCTGTGCAATACTTTCAAACGCATGAATGGTTCGCTAATGGGCCAGGCGGAGGTTGAGCGAGGTGTTTTTGCCATATGCACATCCGCAATCATCCTCTTTGGTTTTCATTTTTCGCCCATCTATAGCGGTTATTTCTCGTATGCCATCCTGATACGTGGTGGTGGCAGCATAGTATCGGTCGGCTTCCAGCTTATAGTATACATTG
>JAHQWA010000182.1 GCA_019634045.1 Saprospiraceae bacterium
GGTACTGTTGGGCAGATTCATGGTGCCTTCTACTTCCTCCTCGTCCCCTTCTTCCTCTTCCAGGTTAATAAGGTTAGAAAATTGACTTTGTTCCATGTCCTGTAGCCAAAGATCTAAGGTGACTACGTCGGCAGAGTTCGCCGGATTTTCAATCACTGCCAGTAATTGGCCCGCCTCTACCTGATCTTGATCGCTCACTTTTAAAGCTTCGATCCGACCTCTCTCTAGGGCGACGATTTTGACGGGAGGCCTTTCTGAAGTCAAGGTAACTGGGGCCGAAACTCGATCAGGGTAGCGAAAGAAGTTTGAAAAAATTACTAGCACGATGAAAGCAATAAAAACCAGGGTGATGCCCCATCTCAGCATCCAACCTGGAGGGTTACCCAGCAATTGCTGGACTTCTTCTTCATCGTTCAATCGAATAGCTTCTGGGTCTTGAATTAGGGGCTTACTCATATCTAGCGTTTAGGTGCGGTGGAACTAATTGCCTAAGGATTGCATCATCCTATTGATTCGATCTATGGCTTCCTGCTCAGTTATACCTTCAAAGTAGTCAAGGATGAAAGGATGGTTTCTATCATTATCTTCCTGAATTACAATTAGCGGCCTTTGTCTTCCTCTCGTGTGAACGGTTGTCTTGATGGTTAAGGTCGATTCATATTCCGGGATCGCGCTACACAACCAACCAAAATACGTGACTTCATGGTCACTTGAATCAAAATGATCTAGGTAGTCTAGGTAGCTTTTTTCACTCAAAGAAACCCATAAGCCATAATCCAGGTCTTGACAAGCATCTTTAATGGGCTGGACCAATACCCCTCTGATAAATCGATCTATCTGCTCCTCATGTCTGATGATGCAGGTATCCGCCGTTAACTCTCCTTTCGCCTGCTTATCTGCTTCCGTAAGAATATCGTAATGATAGGGGCTCCTAAATCCTAGTGCGGGAAATTCTTCATGTTCTTCTCCGCAACTCGAGCAATTGTATTTCATTATTCGTGTTTCTGGTCTTACGTCCTTATTTGGAATGGCTTTCTACTGCGCAAACTTTGATATTGTTCCTGGATCCGTTTTGGTACTATCACCATCCTCGTCTCGGCTCATGGCGTGCAATCTTAAAACTTTAGCTACCTAATTCCAATTGATTCTTGACTAAGGTATAGTAGTAAGCTCGTTTATTAACCAGTTCCTGGTGGGTTCCTTTCTCCACCAGCTCTCCCTTCTCCAATACAACGATCTGGTCGGCATTTTTTACCGTACTCAATCGGTGTGCGACCACGATTACAGTGCGGCCATGGAAAAATTGCTCCATGTTCTCCATGATCACTTTTTCGTTTTGAGCATCTAGCGCATTGGTCGCCTCATCGAAAAATAAATAGGTCGGATTCTTATATACGGCGCGGGCAATGAGTAAACGTTGTTTTTGACCTTGGCTTAGGCCATTGCCGCGTAAGCCAACCTTAGTGTTATAACCGAGCGGAAGAGATTCCACGAATTCCTGAATATTGGCCGTCTTTACCGCTTTCAGCAATTTCGCTTTGTCGACATTGTCATCACTTTCTGCCACATTCTTCGCGATACTTTCAGAGAAGATAAAACCATCCTGCATCACTGCGCCACAATTCTGCCGCCACAATCCTGTAGAAATATTAGAAAGGTGAATACCGCCTATCCGGATATTGCCATTGGTGGGTTTATAAAAACCAAGGAGGAGTTTGACGAGCGTTGTTTTTCCACTACCACTAGTACCGACGATCGCCGTGACTTTACCCTGCGGAATTTGCAAGTTGATATTCTTGAGGGCATAGTCCGAAAGCTTATTGTATTGAAAAGAAAGCTGTTCTATATTAATGGCTCCTTTTTCAGGAAGCATATCGGTATTTACTCTTCCAGGGACTTCTTCTTCCTCCATCTCCTGAATCTCCCCCAGGCGTTCCAAACTTATCCTGGCATCTTGAGCCGTCCGGATGAAATTTACGAATTGCACAAGAGGAGCATTCAACTGCCCAATGATGTATTGCACGGCTAACATCATACCTAGGGTCATCTTACCCTCTATCACCATTTTCGCTACATAAAAGGTGATAAAGATGTCTTTAATCTGGCTGATGAAGTTCGCTCCTGTATCTTGCCATTGTGTGATGCGTAGCGAACGCATATTGACTCGGAAAAGGCGCGCCTGAATATTCATCCAATTCCATCGGTGCTTCCGTTCGCTCTTCTGCAGTTTGATCTCCTGCATCCCTTGGATGAGTTCAATGATGGCACTTTGATTTTCCGACTGTTCTCGGAAGCGAAAGTGGTCCACTTCTGCCCGTTTCTTTAACCAAATGAGAACCCAAGCGATATATGCGATACTAGCGAGGAGGAAAATGAGGAAAACGATCGTATTGTACCACCAGATCACGAATCCAAAAATGACTAGATTAAATAAGGAGAATAAAACGCTTAAAGTGCTGGTGGTTAGAAAGCTTTCAATTCGCCGCTGATCCGAGATTCGTTGCAGCAGATCCCCAATCATCTTTTGATCAAAGAACCCAATGGGAAGCCGCATTAACTTGATGAGGAAATCTGAGATGAGCGAGATGTTTATCCTGGTTCCAATGTGCAATAGGATCCAACTCTGTATAATCTTGACGGTAATCTGTCCCAGGAAGAGCATCAATTGTGCAATCAGTACGAGATAGATGAAATCAATATCCTGGGTTTCGATACCAATATCAACGATCGCCTCTGTCAGAAAGGGAAATAGCAGCTGAAAGAAACTACCTAGTAGCAGGGCCAAAATGAGTTGCCACACTAAGGAGCGATAGGGGCGCAAATACCGAAGGAGGTACCAAAAGCCATCCATTTTGACTTTATCCCCTTCTTCCTCATAAAAACTGGGCGTAGGTTCGAGCAATAGGGCAATACCTTTCTGCTTGTCACTTTCCCAGGCTTTTCGAAAAGCCGCGGTAGTTAGCTTGGCGCGTCCAAAGGCAGGGTCTGCAATCCAGACATGCTTTTTATTGGCTTTGTAAACAACGACAAAATGATTTTGCTTCCAATGCGCCACCAGTGGCAGCGGAGCGTCCAATAAGCCCGGATCCTCCTCGTTCTCTCCTTGGAATGGCAATTTGATGGCCATGGATGTCATCCCAATCGTTTCCGCCGCTTCAATAATTCCCCGCAAGGATACCCCTTCCCTGTCGAGGTAGCTGTGCTCCCTCAGGTATTGCAAGGTATATTTACGGCCATAATGATCTGCTATCATTCGCAGGCAGGTTGGCCCACAATCCATAGCATCTAGCTGCCGATAAAAGGGGAATTTCTTGAACATTGGGTTAACATTTGCCCGGAAAAATTAATAATAGTTTACTTGTAAACAAAATGGATTGAGATAAGCCTCTTGTTGGAGCAAGAGGAGGATCATAGTTTTTGTAGGCTGTAATGAGAAAGAGAAAGTGTGAGAAGGTCTCAGAGAGCGTTTCTCTTTCTATCGCACAAGTATACGATTTTTTAACATAACAGTTACAAAAACCTGGTAGAGGTGAAGTCGAACTTTATGAGGTGTGGAGCCCGTATCTAAATTAACTTACGCAGCCGAAATTCTACCTTGATCTTTTCATCACCGCGTTTCAGAATAACTCGGGTTCGCTTGCCCTCCTTCTTTTGAAATTTATTGATAATGCTCCCTAGCGAGAGCAGAGAAGCGGGTACTCCGTTTACCTTGCGTATCAGATCTCCAGTCTGCACGCCGGCCTCATCCGCCGGACTACCAGTAATGATGTTCAATACCCGATACTGGCCCAAGTTTTTCCCCGTAGCAACCAAAGTGATGCCACTACGATCATAGTCAAACTTCTTTTTAAAAGACCGGGTGGGTGAGAGATAGATTTTACTGGCAAAATAATCGACAATTACGATGAAGCGCTGCATGATCAGATTGCCGATGATACCATTCCTATTGTTGGTATAGGAGGAATCCACAGTGGGAGGTAAATCCTGATAATTAGTAACGACATTGGCTAATTTGTAGGGCCCCACTTGGATACTAGGGAGCCGGCCAATATAACCCTCCAGGAAGCCACCGAGACCAATAGCGATCGGACTTCGAATGACCGACTCGGGTAGGTGCATACCAGGATCGGTATCGGTATATAATAAGGCAGCTAAGCTGGCTCCGGTATCATATAAAAGCTTAAGGTTTAGAGAGGTATCCGCACCAAAGCTAGCTGTGGTGTAGATGTAGGGCTTATTTCTTACGATTTCGATAGGTAGTTCTTTATACCGATTCTTGGGTGGGGTGAAATGCTGGGGAGAATAAAGCGTTACAATTTGCTTTCGATAATTGATTTTCACAATAAAACGACGCAGGAAATCCGCGCCCAAGATACCGTGTACGTCAATTCCGGCAAATTCATCAAAGCGAAAATAATCTTCTTGCAACACGAGGATCGATCGATTCCTAGCACTGAGATCCCCAAGCTGAAACCGGATGCCCGATGCCAAGTAAGCCACCAACTCGGTCTGCATATCAGACCCCAATACTTTGAATTCTCGCTGGTAATTGACGCGTAGCAGATCTGTAATCTCTCGCTTAGTTAATATGGTATGTTCCGCACCGGTGTCAAGAATGAATTTAAGCGGGAAAAAATTGTTAAATATGACTTTCACAATAATGAAGTTATTGTGAAAGTCAAAAGGGAGGTCCACCTTCGTCTGTCCCTTGCTGATATGCAAATCTCTTACTTGTCCAACACTAAGTGCAGACAGACAGATTAGTAAGAGTAGGCTTAGTATAATTCGCTTCATAGTCGGGACAGGTCTTAAGTTGGTAAAAGGGGCAAATCAAGGTCTACACTGAAGAAGATGCATAAGTACTACACAGCTAATGTATTATGAGATTCATCAAAATACTAATTTTAGCACCGGGTATCTACCAATGCGTGCTTTATTTGGGCCTCTGGTTTATAATTCACTATGACTTTGCCGCAGGAAAAATTTGAAATTTGAGGCAATTGTCCAATTATCTACTTCTTGCTCTTGCTGTATTTGACGGTCATCCGACAAAAAACTAGTCCATGGCAGAAGGCCTATCAGATTGCCAACAAGGTGAAGACGTGAATTCTTGTATAAAGAAGAGGGTTTGTCAATCAAAATGTAAAGATTTCTGAATGCGATTTTGTTCAATCTTTTCTTCAATATGTCCAAATTGGAGCTGAATATGACCACAAGGTATCATAATTAAATCCGATTTCAACCCCCTTACTGCCAGTGTTTTATTGTCGATGCCAAGGGGAGTTTAGATTAGTAAACCCTAATATAATTTTGTTAGTCGCCTCAAGACAAAAATCTTTTTGATGATTTTTGGTTTTTTCAAACATATTTAAGACTTTTACGCACTAATATTTTGTGAAACAGTTACCAATCAAAGCGAAAAGCCACAGAAGTAAACCTAATAAGGCCAACACCAAGCAAAGCCAATTTCATTTAGCGTAAAACAGTTCTAGAAGGTTCCCCAAAAAGCTAGTAGTTGAACTAGTGGTGCAGGAACATGAAGAAAAGTCATAGGTATTAGCTTGACTGATTTTCAGGGTTATGCTGCGCAAAGAAAAACTCAGAATGTATCCTTCACCCCTAGTTTGGAAGAAACTGTTTTATTAACTAAATATAGATACTGTATGAAACTTAAAGTCGACTATTTTTCGAAATGGTTGTTGGCTTTCGTGGCAGTGGCGTTTTGTAATTTTGCGATCGCCCAGACTACCGTAACAGGTACGATCACGGATGCTGAAAGTGGTGAGCCACTGATCGGAGCTAATATTCTGGTTCAAGGTTCTACCACAGGTACCATAACCGATTTCGATGGAAAATACTCTATCGACGTTCCCGCCGGGTCAAGTACCCTCGATATTTCTTACACGGGTTATTCCACTCAATCTGTAGACATCGCTGGCCGTACCGTGGTTGATGTAGCACTTTCTGCCGGAGAGTTGCTGGAAGAGGTTGTAGTAGTGGGATATGGATCTGTTAAGAAATCTGACTTGACAGGGGCCGTTACTGCTGTTACAGAGGAAGACTTCAACGGTGGTGTAATCACCTCCCCAGAGCAATTGATCCAAGGACGAGCAGCTGGGGTGCAGATTACTGAAGCTAGTGGAGAGCCTGGTGCAGGTGTTGCTATTCGTATTCGTGGGACATCTTCGGTACGTGGTGGTAACAACCCACTATTCGTAGTAGACGGTGTGCCTTTGAGTGGTGATGGAACTACTGCAGGTGGTTCTGCTTCTGGTCTTGGTAGCACTGCCGCCAGAAACCCATTGAACTTCCTTAACCCGAACGATATTGCCAGTATTGATATCTTGAAAGACGCTTCTGCAACTGCGATCTACGGTTCTCGTGGTGCAAATGGTGTTGTAATCATTACTACCAAGAGTGGTCAGGCTGGACAAGGTGTTTTGGAATATGGTTACTCTCTAGGTGTAGCTAACATTTCCAAAAAGTATGATCTATTGGGCAGTGATGATTTCCTAGCTGCTTATGCAGACTTCAACGGAGCTGCTGCTGCTCAGACCCTAGATGGTGGTGCTGACACAGACTGGCAAGATGAGGCTTTCCGTACTGCTTTAACGCATAGCCACAACCTATCTTTTGGTGGGGGTAATGCGCAAGGTAACTACCGCTTCTCTGTTTCTTTGTTCGACCAAGAAGGTATCGTTGAGGAAAGTGGATTGCAGCGTTTTTCTGCTCGCTTCAACGGAACGCGTAAGTTCTTGGATGACAAATTAACGATCGCTTCTCAGATCACACTAGCGGATACGCATGATGATAACGTGCCGATTACAACCAACTCTGGTTTCCGTGGAGATTTGATGGGTAACATCTTGAAAGCTAACCCAACTGATCCCGTTCGTAATGCTGATGGAACTTTCCTACAAAGAAGTATCACAGAGCCTAACCCAATAGCGATTCTTAACCTGACGGAGAGTTTTACCAACACCATCCGTGTTTTAGGTAATATTTCTGCTGAATATAAGTTGACGCCAGAATTGAGCTTCAAAACTGTTGCCGGTTTTGACCGTTCCTTCTCTAGCCGTGTCGATGCTTTGTCTCGAGATTTGGTAGCAGGTGACGTATTGGACATTGGACGTTTGTATACAAATGATATCTATGTAGACAACAACCTTTGGGAAAACTACTTCACCTATACTAAGGATTTTGGTGGAACAGCACTTACCGCTTTGGCAGGATACTCTTACCAGAGCTTCGAATTCTCTAGCAAGCAATCACAAGCAGCTAACTTCCGTACCAGCGACTTAGATCTGATGATCAATAATGCTGCAGCACAAGACTGGACGGGTGACCAGAAAGGTAGTGTGATTTCTAATTCTAACAGAACTTTTGACGAACTACAGTCTTTCTTCGGACGTGTAAACTTGAGCTTTGCTGATAAGTACTTGTTCACAGCTACTTTGAGAGCAGACGGTTCTACTCGCTTCGGTGAAGGTAACCAGTACGGATACTTCCCATCTTTCGCTTTCAAGTGGAGATTGATCGACGAAGCATTTGTTCCTGATGCATTCTCCGACTTAGGCGTTCGTTTGGGATACGGTATTACCGGTAACCAAGAATTGCCGCACAACTTGTTCCAAGAGCGTCAGCGTTATGGCGGATGGGGCATCAACAATGATGGTCAGCAGATCAATGGTGGTGGTTTGGGTACAGTTGCCTTCGCAAACCCAAACTTGAAATGGGAATCTACCATTCAGTACAACTTGGGTATTGACTACGGATTTGCTAATAACAGAGTTTCTGGTTCATTGGACTTCTACTACAAAACGACCAATGACTTGTTGATCCAGATTACTGCTGCTCAGCCGGCGGTACAGCCTTTCTTCTGGACGAACTTGGATGCTGATATCATCAACCAAGGGGTAGAATTGGCATTGAATATAGTTGCAATTGACAAGGCAGATTTCGAATGGAATGTTGCTGCTAACGTTGCCTATAACGACAACGTAGTAGAAAACTGTAACTGTAATATCGATACAGGTGATATTGACGGTCAAGGTTTGACGGGCGCTTTCGCTCAACGTATCGCTGACGGCCAATCTCTATATGCTTATTTCCTACGTCAATTCGGTGGGTATGACTCTGAAGGTATTTCAGTATATCCAAACGGAGATTTCCAGGAATTCAATGGTGCTAGTCCACTTCCAACCGTTACGGCAGGTTTGACGAATACAATTCGATATAAGAATTTTGATGTAAATGTCTTCTTCTCCGGCCAGTTTGGCTACTGGATCTACAGTAACACGGCTAATGCATTCTTTACGGCTGGTTCTTTGGCAAATGGTCGTAATGTAGTTAGAGACGTAGTAGGTAATGGTGAAGGAAGTTTGAATGCCCCTGATGTATCTACTCGATTCTTAGAAAAAGGTGACTTTGTAAGATTACAAAACCTTTCTATTGGATACAATGTAGATACGGGTAATAGCAATATCGCAGGCTTGCGCTTCTTCGTGACCGGTCAAAACTTGTTCGTGATCACGGCTTACACTGGACAAGATCCTGAAGTAAATACCAACAAGCAGATCGGTGGTGTACCTTCTGCAGGTATTGACTATACTTCTTATCCAAGAGCAAGAACAATTTCTTTTGGTGCCAATATTACTTTCTAATCGAAATTGAAAAAAAATAGCATATGGTAAGAATGCGACCTTTTGATAATCAAGGTTTTAGTATTTTTACTGTAAGCGAAAAAACTCAAATTCTTATGAAATTTAATAGAATAGTAAGCTTGGGTTTTTGTGCAGCAATGGGCTTATTCCTGTTCAATTCCTGTACAGACCTAGCTGTTGAAGAAAAAGATTCCATCGTGATTGAAGGCTCCGGAGGAGCTGGCGGCGGCGGTGGAGATCCAACGCAGTTGTTGGAATCAGTTTATAAAAGTCTAAGTGCTTTCACCAATCAAGCCAGTATTTATTCCTTGAATCAACACACTTCGGAGGAAATGATCCCTCCTACACGTGGGGTGGACTGGGGAGATAATGGAGTATGGCGTACCTTGCACGCTCATACCTGGGATGCAACTCACTCCTACGTATTAAGTGCTTGGAATGAATTGAACTCCAGAGCGTTCAATTGTAATCAAGTATTAGCTGCTGGCCCTAGCGCAGAGCAAGCAGCGGAAGCCAAGTTCCTTCGTGCTTTCTTCATGTGGCACGTAATGGACCTTTATGGTCAAGTACCTTTCCGTGAAACAACGGAAGGAGTAGATGTTGATCCTCGAGTATTTACTCGTGCGGAAGCATTTGACTTTATTTTGAAAGATCTTACTGAAGCACTTCCTGTGTTGCCATCTTCTGGTCCTAGTGCAACTAATACTACAGCTACCAAAGCTGCGGCTAATGCACTTCTTGCCAGATTATATCTGAACAAAGCTGTATATCTTTCTGCCACACCAGAAGGACCCTACACCTTTGATGCTGCGGATATGAATAAGGTAATCGAGCATGCTGACGCTGTTGCTGCTGATGGTTACGCTTACGAAGATGAATTCTTTAAGATTTTCACCACTGATGCAGCCAACGAACCTATCTTGGTTAGTGTGGATGGTACGCCTCAAAACCGCTGGATGATGACGCTACACTATAGTCAGAATCCTTCAGGTTGGAATGGCTTCACCACTTTGGCCGATTTCTACGGAAAATTTGAAGCGGATGATCCGCGTATCGGAAATTATCCAACACCTGATGGATCAGAATTCTCAGGAATTGGACGTGGTTTCTTGATCGGGCAACAGTATGATGATACCGGAGCTGAACTGATTGACTCTCGTAGTCAAAAGCCTTTGGTTTTCACTCAGGATGTGCCATTGTCAGGTGCTGCTACAGATAAAGGTATCCGTGCCATCAAGTATCACCCAGCTACTGCTGGTAAGTACATTCTTCTTCGATATGCGGATGTTATGTTGATGAAAGCCGAAGCTGCTTTAAGAGGAGGAACTAGCTCAGATGACCCATTGACAATCGTGAATGGATTGAGAACAGCTCGTGGTGCTAAGCCACTTCCATCTATTGACCTTAGTAGCTTCTTGGATGAGAGAGCAAGAGAACTGTACTGGGAAGGAATCCGTCGTGTAGACCAAATTCGTTTCGGTACTTTCACCGATACATGGGTTGAGAAATCAGTTACTGATGCTCACCGTGTATTGTTCCCAATACCACAACAAGCACTCAGCTCTAACCCTAACTTGACTCAAAATGCTGGCTATTAATATTTAGCTAGCTTTGATAAATAGTATAAATATAGGCCGCTCCCCGGAGTGGCCTATGTTTTTTATATTCAGCGATCCGCGTATAGCTCCGCTCTAGGATTTTTGCCCAAAATTACAGCAGCGATTTTTACCTTTATACTGCCTACCCAAAAAGATCACCACTACCTAAGCGAAAAGGATATCTCGAAACGAAAACCTACAAGAAGAACTAATTCATAGATCAATTCAAGGACTCAGTAATCACTTGAGCAGAAAACATTAGTTAAAAGCATAGCTTGATGAGAGGAATCACCATAGTTGGATTTATCCTGTTCTGTCTAATTGCATGTCAACCGACGGAAAATCCTTCAAAGCTGTTTACCAAAATGGAGGCCGAACAAACGGGGATTGACTTCCAGAATAAGGTGGAAAATACAGCCGACTTCAACATCTTTAGTTACCGTAATTTCTACAATGGGGGAGGGGTAGCTATTGGAGATTTGAACAATGATGGCCTTGCCGATATCTATTTTACGGCCAATATGGGCGATAATAAATTGTACCTAAACAAGGGCAATTGGAAATTCGAAGATGTTACGGACCAGGCCGGCCTAGCCGAAAGCAACAAGTGGAGTACCGGCGTCGCCTTGGTAGATATCAATGCTGATGGCTACCTCGATGTGTACGTGTGTAATGCCGGCTTTATGGAGGGAAGTGACCAAAAGAATAGCCTCTTCATTAACAATGGAGATTTGACTTTTACAGAGAGAGCTGCTGAGTACGGATTAGCTGAAAATGGCTATACCACTCATGCCGCTTTTTTCGATTATGACCTAGATGGGGATCTAGATGCTTATATCCTCAACAATAGCTTCATGCCCGTCAATACCCTCAACTACAATAACCGACGAGAGTTATATGCGGAAGATTGGCCGGTGGCTGATTTCCTAAAGGGAGGAGGGGACAAATTGCTTCGCAATGACGGAGGGCAGTTTGTCGATGTGACGAAAGAAGCAGGGATTTACGGAAGCTTAATTGGATTTGGTTTGGGCATTACGGTAGGGGATGTGAATGGAGATTACCTACCAGATATGTATGTCTCCAACGATTTTTATGAGCGGGACTATCTCTATATCAATCAAGGGGATGGCACGTTCAAAGAAGACATCAAGAATTGGATGGAGCATCTTAGTCTAGCTTCTATGGGCGCGGATATGGCGGATATTAATAACGATGGCTATCCCGAGATATTCGTTACAGAGATGCTACCCGCATCGGATTATCGCCGAAAAACAACCATCCTTTTCGAAAACTACAATATCTACGCGGAGAAGGTTCGCAGAGACTTCTACCATCAATACATGCAAAATACGCTGCAACTAAACAACCAAGACCAATCCTTTAGCGAAATCGCTTATTATAGTGGAGTGGCTGCATCAGATTGGAGTTGGGGGGCATTGATGTTCGATATGGACAATGATGGCTATCGAGATATCTACGTTTGCAATGGAGTCTATCACGATGTGACCAACCAGGATTTTATGGACTTTTTTGCCAATGATGTAGTGCGCAAATTAGCCTTGAATGGCGAGAAGGAAGAAATAGAAAATGTCATTAATAAAATGCCTTCGGATCCTCTGCCCAACAAGTTATTTCACAATCAGGGAGACCTAAGCTTCAGAGACCATGGGGCTGATTGGGGGATGGATACGCCTTCTTTCTCTAATGGAGCAGCCTACGGGGATTTGGATAATGATGGCGACCTGGATTTGGTGGTGAATAACTTGAACCAAGCTTCCTTTATTTACCAAAATCATAGCCAGGAACAACTGGGGCGGCATTATATCAGCCTACAGCTACAACAGGAAGGCCCCAATCGTTTTGCAATCGGAAGCCGGGTGGCACTATTCAAGGAAGGGGAGGAGCTGAGCTTTCAGATGATCCCGACGCGGGGATTCCAATCAAGCATAGACTATAAGATGGTATTTGGTTTGGGGAGTACAGAACAGATCGATTCCATGCATGTGCGCTGGCCGGATCAACAGCTATCTCGTTACTATGATGTGCCAATAGATACAAGCTTGCTTCTACAGCGAGCGCAAACCTCGACTCACATAGCCTCCTCAAGAGATAAGCTTTCAAGCCCCACCTTATTTACACCCGTGTCAAACGCGTTCATCCCTCATAAAGAAGATCAACATATTGACTTCTTTCAAGAAGGCTTATTGGCGCGCATGCTATCCCGCGAAGGCCCAGCAATGGCTGTCGGCGATCTCAATGGAGATAAAAAGGACGATGTGATTATAGGAGGTGCGAAAGGGCAATATACGCAGCTATATCTACAGGTAGACACCGGTTTTCAAGTCGTTAAAACGCCTGCTTTTGAGCGGTTTCTAGGGTTCGAGGATACGGCGATGTCATTATTCGATTCGGATGGTGACGGAGATCTGGACCTTTACATCGGTAGCGGTGGGAACTTTATGCAAGCTGGGCAACGAGAAATGCAGGATAGGCTTTTTACCAATGATGGAGCAGGGAACTTTGAACTGACGAAGGGAGGGCTTCCCCAAATCGGGCTGAACACTTCCGTTATCGCTCCTCATGATATCAATGGGGATGGCAGTCTGGATCTATTTGTTGGCCATCGAAGTGTGCCACAACAATATGGCTGGCCGCCGCAAAGTTATTTCTACCTCAATGATGGTACGGGAAAATTCACTCCGATGCCATCTGATAAGGCGCCCATTCTGAAGGATCTGGGCATGATTACGGATGCCGCATGGGTGGATGTAGATGGGGATGATCAATTAGAATTGATTGCGGTGGGAGAGTGGATGGCGCCACAGCTTATCGTTCGGCAAGGGGAGGAATGGGTGAGCCGAAATAGCGGCTTAGCGGATGCCCACGGATGGTGGTATGCCTTGGCTAGTGATGATGTAGATGGCGACGGTGACCAAGATCTAATACTAGGCAATCGGGGCGAGAATTTCTACTTCACCGGCTCCGCAGATGCACCCGCCAAATTGTGGTTATCGGATTTTGATGAGAATGGAACCATGGAAAAGATAATTACCCAGCAGCTAGAAGGTAAAGATATGCCCGTGGCTATGAAGAAGAATCTTACGGAGCAAGTGGTTAGCCTCAAGAAGCAAAATTTGCAGCATGCTGAATTTGCCAATAAATCCATTCAGGATTTATTTGAATCGAGTGTGCTGAGAAAGGCCAAGGTTTTGGAAGGCAATTACTTCAAATCGGCAGTTGCCCTAAATAATGGTAGCGGACAATTTGAATTACGGGCCCTGCCAAAAGAAGTCCAATTCTCTTGTGTCTGCGATATTTTCTGTACAGACTTGAATGGCGATGGTCGAAAAGATCTGATAATGGCAGGGAATGATGGCAGCTTTACACCGCAATTCTCAAAACTAGATGCGAGCTTTGGACATGTGCTATTTAATACCGGAGAGGGTAATTTTAGCCGCTCGCCAAACGCCCAAACGGGCTTCTTTGTGAGAGGGAGTGTCAAGCAAATCTCACCCATTAGGATTGATGGAAAATCACATGTACTGACGATACGGAACAATGACTCTCCTGTCTTGTTCGAATTAGATTCTTCTTTACCTCTTCAATAAGCATAAATCTTGCGAACATCAATGAATATTCTAAGTGTACTCATCCATACTAGACTGGGCATTAGAGCTAGTCACTTCTGCAAGGTTTTCGGCTTATTGGTATTGGTAGGTCTCTTGGCTTGCCAAGGCAAAGAAACCCCTGCTGCGGATGCCTACTTTAAACTGTTGGAATCAGATAAAACAGGCTTGACCTTTAGTAATACCCTAACCCAAGACTCCGCCCTCAATGTATTCAACTATATGTACTTTTTCAATGGCGGAGGGGTAGCGGCAGGAGATTTTAATGAAGACGGCTGGACGGACCTTTACTTCACCAGTAATATGGGCCCAAACCGACTTTTTCTAAATCGACAAAACCTGCGATTTGAGGAGGTTACTGAGGTGGCAGGTATCGCGGGAATTCCCGGTTGGACTACGGGAGCCAGCACCGTGGATATTAATAATGATGGGCTATTAGATATCTACGTCTCACAGGTAGGAGACTATAAAAACATTAATGGAGCCAATCAACTGTATGTCTGTCAAGGAATCGAAGACGGTATTCCCCGGTATGAAGATCAGGCAGCAGCATATGGGCTAGATTTAGTGGGATTTGGGACGCAGGCTGCTTTCTTTGACTATGATCTGGATGGAGATCTCGACATGTACCAACTCAATCACTCCCTTCATCAAAACGGTACCTTCGGCAAAAGAGCAGTCTTCGGAGATCATCATCCCCATGCTGGAGACCAGTTGCTCCGCAATGACGATGGCAAATTTGTGCCCGTTAATGAAGAAGCAGGCATATATGGGACCGTGATTGGCTATGGCCTAGGAATTGTTACCGGAGATGTGAATAATGATGGCTGGCCAGATATCTATATCGGCAATGACTTCCATGAAAACGATTATTTATACATTAATCAACAAGATGGGACCTTCCAAGAGGTCTTGACGGAGCAAGTCAGCCACACCAGCCGCTTTTCCATGGGCGTGGACATGGCCGACATCAATAATGATGGACATACGGATATCATCTCACTGGATATGTTACCGGATGATCCATACATCCTTAAAAGCTCTTTGGGAGAGGATGGCTACAATGCCTTTAACTTTAAATTAGGGCATGGCTATCATCCGCAATTTGCACGTAATAATTTACAGCTTAACAATGGGGATGGAACCTTCAGTGAGATCGGTATGTTTGCCGGCGTGTATGCTTCGGACTGGTCCTGGGCACCCCTCTTCTTAGACTTTGATGGCGATGGTTACCGAGATATCTTCATTAGCAATGGGATACCACGACGGATGAATGATATCGACTACATCAATTTTAAAACCGGATTGACCGAAAATGAAGATGACCTTTCCTATGTGGAGAAAATGCCGCAGATAAAATTACCTAATCGCTTTTACCGCAATACCGGCAAACTCCAATTCGATGAGGCAGCCGATCATATACAAAACAACAGACCCTCTTATTCCAATGGAGCCATTTATGCTGATTTGGATCAGGATGGTGATTTAGATATCGTGGTGAATAATATCGCGGATGAGCCCTTTTTATATGAGAATCTATTAGCTAATAAGTCGGAAGCCCCCCCGATGCAGTTCACAGTCAACTTAGAAGGACCTGCCGAGAACCGAAATGCCATTGGAGCGCAAGTCCGTATTTATAAAGGAGAAGAAGAAATACGCTTTGAGCATTATCCCGTGAGAGGATACCAGTCTTCCCTTGCTCCTGATCAATTGTATGTGAGTATTGGGAATCTCAATGCAGTAGATAGTGCCGTTTTGATCTGGCCGGACCTGAGCTACGAACCTCTATCTTTTACGAGTACTGATGGCAGTATGTCTATGCAATGGAAGGAAAACCTGCCCAAGTTCCAATTTGTAAAAGAAGGTGCAGTAAAGGAGGGAAGCTATGTTTTCGAAGATATAACGGCTGCGGTTGGACTAAACTACCAGCATAAAGAGAACCCCTTTGTCGACTTCAACCGAGAGGGACTAATGCCACACAGGGTATCGACCGAAGGACCGGCTTTGGCCGTAGGAGATGTGAATGGAGATGGCTTGGAGGATGTGTTCCTAGGCAGTAGTAAACGGGAGAGAAGTGCTTTGTACCTGCAAAACAGCAGTGGGCAGTTCGATCTGCAAACGCCCGAGGCCATTATTCAAGATAGTTTATTGGAGGACGTAGATGCTGTTTTCCTGGATATTGATCAAGATGAGGATCTTGATCTAGTCATCGCAAGTGGAGGGAATGAGTATAAGCTGGGGAATAAAGCGCTGGTCCAGCGAGCCTACCTGAATGATGGAAAGGGTAAGTTTGAACGAGCTGACTTATTTCCAGGCGCATTATTAACGGCCTCTTGCGTCATTCCGATGGACATCGATGGCGACGGCTGGGTGGATCTGTTTTTTGGCGCTAGAGCAGTTCCTTGGAAGTATGGACTAAAGCCTCGATCCTTCCTGTACCGCAACAAAGGGGATGGAACTTTTGAAGAGGTAACAACAGCTGTAGCTCCTGATCTTCAAGAAGTAGGTATGGTCAAAAATGGAGCTTGGGCAGATATTGATGGAGATGGTGATGGAGACCTCATTCTCGCCGTAGAATGGGACGCGGTTCAGCTTTTTATTAATGACGGAGGACAGTTAAAGCGCCGCCCCATCAACGGGGCTAAGGGCTGGTGGAATGTCGTTGTTCCACACGATCTGGATGGGGACGGCGATCTGGATATCATTGCGGGTAACTTTGGTAAGAATTCCAGGTTGAAACCCACTGTCGAGGAGCCATTACGTTGCTACGTGAATGACTTTGATAACAATTCACAAATTGAACAAGTGCTAACCTACTATCTTAAGGGAAAGGAAATCCCGTTTGCTAATTATGCGGAGTTGACCAAACAGATGGTCTCTTTGAAGAAACGCTATCTCTTTGCTAAAGATATGGCCGGGGCCAGCCCAGAAGAGATTTTTGGAAAGGACAAATTGGAGGAATCCCTCTTACACGAAGTGAATACTTTGCAAAGCGTCTATTTTGAAAATAGAGGAGCCGGCCAGGAATTTATTATGCATGATTTACCTAATGTAGCTCAATTCTCAACCGTAAATGCCGTTCTTCCCCTTGGTTTGGAAGATGCTGGATTGATCTTGGCGGGTAACTTCCTCGGGGCCAATATCGAAATGGGATGGTATGATGCCAACTATGGCCTGCTATTGCAGCAAGCGCAGGACGGTACCTTAAGTACATCAGGATTGGGCAATTGCCAAGTGAAGGGGCAGGTGAGGAGAGTAGGCCGGATTAATATTCAAGGAAGGGATTGTTTTATCTTCGCGAAGAATGATGACCAGGTGCAGGTGCTAACCTTATCAAGCCCATCAAGCTAAATCATAAAAGAAGGAAGAGGCACTAGTTTATAAAGTCTAAAACAAAGTATGGGTGAAAGAACGTAAGACCTTACCATGGATTGAGGGAGCCTACCATTTAGTCGCAGAAAAAGGCTTAGGTAGTCTTAATGTAGAAGTCCTAGCACGGAGATTGAGTAGGAGTAAGTCTTCCTTTTATCATTACTTTGGAGATCTAGATAATTTTAAAGATCAGTTGTTGGCTTACCACATTCAACGTTCCACCGAACTTGCGGAACTCATCTATGCCTGCGAAAAATTAAAGCCTGACGTCTTGAATGTATTCCTGCAACGGCAAGCAGATATCTTCTTTCACAAACATTTACGCTTTAAGCGAGAGGTCGCGGAATTCAGAGCCTGCTATGAAAAGGCCTATAGCACAGTTGAACAGGGTATACTAGAGCAGTGGATCAGCTTCTTGCAACTCAGCGGGCAACCCTTCTTCGCCAAGGCCTTTTTAACCCTGATTTCTGAGAACTTCTTGTTGAGGATTACCGCTTCCCAATACAATTATTCGTGGTTGGAAAACTACCTGGAAGAAGTCCGTTACCTTCTACAGCAGGCCAACCCAAATTCCTAGAGCCTTGTGACTGCAAGGCTTTTCAATAAGTTTCAATTTTTTTGCGCCATTTGGCCAGCTATTCCCGTACAATAGTACGTAGCGCTCTCGAAATCCTTGTTTTTGAACGCTACCGTCCAGAATCTATCCGCCTCCATGAATAAATTTGATGTATTGTTTCACTACAACCAATAAATCATGGGGCTTCAGTACCTGAAGTATATCGCTGCATACACCGTACCTGCCATAGTTGTCTTTTCTATTTATCAAGGCGGATATTTATCTTTTAGTGCTTTGATTTTTGTGTTTGGCCTGATCCCGCTCTTGGAATTGTTCACCAGAGGCACATCAGAGAATATGGATGAAGTGGAGGAAGCCATCGCTAAAGAGGATCGGATTTACGATTATCTACTGTACGGTTTGGTCCCATTTCAATTCTTTGTGCTCGTGTTTTTCTTGTATAAGGTCGGAGATAGCTCATTGATGTTTTATGAAACGGTAGGCTTGATTACGGCCTATGGAATGGCATGTGGCATAGCAATTAATAATGCGCATGAACTAGGTCACAGAGATACTAAGTATGAGCAATTCATGAGCAAGGCACTCTTGATGACCTCCCTGTACATGCACTTCTTTATAGAACACAATCGAGGTCACCATTTGCACGTAGCAACCGAAGAGGACCCCGCCTCCAGTCGCTATGGAGAGCATATCTACTCCTTTTATGTACGCACCCTTTCAGGAAGCTGGCTATCTGCCTGGAAATTAGAGGAAAAGCGACTGAGTAAAGCCGGTAAAAACTTTTGGAGCTGGGACAATGAAATGCTGCGCTTTCAAGGAATTCAGCTAGTTCTCCTATTGCTGATCGGAGCCTTGTTCAGTTGGAAGGTGCTGATCTCGTTTATGTTAGGAGCTTTCATCGGGATCATGCTACTGGAAACGGTCAACTATATAGAACACTATGGGCTAAGCCGAAGAAAGAAAGGTAAAAGATATGAACGAACCTTGCCCATCCATTCTTGGAACTCCAATCATCCTTTAGGTAGGCTTATCTTGTTGGAACTGTCAAGGCATTCCGACCATCACTTCATAGCCAATAGAAAATACCAGGTCCTACGGCATTTTGACGAAAGTCCACAAATGCCTACGGGCTATCCGGGCATGATGTTGTTGGCCTTATTCCCGCCGCTCTGGTTCAAGGTAATGCATGCTAGAATTGCTCATTATAAAGCCTCCGTGCAAGGAGAGGCGCTGGCGTAAGCCCTATTCTTTGACTTGAAAGAAGTTGTTAAAGAAAACGAGTTGATATTGCACCGCATTTGTCCAATAGTCCCAATTGTGTTGACCGGGTCGCTCGATATAGTCATGCGCAATGTTTCGCTCGACCATTTTATCATGCAAGCGGGCATTAACCTGATAAAAGAAATCATCCACCCCACAGTCGATGATCATCGGCGGCGTTTCACCATTCAATAGATAGAGTAAATTGGTGACAGAATTATTCTCCCAGCGCTCTGGGTGCGCAGCATAAGTGCCAATGCGATCTTTGATGTTCCAATTATCGGGAAACGGACGGAGATCCACCCCTCCACTCATACTACCTGCTGCCCCGAAAGTATCCTGATGCCGGAAGCACAAGTAAAGCGCACCATGTCCACCCATACTCAAGCCCGTGATAGCACGTTTTCCCTTTAAAGGCTGCGTTCTATACTGGCTGTCGACAGCCTCCACCAGTTCTTTGGCCACATAGGTCTCATACTGCATACTGGGATCAATAGGGCTATCAAAATACCAGGTATTGAATCCCCCATCCGGACAAACGATAATCATTTCATGCTGATCCGCATAAGCTAGAAGGGCGGGTACTTTGGTGAGCCAATCCTTGTGATTACCAAAGGCGCCATGTAGCAGATAAACGGTCGGAAAAGTTAGCTCTTCCGCAGCATAGCTGCTGGGTTTGATCACAATATTTTTAATCTGCTTATTCATCACCGTCGAGAAAACCTCAAAGGTGTCAACTGTGGCTGCAAAGGAGTTGAAGGTCAATAGCAACAACAAGAAAGGGGACAGTAGTCTCATAGTAGGTCAGATTATCGTAGTACCAATGAATTTGCCTAAAGGTAAGCAGAACTGGACGATTGCAAGAGGAAACCACCTCAACAATCTAAGCGAACCACTCATACATTTCCTGCAACTGCAATTGAGATTTAGCAGCTGCATCAAGGTCACGCTCTACCTCGCCATTCTTCATTTGAATCAAGCGGTTGCCATACTGTAAGGCGTCCTGAAGGTTATGGGTGATAAATACTGTAGTCAAATCGTACTCCTTAATGATAAGTTGTGCCGTCTGCAAAACGATTTCGGCAGAGCGGGGGTCCAAGGCTGCGGTAGGCTCATCGAGTAGTAGAATGTCCGTATTATCCATGGTGGACATCAGCAAGGTTAGGGCTTGGCGCTGGCCACCGGAGAGGGTACCCATCGGCTGCTGGACTTTATCTTCTAGCCCCAAGCCTAACTCGGCGATCCTCGCCCTGACTTTCTCTTTGAAGGCCCCGTTGATTCCTATTTTTAGCGTCTTCTTTGAAGTACGCAATGCGGCCAAACGAAAGTTGTCTAATATACTAAGATCTGGAGCAGTTCCACCTAATGGGTTTTGGAAAACGCGAGCTATCCAACGACTGCGCTTGTGTTCTGGTAGCTTGGTTGCATCTTCTCCGTGTAGGAATACCTTACCCTCACTCGGCGACACCGCACCGGATATTACATTTAGCAAAGTCGTTTTGCCAGAACCATTAGAACCAATTAAGCAGACGAATTCTCCTCTTTCGATTTCTAAATCCACCTCCTTCAATGCGATTACCTCATTGATTTGATCAGGATTGAAAACGCGGGTAATATGGTTTAGTTGAATCATCATGGTTCCTTTCTAGCTAAACGCGGGATGCCTACAATGGCTAAAACAAAAATAGCAGTGATGAGTTTAAGCATATTGGGGTGTACCCCGATGGACAGTGCAACGGCCAGGACCATTTGGAATAGTATACAGCCTAGCATGACGAAGAGCAACTGCCACCAGATCTTGCGAATCTTCAGCCAGGATATCAATGCATCACCGATTAGCACCGACCCTAAACCCACCAAAACGATGCCAATGCCCATATTGATATCCGTAAAACTCTGGTACTGTGCTACCAAAAATCCACTCAAAGCAGTTAGCGCATTAGCAATGGCCAAACCAATGATCTTCATCTGATCATTATTAATCCCCATTGCACGGGTCATGGATTCGCTATTCCCCGTTGCTCTCATGGCGATACCAAAGTCTGTACGTAGTAAATAAGCAAGGAGTCCACTAAGGATAGCTAGGAACAAGGCGCCAACCCAGACCTCATTATAGATTTGCTTATCAAAGATGGAAAGTGCCTTGAAGATGGTTTCCACATTAAGTAAGGGAATGTTAGAGCGACCCAATACACTCAGGTTTATGCTATATAGGCCGGTCATCAC
>JAHQWA010000183.1 GCA_019634045.1 Saprospiraceae bacterium
ATTATTAGTAGCATCCCTCTTGGGCTTCTTCCTGCTAGGCACCATACTCGCCTTTGTCTTTTACCAAAGACAAATTCAACAAAAAGAGGCTATTCTAGTCCAAGAAGCTTTGATTAAAGATCAGAAACTTACTCAGTTACAACAAGAACAAAAGATCGTGGCCTTTAAGTCTATGATTACTGGGGAGGAATCGGAGAGAAAACGTTTGGCCAAGGAATTGCACGATGGATTGGGTGGGATGTTGTCAAATCTTAAACTAGCTTTAAGTCCTCCGGAAAACGGAGCCAAATTAAGCACAGGAAATCAAGAAAGGATTGTAACTCATGCCTTGCACATGGCTGATAGAGCCAGCGAGGAGTTGCGGAGGATAGCTCATAATATGATGCCCCAATCACTGGCTAAGTTCGGCCTTATCACGGCTTTGGAAGATCTTTGTGATGACATCAATTTTGCCGGAAAAATGGAGGTAACCTTCCAACATTTTAACGTGGATGACAGCCAGGTGGCTGCTATTAACTTGGCGGTATACCGACTAATACAAGAGCTGCTCAACAATGTCGTTAAACATGCCGAAGCTACCGAAGTTACAGTTCAATTGAGCCAAAATGCTACGACCTTGCTGGTTACGGTTGAAGACAATGGTAAAGGATTTGATTTGGAGAAAGCTCTAGCAGAAAAAGGTCATGGCTTGAGTAATCTGCAATCTCGTGTAGAGGCGCTTACGGGAGAATTGGAAATCGATACCCGACCAGATGTAGGCACTAGTGTTCAGATTCAATTACCAATAAATCGAGAAGATTGATATTGTTGTTCGTAATCCTTCAGTAATTTCTCTAGTTGTTTGGGGGTAATATCCCAGGTCCTAATTTCCGTACGAAACTTCAGCGTCTTATGTCCTAAGGTATAGCCATACTCCAAATAATGGTCTGTACTGTTGATCTTCTTAATCCACTGTACTTCCGCATAAGTGATAGCTGCCCAAGATCTGTAGAGCCCTTGTTCGTTCTGGATGCCCTCCTTGGAGATTACCAATTGAGGGTTACGTGGGCCAAAGTAGTAAGTGACTACTCCTACTATAGCTACAATACTTCCTACTAGATACACATAGCCTCCCCAAAAGTCAGGCTTGATCGCAATTTGATAGATCCCGAAGCCTGCTCCAGCCAATAACACGAGGAGCAAAAAAATACCCTTTGGCCTGGATTGGTAGATCCTCGTTTCTTCCGGTGAAGCGGACAAAGATTGGTCAGGGCGAACTCGATTTGGCATGGAGATTATAAACTTAATGGAGCATTACCAAATGCGATAAAGAATGGATTGAGTAGGTTTTCTTTGTTGTAGTTCATTGGTTGATTGGTTTCGTGCTGGACTACCATTCCACCAGCTTCTTCTAGGATAATCTGTGCGGCGCCTGTATCCCATTCCATCGTAGGACCTAATCTTGGGTATACATGAGCTTCGCCTTTTGCCATTATCAAAAATTTCAACGAACTCCCCGTAGCTACGGTTTCAGCCTGATTGAGTTTTTCGATGAAGGCCCGCGTATCATCGTTTAAATGTGAGCGACTGCACACCACTTTGAGCTTGGGATCTGTCCATTCAAATTTTGGGGCTTGAAGCTGTTTGACCTGCCCATCTTTTTCCAAGAAAGCGCCCTGGTCCTTTTCAGCCCAATACAATTCGTCCAATACAGGTGCGTAAACTACCCCCAAGATCACACGCTGATTTTCAATCAGCGCAATATTGACCGTAAATTCCCCATTGCGTTTGATAAATTCCTTGGTTCCATCCAAGGGATCTACCAACCAATGCTGCGTAAAATGCTTTCTTTCTTCAAAAGGAATTTCTTTGTTTTCTTCCGAGATGATCGGAATATGTGAAGCTAGCTTTTCCAGGCCATCACAGATTACTCCATTGGCCTTCTTATCGGCAATGGTTAAAGGGGAGTCATCTGATTTTAGATTGACCTGAAATGCTCCAGGCTGATTGTATACATCTAAAATAACCGCCCCGGCGGCTCTTGCAATTTCTTTAACAGTCTCTATCATTTTAGGCTTGTCTATATTTTATCTATTGTGCGTAATCTCTTTTTTCGATAGTTTTGCAGTTCGCAAATCTAAACATTAAGTGATGATCAAAAAATAAGTTCCCGACTTTGTTGAGTAAGGGTTAAAGAATAGGGTTTTTTGAGACCGAATCTTGCCTTAATTCATGTTTGGCGATCGTTTTTGGAGGAGAAAAGTGTCATTTTCTTGCTGAGACGAGGCGATTTTCCACCCAAAGTGTGATGGCAAAACATGAACTGCGTATGAAATGACCAAAAATTGTCCAAAGCCTTCTTTTAATACTCGCAATTCCTTACAAAGACTCAATTTTAAGTTGGAATTTTTCCTTTGCTCATTGCGCTTTATCTAAAACAAGAAATTATGAAGGTCTTAGTGACAGGTGGTTGCGGGTACATTGGCAGCCATACTATTGTGGATCTATTGGACAATGGATTTGAAGTAGTATCTGTAGATAATCTGGTCAATTCAAGTGTGGATTCTCTGGAAGGGGTAGAAGCGATTACTGGAACCAAAGTGCAGAACTACGAAGTAGATCTTTGTGATCTTGTAGCTACGCGAAAGATTTTTGAAGACCATCCTGATATCAATGGAGTGATCCATTTCGCAGCGCTGAAGTTTGTCGGAGAGTCGGTAGAGCAACCTTTGCGGTATTTCAACAATAATATCAATAGCCTACTAAATGTTTTGACTTGCGTGCAAGATTATGAGGTGGATCATTTCATCTTTTCCTCATCTTGCTCTGTCTATGGCAATACCGATGCTTTACCTGTCACAGAGGAGACTCCCCTACAAGAGGCCGAATCTCCTTATGGTCGTACCAAGCAAATTGGAGAGCAGATTATCCAGGATTTTGCCAGGAAGCAGCAAGCTTCTAGTTTTGTTGCGCTTCGTTATTTCAATCCCTGTGGTGCCCATCCAAGTGCTTTGCTGGGAGAATCCCCCTTGCATAAGGCGTCCAATCTTGTGCCAGTGATCACAGAAACGGCCATAGGAAAGCGGGATAAAATGATGGTGTTTGGGGACGACTACGATACTAGAGATGGGAGTTGTGTACGCGACTATATTCATGTCATGGACCTGGCCAATGCCCACACCCGAGCCTTACAGTTTCTCATCCATAAAAAGAATACCTCCAATTATTCCGTGTTTAACCTGGGAATTGGAGAAGGCGTTTCGGTTTTAGAGGCGGTAAATGCTTTTATGAAGGTTACGGGGCAAGCGCTTAACTATGAGGTTGGCCCACGACGCCCCGGAGATGTGGTCGCTATCTACGCGAACCTAGACAAAGCCGCCAGTGCCCTAGGATGGACACCCCAATATGGGATAGAAGATATTATGAAAACGGCTTGGGCTTGGGAGCAAAAGCGAACCGTAGAGGTTTAAATCAGTTCACTATTTGAATGATAGCCCCCATCTGCTTTCAAAGATGCGGAAATTGATGCAGTAGAGGAGTGGGTGCGAGGAGGAGAGAAATTATTCTTGATTGCTGACCATCTGCCTTTCCCGGCCACTGCTTATCAAGTGGCTGCTCGATTTGGATTTGAACTGACCAATAGTTTTGCTTTTGATAAGCGGAAGCGAAACCCAGAGCTCTTCGTGAGGGGAGATAGTTCACTAAACAGTAATCCCATTACCGATGGAATTCCTCCCTTTCAAGGAGTTGATACCGTCGTCACTTATACAGGTCAGGACTTTTATATTCCAGAAGAAGCGACTCCGATCTTGACGCTCACCGATGAATAGGTTCTAGCCATGTCGGAAGTGGCTTGGCAAATTGATGAAGAGACGGAGTATCGTCCAGCTAAAGGATCCCATCCGTTAGCTTACCGAAAATATGGTCAGAGGAAGGTGGTTGTGTCTGGAGAAGCAGCGATGTTCTCCGCACAAATATCCCAAGGAAAATATAAAATGGGGCTCAATCAACGGGAGGCGCATCAAAATATTCAGCTTTTGTTGAATATTGCTCCTTGGCTGGCGGAGGAATGATCATTGACTGCTAGCCTCTGGGACCATCAGAGAATATTTTATCTTTACAGCCGCAAAAAAGATCTCCATTCGCAACGACTTATCCAACTAAACCTATGCAAGCCATTTTGTACGACAATTTTCGTGAGCCCTTACGCATTGAATCAGTCCCTGACCCAATACCTAGTCCACAGGGCGTGGTATTGCGGGTAGAAGCCAACGGACTTTGTCGGAGTGATTGGCATGGGTGGATGGGAAATGATCCTGATATTACGCTACCTCACGTTCCAGGCCATGAGCTAGCAGGCGTGATTGTCGATAAGGGGGCTAATGTCTCTCGGTGGGAAGTGGGGGACCGGGTTACCTTACCGTTTGTGGGAGGCTGTGGGCATTGCCCAGAGTGTCTATCCGGCAACCATCAAGTGTGCGATAATCAATTTCAACCGGGATTTACGCATTGGGGTGCATTTGCGCAATTTGTAGCGATTGAGTATGCGGATATAAACCTGGTCCGATTGCCAGATGAATTGGATTTTGTCACTGCGGCTAGTTTGGGCTGCCGCTTCAGCACTGCTTTCCGGGCAATTGTAGCGCAAGGCAAGGTTGGCGGAGGAGAATTTGTGGCCATCCATGGTTGTGGAGGAGTAGGGCTTTCGGCCATTATGATCGCTCATGCACTAGGTGCCAATGTGATCGGTATCGATATTAATCCCCAGCAGTTGGAGCTAGCCAAGTCCTTAGGTGCGGTGGCTACCATTGATGCCAAGCAGGTGAAGGACCCTGTAGAAGCAATCCGGGATTATAGCCAAGGTGGTGTACAGGTATCGATAGATGCCTTGGGTAGTCAGGTGACTTGCTTCAACTCGGTATCGAGTTTGCGCAAGCGCGGTAAGCATGTCCAGGTTGGTTTAATGGTCGGGGATCACAAGTATCCTCGTATTCCAATGGACAAGGTAGTGGCCCATGAATTGGAAATCTATGGGAGTCATGGCATGCAAGCCTATGAATATCCCCGTATGCTCGATATGATTAAAAAAGGTTTGCTGCAACCAGAAAAGTTAATTGGCAGAACGATATCACTGAAGGAGGCCGTAGAAGAACTGCCTAAGATGGAATCCTATCATGGGGTAGGCGTGACGGTGGTGGACCAGTTTGAATAAACAAAATTGCCTAGCGTCTTTTCACTTTTGGAAAACACTAGACTACCTTAATAATTCCTATAGCATGAGTAAAACGATCGTTTCCTACAATGTAAATGGCATTCGAGCAGCCGTCAAGAAGGGTTTAGTTGATTGGCTGAAAGAGGGGGATTATGATATTCTTTGCGTCCAGGAAACTAAGGCTCAATTGGAGCAAGTGGATACTAGTCCCTTTGAAGATTTAGGCTATCAACACCATTGGTATTCTGCTGAAAAGAAGGGCTACAGTGGAGTGGCTACCTTTTCCAAGCAAGCGCCCGATCTAGTAGTAGAAGGCTGTGGTATTGAAAAGTACGACCGAGAAGGGCGTATCATTAGAACTGACTTTGGGGATTTAACACTCCTGAATTGTTATTTCCCTTCTGGCACATCCGGTGACGAACGCCAGGCATTCAAAATGGATTTTCTCGGAGATTTTTTCGATTGGATCGCGGAATTAAAGAAGGACAGACCACAATTATTGATTGTCGGTGATTATAATATAGCTCATACCAAAATAGATATTCACGATCCGGTTCGCAATAAGAAAAGTTCTGGATTCCTACCCGAAGAAAGAGAATGGCTAAGCCAGTGGTTCGAAAGCGGATTTGTGGATGCTTATCGACATCTAAACCCGGAAAAAGTAGAATATAGTTGGTGGAGCTATCGGGCGAATGCTCGGGCCAATAACAAGGGTTGGCGGATTGATTACCAGTCTGCCACGGAGAATTTGGCAGACCGTTTAAAGAAGGCTCACCACTTAGGAGATGCCAAACATTCTGACCACTGTCCGGTATTTTTGGAAATAGACCTGTAGGTATGATGAAAATCGTCGAAGGGAGCATAGCTGAGGCCGTTGCTATTTCTCGGCAAATTCCTAATTTCCATGAACCACCTGACGAACTAGCCTATGAAAAGCGGCTAAATGGCGTGCCTCATTTGATACTGTTGGCCTTAGAAAGGGGCCAACCCATGGGGTTTAAGGTCGGATACGAGCGAGAAGGTTTTTTCTACTCTTGGATGGGGGGTGTATTGCCCGCTCATCGGCGCAAAGGCGTGGCAAAAGCCTTGGCGGATGTGCAAGAGGAATGGGCAAAAAAGCACAACTATTTTTCTATTACCTTTAAAACGCGAAACCAACATAAGGCCATGTTGTTATTTGCAATAGGAAATGGTTTTGACATCATTGGTTTTGAGGAAAAGGAAGATGTCTCAACCAACCGGATATGGTTGCGGAAGCCTCTCTAAGGGTATAATGCTCTGAATGAGATGACGCTACTCTAATTCATTACCACACCAAAATTGATTGACATGAATCGTATTATTAGCCTTCTGTGTTGCTTTTTGCTTGGGTTTACTGTACTGACGGCGCAGAGCTTTTCTGGAGGATTTAAAGCAGGCTTGAACTTTTCGACGCTCTCCGGAGGAGAAATTGAAACAGATAATAATGGCTCGGAAGTGGAAGATTTTGGATTCAATACAGGCTTTCACATCGGTGCTGCTTTCAATTTGAAACTGACAGATAATTTTGGGTTTCGAGCTGAATTTCTTTTCAATCAAAAGGGAACCGATTACAGTTTTGATGGACCCTCCTATTGGATATTCGGACCAGAAACGACTAGTCCAATAATCGGAGTTGGTACGAGAGTAACGGATCTCAAGGTCTCCAATACGTATTTAGATATACCACTCATGGCTTATGTGCAGTTGGGAAGAGTAGAACTTTCGGGAGGATTAAATGCCGCCGTGATGATCTCTTCTCGTGGAACTGGTGAAAGCACCTTCAATGGCCAAACGCTAAATGGGTCAACAATTGGCCTCTTTACGGTCAACCTAAACCACAACTACTTCAGCGATGCTCCAGGAGAAGCGAAATCTGATATTATGGAGCAGGTGTCCATTGGTGGATCAACGATAGAAGTTCCTTCTAGTATTGGATCCTATTATTTTAGATCAGATGTGGAGGATAATCTATTTGACCGATTGGATTTTGGCGTGGTAGCAGGTATCGGTTTCTTCTTGAATAGAGGGTTATACCTGGGATTTAGAGCGAATTGGGGGCTTCCTGATGTGACGAAGTCCGCAGCGGACATATCCAATGTTCGCCTCGATACGCAGCAGACTTTTGTAACGAGAGATGACAAAGATAAGAATCTAAGCCTACAGGCTTCAATTGGCTTTAGCTTTTGATAACCAACTAATTTAGGGTAATTTTTTTGGTAGAGGGAACTTAATTGTATTTTTTTGGTAATTGAAGAATAAAATCGTAAAAAATTATCCCTTTTTCAAAAATATTACATTTCTTTGCATTATAAGACGGAAGGAAATAACGATTTTTTGTTATTCAGAGAGAAGGATCTAAGCGGAAAATAAGAACACCGTCTTCACCAGAATTGACTAAAGATATTTAACGATAGTTTTCATTTGGTTTTTTGGGGTTATACAAGAGGCGATCACAACAAGTGATTGCCTCCTTTTTTTTATGCCCTTTATTCCTTCTTGATTTCCAAGAGTAGCTCATAATCTTCCTTTTCAATAGTACTGCCCTTCTCCGGATAAGGTTTTACTTCGAGCAATCTGAAGCTATAGCCTGAAGCTCTCCCGATGGAAGCCTTCTCTCTTCCGGGACGATAAGTCAGTGCTAGTGTGTCCGCGCCCATTTTTCCCAATACAAGTTCGGCGACTGCCTCTCCTTCCCATACACAGTTCACTCCCGTTGGGCAGCGTGAGTCTTGTGTTACTTGAGTGAAATGGACGATCATATCAGGTGCTCCGGAAGCCATCTTTTGTTCTCCAATTTGCAGGCTAAAGGGTTTTTCCAGTTCAAAGGATGGAAGTTGTTCTTCACATTGCATAGCCATTAGGGCCAGCCCCAGCAGACAGATGTGTAGTTTTTTCATAGGCGATTAGTTTTTACGCTTTGCTTAGTGCTATAGGCTATTTACTGATGTAAGCCTCAAAGTATTTGCATTTAGATCTGATTAGTTGATACATATCTGTATCTGAATAATTTTCTCTTAACAAGGCGAAGTTTTCTCTTAAAGGAGCAGTGCCAGCAGGAGTATCTACAAAATACGCGTTTTGCTCGCACTTTGCGGCCATAAAGAGTGCTTTTGCCGTGATTTCCCGGTCGATGGCTGTAATTCTTGCTCGTTCGAAGTAAAGTCGGGCTACGGAGCAGTCAAAGAACTCTTTGTTGCCAAGTGGAAATTGCGGATGAGAAACGACATAATTTCCACTTCCTCGCCGGAGGCGCTGCATACTGGCTCCGCTTCTGTATAAGTCTAGCATTTTCCAACTGTAACCAAAGTAAGTCATGTTGTAAAAGGCTAGGCCTAGACGGTAATAGATCTCTGCAGCTTTGTCCCGATCTTGCTCCGCTTCAGCCATATACTCCATACGAACCATATCCTGTAACACCTCTCCCTTGTTGAAGACCTGCACATCGGTAGGCAGGGAATAGCGGATCGTATCCTTAAACTGTTCTAAGTAAGGATAGAAGAGGCCAAAGTTATCCCAGTTTTCTAAAGGTATTCGCTTGTAGGTTTCCAAGGCTTTTTCGATCTCTCCTCGACTTAGGAAATGATTGGTTTTAAGATTTAGGAGGTCTTCTTCTATGGTGCTGCCATCTGGTTTTAATACCAGTGATCTCTCGAAGCGGTTTGCTGATTCATTCCGGCAGATCTCTAACAAATTATCGACCATTCTTTCTCCGGAATTGATTTTTAGGTCTTTGATGGAGTACTGCGCCAAGAAGGCTTTCCCTGCATCGCCAGATTCGCGGTACAACTTGGTTAATTTATCCCGCATGAAATCTGGAAAATCTGAAAATTCGCGATATACCTCACTGGTCCGTTGAATTTCTGCGGCTTGATCTTCTATTTCACTTTCAGCTTTCGCCCAATCACTAATTTGTAGGGCGAGTTCAAAGGCTTCCAGTTGATTGATGAGGGTATCGTTTTCGGTAAGATCCCTGACCTCATTGAAGCTCTGAGCGGCGAAGTAGTAATTTCCGGCTAATAACTCCAAATATCCTTCAGCAAGTTTCCATATCTCGGGTCTATCCATTAAGCCATCATCTTCAATCTCGCGGATAAACTTCTGGAGCTCAATAACTTTCTCTCCAGCGTCTGGCCGGGGAATGTTATGGAGTCTTTCATTTTGCCTTCTGCGGTTATTGAAATCCAACCCTAGTAGATCTTTCTCCAACCTCTTAATCTCTCTCAGTAGCAATAACTCTAGGTTTTCATTGGTCGGTTCGTAGCGGTAGATATTTCGCATTTCCTCCACCAACTTGGCGTTTTGAGACTCTGCCCGTAGCACGTGTAGTACCGCCCGCTCATGATTGTCTTTGCACATCAGCAAGCATTCTTCCCAATCTTGATCCGTTTTTATCGTGAAGCTTTGAAAGGCTGAATAGCGTTTGCTTGGGCATTTGTCAAAAATCTGGGAGAATAAATAAGCCGCACGAACGGTTTGTCCGACTTCAAGCAATGCACCAGCATAATGCCCTAAAACCCAGTATTCAATCAGACTAGGGTCATTGTCTACCTTCGGCATGAGATACTCATATAAAGCTATTGTCTGCCGATAATTCTTCATATAATGAGCTAGGCGAACAATTTGATACACATAGCGGAGTCGAAAATATTCAGACTTGGTGCGTTTGAAAAGCACTTGTCCTTGCTCGATCAAATTCTCCATCTCATTAAGATCTTTTTGATCCGTTTCCCAAGACCTTCGAGAAGTAGCATGGGGCTCACATTGTTTGGCAAAGATCAAGTAGTCTATAGCTTCGGCACATTTATAGCGATAGAGGTAGCGAGCAAAAGTATTGGAGGATAGGGGAGGGCCGAGCGCACTCCAAGGCAGTAATTCTCCTTCAATGGTAGATCTAAGTTCGTTTAGATCCCGAATGCTAGCGGCATACACGATATAGTCAATATCTGCTTTGCTAGGTACTTCACAATAGCGTTCCCACCATTCATTAATGTTTTGTTGTTCCTGTACCGTTTTGTGTCCTGGATATAGTTCAAAAACCTTGGCAAAGCCCAAGGTAAAGGGAGCATAGGGCGATTTCAGCTTGGCTATGTCGGGTTTAAGAAAAGAGTAACCGTGAAATTGGGTGCTAATAGGGCCACAATCTGTCGAACTGGGTAGTGGAATGAGAAGGATCAGGAGAAGAGTCAAAATTCCTGATCGGAGTATTCGATAGGTATAACAATTAGTAGAAGAATCGCTGTTCCTGGGCATATCGGGTAGTAGTAAGGGTGATGAGTTCAAGCCTATATGACTACTCTCTTTGTTCAAACTGTTCAGCCAAACTGGATAAAGCCTCATAAGGAAATCTCCTTAAGATGGGCATATCCAGATGATAATAAGCTAATGTAAAGCTTTTCCGTGGAAAATAACTCTTTAGCATTTCAACAGCTTTCTGTAGATCCGCTAGCTCACTAACTTCCAGCCGGAATTGATCTCCTTTGTATAGATAGTAGCCGTTGAGGTAAGTGCTTTTGATTACTTGGACGTGTGTATTATCAATCCATGCGAAACGCGAAGTGTCCTGCAATTGCTCTAGCCCAAGTTCATTGATGAGTCTGATCATCTGTCCATCTCGAAATAGAACACCCCACCTGAACAATGGGAGCGCCAGATCCAAGGGAATAGGGTAGGGGGAGGCCGGGCTTATATACTGAGCAGCTATTTCTAGGTTAAGAATAGAGTTAGGTTCACTCCACTGCGTGACTTCTCCCATATTATAAAACATCAGCATGCCTCGGTCTACGGGAGGAATGCCCGTTTGATCTGGATATTTCAATTGGTGCAAACGAATCGTAGCGCTAAGGAGCTGGTCCGTACGGAGGTATTGGTTCTTAAGTGTATGCAAGAGAAGAAAATAGCTATTTCGGGTCTGTTGTGACCAGTCGCAGTCGATTTGTATTTCGGGTATGACAGGAGATCCCAGTTGTTGACTTAATTTTTCGATGAGTTGATGAAGGCGTTGTGCTAATTGTTTCACTTGAGGCTCTTCTAGCTTAAGAAGGCTCCGGTTGGTAATGAAGACCGTTGGAACAATTGTATCCGGAACAAAGCTATTGCTATCGACTTGGAGGCGAGCTAAAGGAAAAGGCTCGGAATTCTCCCCTTTTTTATCAATATCAAAGAATTTAAGATATAATTTGCGTGCTTTTAGGCTATCCAGATGTGTTTTTTCTGTGTCGGATAGCTCCAATCTAGTCTGCCAGTGATAGTACGCTGGAGTGACTTGAAAAGGGGGACTCTTTATTTTTTCAGACAGAGTACTTTGACAGGCTGTTAAACAAAAACAGCAAAAAATGAGTTTGTAGATAGAGTTAAAATTTTTTTTTGTTGGGTATACGTTATGTTTCTTTTGCACTTACAGAACTTTAAGGTTTACAATAATTTAGCATATTTAACTAAGCCTTATTCCTATCCAACTAGCACGAATTTGACCTTTCCCTAAAAGTATGGAGGTAACTTTCCCAAAAAAAGGCCCGTATAATAAGACCTGTCCTAACCCCCCTAAGAAACAATAGTGAAAACTTTTATCTTTGACCCGCTCAAATAACCCTGGCAATATGCAGCTTTTTACCCGACGGTGCTTATCTCTTTTTGTTCTCTGGAGCATCTACTCAGTTTCTGCCTATGCTACTTCTACGACCCCGGTATTTGATGAAGAAGTCATCAAAGAAAGATTAGATACTTTATCTGATGGTGTGGTTGCTCCAAAATACGTTACCGCGGTTAAGGGGTACCTGAAAGGATATCTGGTTCGTAATCGTAAGAATTCCGAAAGGATTTTAGGAAGAACGGTTCTATATTTTCCCATCTTTGAACACTATCTCAAGGAGCACGGCTTACCTGATGATCTCAAGTATTTAGCCGTTGTAGAGTCCGCTTTAAAGCCCCGAGCCACCTCGAGGGTAGGAGCCGGCGGTTTATGGCAGTTTATGCCAGCTACAGGAAGATCCATGGGATTGGATATTAATTCGCAAGTCGATGAACGATGGGATCCGCACAAATCTACCGAGGCCGCTATGCGGTATCTCAATAAGCAATACAAAAGGTTTGATGATTGGGCCTTGGCGCTGGCCGCCTATAATTCAGGTTCAGGTCGAGTGCGGCGAGCCATCAAGAGGGGGAGAAGCAAAAACTTCTGGCGCATTCAGCGCTTTTTGCCTCGAGAAACCCGCAATTATGTTCCGGCTTTTATTGCAGCCAACTATATGCTTAATTACTACGAAGAGCATGGGTTGGTGCCAGAATATCCAGATTTGGATATCCAGATTACGGAGACCATCAAGATTTACAACTCTATTTCTTTCTATCGCGTTGCCCAACTGACGGAACTTCCCTTGGAGATTATAGAAACGCTTAACCCTTCTTACAAGCGAGGGCGCGTTCCTACCCATGCTGAAGGCCATTATTTGACCCTGCCTAAACGCGTAATGCCGGCGGTGAAGGACTTTTTAGAGGCGCAGCGACCAGATGGGGCTTTTGATAGCCATGTCTTCAGTAGCCCCGTATTTGTGGAGGCTCCGGCCAAGCGATTTACTAATGCCAAATACATCAAAAGTATCTACATCGTTAGAGGCGGACAAACCTTGACTTCAATTGCTAAGGAAGTGGGGGTTTCAGTGCAGCAATTGAAAATGTGGAATACATTGAGGACCTCGGATATACAAGCTGGTCAGGAATTGATTTTATATTTCCCAAAATCCTTCAAGCGATTTCGGCCGATCAAACCAATCGCTATCATGGAAGAAATACCTGATGTGCCTTTGGAAGAACTGGAACATATAGGCCTGAGAAATCCTTCTCTCATTCATGTCGGTCGCCGATTTGAATACTACTATGTGACACGTAAGGAGAAACCTTCTGCTATAGCTAACCGAATTCCTGGACTTAACTACAGCAAACTCATGCTGCTGAATGGTTGGCAAAAGGATCGGCCGCTGAAGCCCGGTACTTTAGTGAAGGTGCGAAGGGTGGGAAGTGAGTCGGATGATTAGAGATAATATTTCCTAGCTAAAACGCACAAAAAGGGCCGCTTTTGATGAAGCGGCCCTTTTTGTTTTTTAGGATTGTGTTGCAGTTGCAAAATACATCCTGGAAAATGATGTAACTCTCAATAGCTCTCCTATTAATTATTAAAAATTAAATTTTTTTCTACTTTTTGGCAATAAGCGTGAAAGTTGCAACGTTTCTTTTCTGAATTTTGCATAGTTAACAACTCCAAATACTCCTAGCAAACGTTAACTATACACCTAAAATTAACTATTAACTAAACCTCCTTACCTAGCGAAGCAAAATTTTACAATTAAAGATTTAATCCGACTCCCAATTGAATTCCTGTTCAGGACAACCTGTGGGATGCTAGGAGAAAACTACAGTCCTTTTAGGAGGAAAATTACACGAAAATAAATAAGGATTCAGGCTTAAGAGTGGTCAAACCTTGCGTTGACGGTTGTACTATATTGGCAACTTGAAAGTAGGGTAGTCTAGACCTCCCCTTAAAACCAGCCAGGCATAACTTTGACAAAGCCGCAAAACATGGTCTTCGTAGTCAAAAAATAATGTCCTCAAACAGCTTTTTTAAGCTACAATCCCTTTTTCGAAAACCAAGTATTGGTCCCCAATAGACCATTTGAAGACCCCGATGACAATTTGAAAACTGATGGTCCAGTCAGGACCATCTTCTTTTGTCCATTGAGAGAGTAGTTTGAACCATCAGCGGCGGTGAGGAGGCTTAAGGGCACAAGCCCCTGCCGCTGCGTTTTCAACTACTGCTCTCAATGGACGTTTTTATTTCCTTTCTACCATTCGTCACCTCAATTTTTCCAGTTATCCCTTTATTCCGTAGCAGTGGTTGTCATTTTTGTATCTTTTGGTTACATTTGGAAAGATGCCGCCAAAGGTAATTGAATAACAACTTTTTACTTTTAGCGTATAACCCACAAAATTCTTCATCAAAAATTTCATTTGGGTATGGATATTATGAATTTACTTCAGGGCCAATTATCTGAAGGTGTCTTGGATCAACTCACCCAACAAATTGGAGCTTCCGATAAAAAGCAGACTGCTGCTGCAACTGCTGGAATCATGAACACCTTGGTTGGTGCTTTGGCGAAAAATGCCTCGAATCCTGAAGGTGCGCAGTCACTCAGCAATGCTTTGGATCGTGATCACGATGGTAGTGTGCTGGACAATGTAATGGATATGTTCACAGGTGGTGGACAAACAGCTCAGCCTCAGCAAAATAGCCGCGCGCTGAATGGTTCAGGAATCTTGAATCATATCTTGGGAGATCGCCAGGGTGGAGCCATTGACATGATCAGTCAGCTTAGCGGACTGGATTCAGGAAAGACGGGCAGTCTGATGACGATGTTAGCTCCCATGTTGATGGGCGCACTAGGTAAGCAGAAGCGTCAGCAAGGATTAGACGTTGGAGGTTTGGCGAATTTGCTTACTGGAACAGTAACGCAGGAAAACCAGTCTTCTCAGAATCCAACCATGAGCCTAGTTACTCGATTTTTGGATAGCGATGGTGATGGTAGCATTACGGATGATGTAGCCAGCATTGGCATGAAGCTACTGGGCGGTTTATTTGGCCGTAAAAGAAGATAGTATCAGATTATTCTGAAAGCTACTGAAACTTAGTAGGTAGCTTATTACATACAAAGGAGTCATTCCGACAAGAAAGTCTAATTGCAGACTTGTGTGGAATGACTCCTTTTTTGCGAGTCGTTGTAAAGTTGATCTACGGATGTACGTTCGAGACACCCGTTCAACTTACACGAATAACGGGTGATATGCTAGAATAAGGCTTTCATTGCAATTGGGATGTCCCATGCAAGTAAAGGTCTTAAGCGTTTTCTTTCTCCTTCTCTTTTCTTTCCGCCTCCTTGATTCCTTCCTTCAACTCACTTTCGATAGTAGATCGAGCTGTGTTAAATTCTCTGATGCCTTTGCCAATTCCTTTCATTAGTTCAGGGATTTTCTTTCCACCGAACAACAACAAGATCGCAAAGAAAATAACCAACATCTCGGGCCCTAAAAAATTGAACAGCAATAAAGCTTTCATATCTCTGTTTTTTAATGATTTACAAAAGTAACAACTTAAGCAGACAATTTGGCGAGGGGCTTAGCCCTTACTATACCAAAAATCTTGCCTTTTATGTTTCATCTACCTCTATACTAACGATATTTTGTAGCATTTCCCTACTTTTTCAAGCCTATTTCTCGGAGGCGCTCATCTAAATATTCCCCCGCTGTGATAGGCTCATATGCTAGGGGATGCGCCTCATTTACACATTTAGCTAAGCAAGTCAGATCCATATCGCCTTTTGGGTGAAGGAAAAAGGGGATGGATAATCTTGGTAAATGCCACTCTTCTTTGGGAGGATTTACCACCCGGTGAGTAGTGGACTTCAAGTAATTGTTTGTCAATCGCTGCAACATGTCTCCCACATTGATCACAATCTCATCCTCCTCGGGCATGATATTCACCCATTCTTCCTCCATATTGAACAACTGTAATCCTCCTGCTGAAGCCCCTACGAGTAAGGTGATGAGGTTAATATCCTCATGTTGTTCGGCACGGATGGCTGAAGCTGGCTCAACGGTAATAGGCGGATAGTGAATAGCACGTAAGATGCTATTGCCTTCCTCTATCTTATCGTCAAAATAGTGCTCACCCAGCTCCAAATGTATTGCGATGGCTTGCAATAATGCACCGCCTGCTTTTTCAAAAGCTTGATACAACTCTATCCCAGTGGAAGTAAAGGAGGGGGCTTCTGCCACGTGTACATTAGCAGGATATTTATCTGCGGCGGGATGATCCGCAGCTACTTCTTGGCCGATCTGGAAGAATTCCTTTAGGTCTGCTACCTGAGATTGTTTGGCATGTTCTTTACCAAAAGAAGTATAGCCGCGCTGCCCAGCCATTCCTGGAACTTCATATTTCCGCTTGGTGTCGGTTGGCATAGCGAAGAATCCCTTAGAGGTGGCATAAAAACGCTCGATTAGCTCCTTGGGGATACCGTGGTTGATGACGCCTACAAATCCTATTTCATGGAAAGCCTCGCCCAGTTTTTTGACAAAGGCAGCTCTTTCCTCTGCATTTCCCTCCGTAAATTTAGACAAGTCAACGACCGGAATCGCTCTTTTTCTCATACCGTATATTTTTTTGTTTGGTACTGGCCTATTCTGGGGTGTTGTTGACCGTAGCCAACCCATTGTTGTGGCCTTGTTATTATGGTTCTTTGACAAGTCTCGCATGCCAAGTTTATTATCAGACAAGCAAGCAATTTTCCTGCTTGTCATTTTAATGGTTCACGAGATTTGTCAAAGAAGGCTTCTTGTTACTTTTATCCAATAATGAATTTACAACAAAAATAGGATTTAGTACCCAAGAAAGACTGGGGGAAATCAACCTACTTTTCTATACTCCAGGACTTTTACAATTATTTTACCTGAGTGGCTGATTATTGGGTTCTGTGGGGCTAATATTGGCCTTTTTTGATACATGAATGCATCAACTTACAGCCTAGCTTATTAAGCTAGCGACGAGGCCTGTACTTAGACTCATCAAGTAATAATTGTGCATCCCTGAGGTTAATAAGCGCTTCAACACTCATATCGGGATGAAGCTGCATATATCTTTTAACAATTTGCAAGCCCATCCAGTTGCCTACTCTGCCTGGAGCTTCGGCAGGCATGTCCGTTGGCCCCGTTGGGCTGTATTCCACCAATTTGCGGATTTTCCGAAACTCGCTGGAATAAAGCAATTCATTCTCTATGAAATGAGACCAAATATTGAATTCGTTTTCCTTCAACCAATCCACCTGCGTTGGAGTCATTTCCAGTACTACAGAATCCGGGGCATGTGGAATCAATAATTCTCGAAGAAATAGTTTCTTGCCGTTGTGGATCATCAGGTCGAGTAAGCGCTCGCCAGTGGCAGGCCCAATGTGATCTTCGATGAGGGGCTGGAGCGTCTTAGAAATCAAATGATCTCGATTATAAGTGCGCACCATATAATCGGAAAAATTGGAATTCTGAGGATTGTATTTCCAGTACGGATAATCTGCACCTAAGAAAAAATCTAAACCAATGGCTAGGTCTTGCTCAGCGTAGATAAATGCTGCAATTGAATATTCTGAAAGGAAAGTCGTGAAAGTTGGAATCTTAGCATTTGGAAAGTAGTAGCGATAAAATTGCATTGCTTGTTCTAGCTCTTCCTCAATCTCACCCATATCCTGGTAGATCAGCTGGGTAGTATCGTATAAATGGGTTAAGCCAGGATGACTGATAAAACCTTGCATATAGGGAAGATGTCCTTCTGGAGCAACTTCAGGGTTTTTTGATCCCAACACAAAGTTGAAATATACTTCACTGAAGGCTGGATACTTTTGTTCGAGTTCAGCCATACTCGTTTCGAGTTGAGCAGTATCTAAACTAAAAAGAGCTTGTTCGAATCGATCAATCTTGACTTCTACCTCAATATCGGAAACATCGGGTATGTTCTTATGTCTATCGCTGCCACAGGCGATAAGCGCTAAGAGTGAAATCAGTCCGATGAATAGATTAACTTTTTGCGTCATTTGTGGTCTTAAATTGTGCCGACTTGAATATTCTGGCTTCTAAAAAATTAAATATTAAGATGACAAGCCATACCTTTGCTCCATTCCTTTGTCCTCACTTCTGTTACTGTATTCTAAAAGTGTCGTCCAATAAGAACAGGAAAATAATAAGCACAGTTTTGTAGTTTAATACAGAGCTTGCTCTTGAATCAAAAAACTGCATAATGATGAAAAAAATTGTTGCTATTGCAGCCTTTTTATCGCTAAGTTTATCCATTATGGCTCAAGATGATCTCCGTTTTGGATTTCAGTTGAGTCCTTCCTTTAGTTGGATGAACACTAATACCTCAAAGATAAACCCCAGTGGAACTAATTTAGGGCTTAAGCTAGGCATGACCGGAGAATACTATTTTCGGGAAAATTATGCCTTTACTAGTGGAATTGGTTTCTACTTCAATAATGGGGGGACATTGCTGCACGACTTTGGCGGTTCGTACTGGCCAAACTCTGATCTTCCTTCTTCCTTGGATACGCTACCCAATAATGTGAAGCTAAAATATAGCATCCAATATCTGGAGATTCCCGTTGGTCTTAAACTACGGACACGCGAATTTGGTTACTTGCGGTATTTTATGGAACCGGCCATCACCATCGGCTTGAAGACTCAGGCCCGAGGTACCATTGAAGGTACCGGCGTTAAGAGTGATGAAAAATATAACATCCGGAAAGAGGTAAATGCACTTAACCTAGCCTGGGGGATTACCGCTGGGGTAGAGTATAGCATTTCCGATAATACCAGCTTGATTGGAGGTTTAGGTTTTCAGGTTGGCTTTACTGATGCTACTGACGATAAGGGACAGGTATTCGACCCCGAGCGTGGAACGGTTAGAGAAAGATCGAAAGGAACGAACAACAGTATTACGATTCGGCTAGGTATTTTATTCTAGTCACTTACTACTGAGATCTCTTCTAGCTTCAACTGCTGTACATCTATCCATCTGAGTGGGCGCTTAGACCCTACACTTGAATAGGTCTACAGCAGTTATATTTTTAGGGGCAGATGATCGAGGATCTACTTACCCTACCACTAAATCCAAGATGGCTGGACCCCAGTAGTGTTTGGTGAAGAAATAGGTAGCTAAGACGAGAAAGGCGGTGGTGATGAATAAGCCTGCAGCTGCCAATCTTTTAGCCGTCACTGTCCGCATAAGCGCTTTTCGACCAATAAAGACTTCTGCAACTAGTAGGTTTGGGATATAGAAAAAGAAATCCATGAAGTAATCAAATGGGCCCTGAAAGGAGTTAGAGTGCCCTAAGCCATCTGTAAATAGAAACCAAAAACCATAGTCCATGCGGTATAGCCAAGAACCGATCGCTAGGGCAAAAAGTCGAATGGCCCAGGCTCGGTGTTTCTCGTAGTCTTTCGTCCGTGCATGCCTGATGGTTTCAATTGCTGACACAAACATGGCTATTCCATAGCCCGCAAAGCCAATATCCATTATTATCCCCCCAATCGTACCTTTAATGAAAATGAAGATCAATCCTCCAACTGCGGTCAAAATTGATGCGAGCACGTAAACTCTACCCAGCCAACGGTGCCACGCTGGATACTGCTCTCGAATGTAGTTGATCAGCTGGATACAGCCCAGGATCAAAATAAGCCCACCCGCTGCAAAATGTATTCCTATGCCAATAGTTGCGGCTTCCGTCCGCTCATCATACAGTCCAGGGAGGATTTCATTCCATTGTGCTGAATTGCCTTTTAGTAATGCGACGAAATAAAAGGAAAGAATAAACAGGCCAAATAAGATGGCACTAAGCCAAACCGTAGCGACCAATAGTTGTCCTCCGAGTTTGACGAGTGCATCGCTGCGTGTATCTCCAAGCATCCTAGACTATTTTGACAAGGTTCAGAAAGCTGTGTCGATAAGGTAACTAAAATCTATAATACTTCATCGCCTGAAGTAGAGGAAGAAATGTGGTTTGTAGGCAAGCCTAAGCGGTGTTCTAATCTTATTCCATGCTCCGAATTCTTTGGTATTCAAGCTTTCATGCACCTCATTGGTAAATTTGCTTATCTTTGCGGCGAAAAAACAAGCTATAAGAAAATGAGTACTCAGCTAGATGCCGCATTAGCGGAAAAAATTGATGCCTTCATCACACAGGCTTTGCAAGAAGATGTAGGCCCTGGAGATTATACTTCCTTGGCCTGTATACCTCCCAATTCCAAAAGTAAAGCAAAGCTATTGGTTAAAGACCCTGGTGTGATCGCGGGCATACCGGTAGCTGAAGCCATTTTCAAAAGAGTGGATCCGGAGGCGGTGATTGATGTTAAGATACCAGACGGACAGGCGGTGAGTGTTGGAGATATTGCTTTTGTGGTGGAATGTAACTCCCAAGCTTTATTGAAGGCAGAGCGTCTGGTGCTAAACACTATGCAGCGCATGAGTGGGATTGCGACCAAAAGTAATCGCTTTGTCTTTGAGGTAGAAGACCTGCCTGTTAAGATTTTGGATACGCGAAAGACGACGCCCAATCTGCGGTTTTTGGAAAAGTGGGCCGTTCGGATTGGGGGCTGCCACAACTATCGGGATGGCCTCTATGATCGCATAATGATTAAGGATAATCATATCGATGCATGTGGAGGAATCCAACAAGCTATTGAAACGGTTTACCAGTATTTATTCGATAACAAGTTATCTCTGGAGATTACCATCGAAGTACGCAATTTGGTGGAGCTGCATGAGGTGATGGAGGTAGGGAAGGTAGATCGGATCATGCTGGACAACTTTGAACTGCCGCTTTTAGAAGAGGCAATTGCCACCATTGATGGCCAATATGAAACCGAAGCATCCGGTGGCGTTAACATCAATAACGTTCGTAAGGTAGCACAAGCGGGAGTGGATTATGTCTCAGTAGGTGCTTTGACGCATTCCTCTACTAGCATGGATCTTAGCTTGAAAGTAATGAAGGACTAATTCAGGTCTTTCTTTTTCCTTTCCTTCTGTTTTCTTTCTGAATGCTTAGCTCTGACTGTTAGTCATGAGCCTTTGTCCAGCGTTTATCCAATCGGATAGGCTTTTAGAATCATTACCCAAAGAATAATGAAGGAGGCGATAATGAACCAAAACCGGAAGTCTTTCAGATAATTCTGAGAATTGGGTGTCATGTTGTAAAGCTTGTGGTTGGGTGCACCTTGTATAACTCAACTGGCCGGAGGAGAAGCTTTATCTGTACAGAGAGAGGATACTAGGATCTGCTGTTGATCCTATAGTCGTAAGGGCTCCTTCCCAAAACCAAGCGGGTTATCACGCAGTGAATTAGTAATCTGTTTCATTGAAGGTTAAGGTGCATCTGGGATGCACTTTAGGGAAGAGAAAAGAATCGTCGATAGATGCTTCACTCTACTCACCAAGGGAGCAAAAAGAATGCCAGAATTTTAGCAACTAGGCTGGTTGTGGCTGAGTTTGTTTTTGTGCCAATTGTTGATTGATCTGTTTGATCAAAGAAGGCCCTTCGTATATGAGACCCGTATAGATTTGAATTAAGTCTGCTCCTGCTTCTAGTTTTTCCACAGCGTCCGCCGCGGACTGGATGCCCCCCACGCCAATGATTACAGCCTCAGCAGGGAGCTTTTTACGGATGTAACGAATTACTTCAGTAGCACGGCCTTTAACCGGTTTGCCACTCAAACCTCCGGCTCCAATCTCCTCCAACGCCTGATCCGTGGTATTCAATTGAGCCCGACTAATGGTCGTATTGGTGGCGATAATGCCTTGGATACCGGTTTCACTAACAATATCGACGATGTCATCTAATTGCCCATCTGTGAGGTCGGGAGCAATCTTTAACAGAATCGGCTTTGGTTTTTCTTTGGCGCGATTTAGCTGTTGGAGTTGGCTGAGTAATGCCGTTAAAGGTTCCTTTTCCTGGAGAGCCCTTAGGTTGGGTGTGTTAGGGGAGCTAACATTGACCACAAAGTAATCCACATAAGGGAATAAGGCCTCGAAGCATTTGGTATAATCTGAAGTAGCCTCCTCGTTAGGCGTGAGTTTATTTTTGCCAATATTGCCGCCAATGATGACGTCTTTGGGTTTCCCGGCTTGGAGTCTACTCACCAAGGCCTCTACCCCTTCATTATTAAAGCCCATCCGATTAATTAGGGCCTCATCTTCGGGTAGACGGAAAAGGCGAGGCTGCGGATTGCCGATTTGCCCTTTAGGGGTCACGGTACCTACTTCGATAAAGCCAAAGCCTAAAGCTGTCATCGGACGAAAGTATTTTCCGTCCTTGTCAAACCCAGCGGCGAGGCCTACCGGGTTTTTAAACTGAAGCCCCATCAACTCTCGATGCAATTTGGGACTTTCCACGCTGTAGATGGAGCGAAATACCTGATTGACCAGAGGAATGGATAAGACAAGCTTTAATAAAGCGACAGTTAAGTGGTGAGCTTTCTCAGGAGCCATTAAAAAAAGAAATGGCTTAAGTATGGTTTTGTACACGCGAGCAGGAGTTTAGTAGCTTGCAAAAATAAAAAAGCCGGGTAGCAGTGTTTTTGCTACCCAGCCATAATCATAATCCCAAAAACTATTCTTTTACTCAAAAGAGTGAATATTCACATTTGCAATGTCAAATATATAAACTTAGTCGCATAACTCCAACACTATTAACAATAAAGCTTATGAAGCCTCTTCTTCTGATCTAACAAGCAGTTGGAATCCGTTGCCATGTATATTAACGATTTCGATGTTTTCGTCTTTACTTAAATACTTTCTCAATTTCGTTACAAATACATCCATACTCCTGGCTGTGAAGTAGTTGTCTTCACCCCAGATTTTAGTCAAGGCTTCTGATCTAGGTAGAATGTCATTCATATACATGGCAAACATGCGCAGTAGTTGTGCTTCTTTAGGCGACAGCTTAGCTTTTTCCTCCTCCGATCCACTAGGATCAAAAGTGAGGATTCTAAGCGGAAAGTTAAAGTGATATTTCCCAATGGGGAATTCCTTGATTTCTTCTCTTGGATCTGCTTTTTGTTGGCTTCGTTTCAAGACCGCTTGAATACGGTAGAGGAGTTCTTCGGAATTGAACGGCTTGGTAATGTAATCATCTGCTCCAATCTTGAAGCCCTGCAAGACATCGTCCTTCATGGTTCGAGCCGTCAGGAAGATGATGGGCATCTCCGTATCTTTCTCGCGGATTTCCTTGGCGAGGGTGAAGCCATCTTTGCGCGGCATCATTACATCAAAAATACATAGATCATATTGCCCTTTATTGTAGCTTTCCAATCCTTGGGCACCATCCGTTGCTAGAGTCACTTCATATTCGTGCATTTCCAGATAAGAACGCAGTACATCACCGAAATTCTGATCATCTTCAACCAGTAGGATTCTGTTATTAGCCATATGTGTGATTTTTCGGTTTAGCTTTTGGTGTTTTGTCTTTTAGTAAAAAGTTTGGAATGAACCGGGCAAAGCCATTCTCCCGTTTTGCTGCGATCTGGCTAGCTTGATGAGGAAAGGTGAGTATAAAGTTACTTCCTTTCCCTAGTTCACTCTTAACATCGATTTGCCCTTTGTGGGCGTCCATAATGGCTTTCACATAGCTCAAGCCAAGGCCAAAGCCCTTCACATCATGGAGATTGCCGGTATGGACTCGATAGAATTTGTCGAATATATGCTTTTTCGACTCCTTCGTCATACCCATACCCTTATCAGAAACGATTACCTGTACGCCATGGTTGACATCTCGGGTACTTACCGAAATTTCAGGACTATCCGGAGAATACTTATTGGCATTATCCAGGAGGTTGTTGATTACATTGGAAATATGCGTAACGTCCCCTTCGATTATGGGGCGAGTGGCTTTTAAAGAAGCGGTAGCAGTACCATTTCTTTTTTCGACCTGTAGACCAATATTTTCAACTGCACGGGCAATAGTTTCGTGGAGATTGACTTGCGAAGCTTTCAGAGAGACCTCCTTTCGATCTATCTGAGCCATTTGCAAAACTTTCTCCACCTGATTATTCATACGTTTATTTTCCTGTTTTATTATGTTGGCAAAGCGTTCAACCTTTTGTTGTTTGGCTGAAATCATGGGGCTGGTGATCGAATCTGCTGCTAGAGAGATCGTTGCAATTGGCGTTTTGAACTCATGTGTCATGTTGTTGATGAAGTCTGTTTTCATCTCAGACAGCTTCTTTTGCTGAAAGATAACATTGACCGAATAGCCAAAACAAAACAAGATCAAAGCGCTAAACAAGAGCGTTCCGACCAGGTTGGGCAGCAGATCTCCCCAGACCAAGCTATTCTGCTTTGGGAAGTCTATATACAAAAGACCAGGAGAGGGCATCTCATTCCTGAAAAGATGTATGCTAAAGGGCGAGTTCTTCAACTGCGCAAAGCTTGGCTGATTTTCTTCAGGTACGACATAGTGATCATTGACGATGATAAAGGATCGGGTTTGATTACTATAAATACCATAATTATACATTGTCTTCAGCCCTTCATCCTCTAATTCCCGCCGGATAATATCTTTCAACTTATTGAGGTTGATCCGATCCTCCAGGTTTTCGTTGGTATAAATAGATTGTACCTTGGTATACTTTTCGTTCTTTGGTCGGAAACAGTTCGGACATAGACTTGGGTCAATGATATCTCCTCTCTGGATTTTTCCTCTGAGAATTTCTATACTCTGATTGTTGTCTTTTGTGATCTTTCGTGAAATAGAAAGATCGAGCAGAGCATATTGGTTGTTGGTGGAAGGACTAACGTCGATCCGGTCAAAAAAGCTACCTACATATCCGTGGCCTAGATAATCGATTGTGGTAGCTTTCTCCTCGTGAATCAATCGATCTACCACGGAACTGATCGCAGAACGTACCTTGTTGTCAAACTTTTCTTGATTTACCTGGATAGCAGTACCAATCAAGCCAATCTGAAGCCAGACTACGCCAATTACCGCAGCTGCCATGATACCCACTATCATCCATATTGCCTGCTTATTCATGAAAGTTGAGTTATCCTGATGTTAGAAAAAGCGCCAAATCCAGGACGAAGTCCCTTTGGTTGAAGGATCTGAGCAATAAAAGAAACAAGCTATTTTGACAAATTTACCTATTCTGCCGACGCTAATGAGTCACTTTAACACACTTTTAACTCCACAGTATCAAGAAGCTAAAATTTTTCACATTCTCCGGGTGATAATCCTCAACGAGCTTTGCAAGCTAATTAAAAAAACAACAACTTACCGAAAAGCAAAGTCTAGCTAAGTAGTTTTTAATTCAGAAGTTATCAATTGTTAAATCCCGCATATCAAGACCTACCTCCCGATCATTAATTTAAACAGCAGCCTCAAAGAATTAGTTCTGTAGGAATATCGGCAATGAAAAATGATTAGTACTGCTTGCGCTTTACAAGAGATAAACAAGCTGTGCTGTTAGGAAGAATGATCGCATGGAACGCGACACTCGATCTGGGAAAGATGCACTATCATACAGTTTGTTGGTGGGAACGTAGAAGCGAAAACTACTTCCTATATGCCTATCGAAGAAATAAGAAAATCCAGCTACAAAACTGATGTCATTTTTGTTGAAACTTGTCCTTATTTCTTCGAAGCTTACTTCTTGTTCCACAAATTGCAAAAAAGGGGGGCGTTGAGATTTTACTACCTCAGAGTGCGTTAATCGTCCAAAGGAGACCCCAGTATGAATTTGTAAAGGAATAAATACGTCCAACTTTCTCTTCTTCCTTCTTTTTGTTGAAACGGGAGCCTCTTCTGTTTTAGGCACCTTGATATTGAGCAGGAAAACGGTTTCCACAAAGTTCAGGTCCAAATTGACAATGTCCGGTTTATTTTTGGAAGGCCGCGCCCCTCTTTGGCTGTACATAAGATCAATATTGAGTTCCAATAAGGGACTGAGATAAGCAACGGCCTTTGCTCCAGCCGTTATTCCTTTTTTGTGAAACCCAAATTGATAATCACCGTCAATTTGCGAGAAATTCACCCCCAGGACGGCCCCGGCGTTGAAGCGTTGAGCTACTAAGTGATTGGAAAACAGCAGGGCAAGGATAAGTAAATGTTTCACGTAAGCCTTTCATTTTGTGAGTTGTAGAAAAAAGCTATCCGGGTTCTAACAAGATAACTAATTTCTAAGCTTGATTGTCACAAATGAGAAAGGGTGTCTAGCGCTTGACAATTTGCGGTAGGTGAGGTTCAACGCCTGTATAGGGCTTTAGCGTGTTCAAAAGTTATCTACCCTAGTATTTCGTTAATTTGAATTGCCGGATCGGTTTGGATTCATCCCTACTACAGAGAAGAATTTTGTAGCTACCCGAACGTAGATGGCGGCAGTCAATTTCAGTTGATTGCTGCAAGGGAAAATTTTCCAGGAATGCTCCTTTCTTGTTGGTTAAGAGTAAATGGTACTTTCCTATATCCTTTGATGTTAAATTAGCTTTTAACACCATTGGCTTCTTGCTTTGTGTAATGTTGAAACGGGTTACTGCTTCATCCCATCGGCCTAGCTCCTCCTCTTTTAGGCTGATTCCCGGTTGATACCCAACCGCTACGCTAGAAGCTAGTCGACTATTCGAGCCATAATTGCTAGCATTCCTGACGCCTCCCTTGTGGGCTAAGGCATGATGCGGATGGAAAGCCTCTTGGAAGCTTTGACCAGGTAGCTCAAGCGCAAAAAATAGGCTGAGAAGTAGATATAGGTGTTGGCTTTTCATCTTGTGGTATTCTTAGTTTGAAAAGATGAAACAGCGGGTGGATCAACTTAGAAATTGTGAAACGGTCGGGTAGGGTAATTTCTTCCGCTTTGAATATAGCACTTATGTAGCCAAAAACTAAGCACTATCCCACGAAATAGATAAAAAGTAATTTGGTGAACATACCAGCGGCTGGAAATGAGGACACCCGAGAAAAAAATAAAGCCTTGCTATTTGCTAAAATTAGCTATAACAAGGCCCTCAAATGGTGTCTCAAAAGTCTCCTAAGCGTTTAGAGATGGTGTGCCACTTATCCAGTGGATCGCCTTTCTCTAGGCGCTTAGAAATTGATGTTGGATTAATTCCTTTTGATGACATAAAGGTAGGGGGGATTTATAATAGGTTCCTCCACATCTTGATGTGGGGGGCATAAAAAAAACTCCTCTGTAAGTGATACAGAGGAGTTCCTGCAAATTGAATCTTAGAGGTTAATTAACGCATAATTACCAGTTGTTTGGCCAAAATTGGGCTTCGTTCAATTTGCACACTTACGGTATAAATGCCGTTTACTAAATCGGCTACAGGGAGTTGAACCCTTCCAGATGGAGGTCCTGGCCAGGATTGTTGAAAGACGATTTCCCCAAAAAGATTTTGAATACGAATTACCGTGAGACCTTCCGCTTCTGTTTCTAGGTCGATATAAGCATCTTCAGCGCTTGGATTGGGGAGCAAAGAGAAATGAGTTACTGCGCTTTCAGCATCATCCTCATACTCTCCGGGTGGGGTCGGAAGTACAACTCCTTCTCCCTCACATTCAATGTGGATGTATTCCATCACAATACAACCAATAGCATCTGTAATTTTAACGGCTAGGTTTAATGCCGATCCTCCAATAGAGTATTCGAGATTGGCTGTATTTTGACCAGAAGTGATTAGCGCGTCACCATCCACAATAGCCCAATGGTATGTATAAGGTGCAACTCCTCCGGTGACCTGTATACCTAGGGAATTACCGGTACTACCACAGTCCACAACATCTGGTCCTACGAAGGTTCCTGTAAGATCAGTTGTTAAAACGGTAATGGTTTGATCTGCTTCACTCATATTGCCACAAGCATCTGTAGCTTTCCAGGTCCTTCTAATCTGTTCGATCGTAGGAGAAATGGTATGAAAAGACTCTTTAAAGTCCACCGAAAAATCACTGCACCCATCGGCAATGACAATGTCAGAAGCAGAAGGAATAGGCGATTCACAATAGATAGTGGTGTCACCAGGGTTATAGGAGAAGATGGGAGGAAAATTGTCTACGGCATTAATAAAAATGATCAATTCACTCATATTGCCGCAGGGATCGGTGGCTTGCCAGGAATACTGGTATCTTTCTAGATAGCCATCCTCGGAACAAGAGCCTTCATCTACTAATTTCACGATCAACTGCAAATCTATATTCCCATCGCAATTATCTACTACGCTCACAGCTTCAGTACCTAAATCAGGGAATAAATCTCCCTGAAAATCCACGCAGTTTTGCTCTATCGTCTGCCCGGATATTAAGTTATCCAATCGCGGATGTACAAAGGTCAATTCTGGTGGGGTATTATCCATTTCTATAATTGTATGGACTTTCGAAGAGGTGTTTCCACAATGATCCGTGGCAGAATAGGTTCTTAGAATCGTTAAACCACAAGTGGTGACCAAAGTGTCCTGTACTATATTGGCTAAGAGCGTGTCGTTTAGGCAAGCATCTATTGCCATCACTTCCACAGGAGCGGGAGTTGGCAATCCACATGTATCCCTAGGGAAGTTGATAAACTCCGGCCCCATATTGTCGATGAGGTGGATGATTTGTTTAGCGGTAGTGGTGTTTCCGCATTGATCCACTGCCGTCCAATCCCGAATTAAGGCCTCTTCCTCTCCTGTACATGAACCTTGGCTGAGGAAGGTGTCGACAAAACTCAGATCAATTGGGCCTCCACAGTCGTCTGTGGCTTCTAGCATTGGAAGTTCCGTCCCACAAGATAGGGTCAACCGAGGGGGGAAATAGGCAAAGGTTGGAGGAGTTTGATCTACGATAGAGAGTAGGATAGAATAACGAGTGAAATTTCCACACTTATCTACTGCAGTTACAGAGAGTACAATCTTGTACAGGTAGTTATCCCTGGGGCAGTTACCTGCTATAATGAAGGTTGTTTCCCAGGTGACTTCCTGCACACCAACATTGTCCGTAACCTCAAAGTCATCTCGTGTGAAGATAGGAACACCCAAAGAGTCGCCATTGCAATCAAATGGAACGATCGCTTCACCTCCAATTGGTACGTCCTCCAAACCCGGATAAACGATTCTTACCTCAGGAGGTACTCTATCCTCTATCGTAATCTTTTGAATGCCGATATCAGCATTTCCACACTCATCAAATGCGGTCCATTTTCTTTCCACAAAAATAGTTCCGTCATCCCCCTGTTGCGGATCAGTTTCCTCGAAGATTACTTCTGCTTCACTGCAATTGTCTGTGGCGGTAACTTCAACTACAGGAGGTAGAATCGGAGCACAGAGATTAGCCGGTACATTTTGCAGACTTGGTGCCGTGTTATCACCTACCAAGAAGTATAGAACTAGTTCCGTCGCATTTCCACATTCATCAGAAGCGACCCAAGTGGAGGTAGCCCGGGCAAAATGTCCATCCTCATTGCAAGTAGGGAAATGCTCTAAGCGCAGATCATATTGAACATCTGAAAATACAGAACAATCATCATTAGCAAATATGGCATCCGCTCCATAATACAGCTCATTCCAGGACTCACATTCCAGTTCCATGGTATCTCCAGATTCCAAGCCCCTCAAGGCTGGATCTTGGATAAATATTCTCGGAGGGGTATTATCAATTACCTCGATTCTTTGTTGGGCAAAGGATTGATTGCCACAGCCGTCTGTTGCGGTCCAGGTTCTTACTATAATAGACTCCCCTGCGCAGTCACCTGGCAACCGGTCTTGTTGAAAGTCGATTTCCACGGAAGAGCAGACATCAAATGCCCAAGCTTGTTCAGGTTCTGGAATATTCTGGCAGTCCGTAACTAAGTCCGGAGGTACAGAAGAAAATGTAGGCGGACGATTGTCTCTCACCTCAGTGAAAAACTGGAAGGTAGATGCATTCCCACATTCATCAGTAGCAATCCAGGTATGTCGCCATTTACTGAGGTAACCTGCGCTGTTGCAGTCCCCTACATTCATTTGTTCCTTTTCTAGCCTCACTTCCACGGCAGAGCAATTGTCGTAAGTGGTAACATCCGAAACACTGAAAGCATTGGGATCCCAATTGTCCACATTATCCATACAACTCACATGGATAAGTTCCCCATTATTGATCCCGCGAAGCGGAGAATTATTGCGTGCTGTGATCGTAGGAGGGGTATTGTCACCTGCTACGGTATAGGATCGACTTAGCGTGGAGCTATTCCCACAGTCATCGGTAGCTTGCCAAGTATAACTCACTGAGTATCCGTTGCAGTAGTCTACCACATGCGGGCTGGCATTTTCCGTAAATTCAACTTCCCCACAGGCATCCGATGCCCAAGCCGAGGGCAGAGGGTTGCTGCAACTGTAAGGAATATTGGTTGAAGGTGCGTGGATCTCGGGAGCATTATTGTCCTCAATAATAAAAGAGGCGGTTGTCCCAATAGCGTCGCCACAGTTGTTGGTAGCGATAAAAGTGACCGTGTAAGTCTCTGCTCCACCACAGCCCTCGACATAGTTGGTTGGACCATAATCCCATTCCACCTCATCATCTACCTCACAATCATTAGTTACGAGACGGGCTCCACCAAAGTCCTCTAGCCAGTCCTCGAGGACGGGGAAATAATCTTCTATGCAATCGATGGTGAAATCTGATGCAGGAGAGATCGTAATTCCGGAAGGAAATGAACTGCTGTTGCTTTTGGCTGATAAAGCGATGGTAAACAGTGTAAGTTTAAGTCCAAGGGATATGATTATACAAGTTGCTTTCTTCACGACGTCGTTTGTTCATGTTTAGAAAAAAATACCATGCGAGTAGTTTTCTAAAGTGGTTTTGTTTTTACCAAAGTTGTCTTTCGAAGATGGTCGCAGTTTGTGTAGTTATTTAGGGGTATACACTATGAACATACTACTTCCTAGACTCACCAATGCTTGAGTCCGGTCGTATGACCAGCAGTTGTGTTACCATTTCGGGGGAGGGGAAAACTGGGTTGCTTACAGGCCTAACCGATGGAGGCCGGATTATGCTAAGGTATTACTGGAGGTAAGGGGGAGTTGTTGATTGAAAATGCGAAACAAATATAAAATTTTTTTTTTTGTTTTGCAGCCTCTTGTTTTTAAACGCTAAAATTTGAACAAAGGCTAAAAAATTGACCGAAATTTGACGCAGTTTTTTCCAGCTCGGAATTCAGAAGAAATGATAGGGATCTCGTCCTGATTTGGGGGTGTCACAAATTATTATTCTGTCTGAACCAGAATTTGGAAAACATTTATAATTAGCTATACCCGCTTTGGCAATTCTTTTCGAGCACCTATCATTACCCGCTCATAACTCCTTGAGGCTGAAAGCTTACCTCTTCTCCAAAAAAGTGAATTTGGTTTTTTGAAATACCTATAAATAACATACCTTTGCAGCGATTTTGAAAGACCGTTATAAACACTGTGCTGGATGAAGAAGATTATCATAAGTCTTTTAAGCCTCTGCCTGCTAACCTTTGCCCTTAGTGCGCAAGATCACGATGACCACTCTCACGAGACCACGGAAGAGCACCATGAAGGTGGCGATCATCATGAAGGTGGGTGCCATTGCCACGATGCTTCCAAAGACAAATTTGATCCGGGTGAGACAGCATTCCACCACATCATGGATGCCAATGCTTTCCACGTGTATGGCGATATCTATATTCCGCTTCCATGCATTCTATATGCACCTGAGCACGGTTGGTCTTTTTTCCTCTCCAATAAATTCGAACTACATCACCATGGCGATGGCCACAAGGCAGTCGATGGATACGTAATGCACCATGGAGAGGTGATGCGAGTGCACGATGCATCTTTCCCTAAAGGAGAAGTAGCTGTAGAGTGTTTCGGTTCTACTCACGAAGGTGACAAAGAAATCTTTCAAGTTATTTATGAAGGAGATTGCTACAATCTAGATAAGAAGAGTACGTGGGATGGCGGAATGTTAGGAGGAGGAATTACCTCTTACTATGACTTCTCTGTTACGAAGAACGTTTTTACGATGCTTCTAGCCTTATTCCTATTGTTCTTTATTTTCCGAAGAGTAGCGAAGTCCTACGGCGTCAGAAAAGGAGAAGCACCCAAGGGACTACAGTCTTTGATTGAGCCCATCTTCGTATTTATGCGGGATGAAGTAGCGATTCCTTTCTTAGGGCCTAAATATGAAAAGTACCTGCCTTTCTTGATGTCCATCTTCTTTTTTATTCTAGGATTGAACTTGATTGGTCAGATTCCTTTCTTCCCTGGAAGCGGAAACGTAACAGGAAACTTGGCGGTCACCATGGTATTGGCTTTGTTTGCCTTCTTCGTGACCAACCTAAGTGGAAACAAGCACTATTGGGAACACATCTTCTGGATGCCAGGTGTACCCGCTTGGGTAAAGACGATTTTGACACCGGTAGAGGTAATGGGGCTTATCATTAAGCCATTGACCCTGATGTTGCGTCTTTTTGCCAACATTACAGCAGGACACATTGTAATCATCATATTTGTGAGTTTGATCTTCGTATTTGGTCAGGCAGGTGAAAGTATTGGGGGATCAGTATTAGGAGGTTTCATCGCAGTGCCACTGACCTTGTTTATGATGGCTATCGAGTTATTGGTGGCTTTCATTCAGGCTTTTGTATTCTGTATCCTAACTGCTTCCTACATCGGAGCAGCGATAGAAGATCACCACCACGAAGCAGAACATCATTAATTTTTATATAAACAAAGTTATCATGACTGGTACTTTAGCAGCAATTGGAGCAGGTCTAGCCGTAATCGGCGCTGGCATTGGCATTGGAAACGTTGGTTCTAAAGCCATGGAAGCTATCGCTCGTCAGCCAGATGCAGCTGGTGATATCCGCTCTAACATGATCTTGATGGCTGCCCTTGTAGAGGGTGCAGCTTTGATCGCGATTATCCTTTCTTTCTTCGTAGGATAAGCACGATCTGCCAAAAGGCATTTGAACTGAGCTCGACAACGGTTGGTTGTTTGGCTCAGTTCTCAGCAAAAAAATACCTTCTCTGGCAATTTTTGTGGCTAGCGTTTTAGATAGAAAAATTGCGGCCGTCCTCTTAGCTAAAAGGGTGGCTCAACACACAAAAATTAATAGAGAACCCAAAAATATGGATGGACTGAGTTCCATTAAGTTGTATAAACGCAAGTATTTGTTCCAAAGAGCAAAAATGCGTGCAAAAGAATTCAATAATGACTGATCTATTATTTCTTGCTGATTTCTCTGTAATTCGTCCTGAGCCAGGTTTGTTTGTATGGACGGTGCTGATTTTCTCTATTTTCTGGTGGTTGATGTCTAAATACGCCTTCAAGCCTATCCAGCAAGCATTGAAAGCTCGTGAAGACGATATCCAAAGCTCTTTGGATGAGGCTAAGCGTGCCCGAGAAGAAATGGCCAACCTTACAGCGGAGAACGAAAAGCTATTGGCGCAAGCTAGTGAAGAAAGAGCGAAGATCTTGAAGGAAGCAAAAGAAGCTAAGGAATCGATTATTGCAGAGGCTAAGGAAAAAGCAAGAGACGAGGCTAAGAAGATTGTCGCTAACGCCAAGAATGATATCGAAAATCTACGTATGGCAGCAGTGACCGACTTGAAAAACCAAGTTGGAAACATCTCCATCGAAATTGCCGAGAAGATCCTTAGAGAGCAATTGAAAGGAGACACAGCCAAAGAAGGCTTCGTGAAGTCTTTGGTGGATGAGATCAAACTTAACTAGAACAGTCGTAGGTACGATCTTGATCTGGATGGGAATCCCATCATGCGGCAGCGCGGATCGGAATTAGAAAGACCTTCAACTAGCAATAATAAACTATGTCCGTACAAAGAATAGCTTCGAGATATGCCAAGTCATTACTAGACTTAGCCGTTGAGCAAAACAAGCTGGAACGTGTCCTAGAGGATGTTAATAGTTTCCGTGAGGTATTGAAGAATAGAGAGTTTAAGCTATTGACAAAGAGTCCAATCGTAAGTACGAGCAAGAAGAAGGATATCTTCAAAGCTTTGTTTGAAGGCAAATATGATGAGCTGACCATGGCCTTCCTAAATATCCTATTGACGAAAGGCCGTGAATCTTACTTGTCTGATATTGCAGTGGAATTCCTTTCTCAGTACAAGAAATTGAAGCATATCTCTACTGTTAGATTGATAACTGCCGCACCTTTGAGTGATGAGGCCTTAGCTTCAATCAAGCGTAAGCTATTGGATAGTACGGTGACTGATGATAAAGTGGAAATTAGTGTAGAGGTGGATCCAGAGTTGATCGGTGGCTTCATTATTGAATTTGAAGACAACATCTACGATGCCAGTGTGGCAAATAAATTGGATGAACTTAAGAAGGGCTTTAGAGATAACAAGTATATCTCTATGATCATGGCCCGTTGATAATAAATCGCTAAACGTAAATTCTAAAGAATTATGGTTGATGTAAAACCTGATGAAATATCAGCGATACTCAAGCAACAATTGTCTGGCTTTTCTTCTGCAACTGAATTAGAAGAGTACGGAACCGTTTTGCAAGTGGGTGATGGTATTGCCCGCGTCTATGGCTTGACTAACGCACAAGCAGGTGAATTGGTTGAGTTTGACACAGGCGTACAAGCTATCGTATTGAACCTGGAAGAGGATAATGTAGGGGTAGTATTGATGGGAGCTGGCGATGGTATTCGCGAAGGCTCTAGAGTACATCGTACAGGAACAATCGCCTCTTTAAGTGTAGGCGAAGGGTTCGTGGGACGTGTAGTGAATCCACTAGGGGAGCCGATTGATGGTAGAGGCGAGATTGCTGGTGAGAAGTACGAGATGCCTTTGGAGAGAAAAGCTCCAGGTGTAATCTACCGACAGCCTGTAAATGAACCTTTGCAAACGGGTATTAAGGCGATTGACGCGATGATCCCGATTGGTAGAGGACAGCGTGAGTTGATCATCGGTGACCGTCAGACAGGTAAGACGGCTATCGCGCTTGATACGATCATCAACCAAAAAGAATTCTACGATAGAGGTGAGCCTGTATTCTGTATCTATGTAGCTTCTGGACAGAAAGCTTCTACAGTGGCACAGGTGGCTAAAACGTTGGAGGAGAATGGAGCGATGGACTACACCGTTATCGTTTCTGCTTCTGCAGCCGACCCAGCACCACTTCAGTTCTACGCTCCTTTTGCTGGAGCAGCGATCGGAGAATATTTCCGTGACACTGGGCGCCCTGCTTTGATCATCTATGATGATTTGTCAAAGCAAGCCGTAGCTTATCGTGAGGTATCTCTGTTGTTGCGTCGTCCTCCAGGTCGTGAGGCATATCCTGGTGATGTATTCTACCTTCACTCTCGCTTGTTGGAGCGTGCGGCTAAGATCATTGCCAATGATGAAATCGCAAGAGATATGAATGACTTGCCTGAGTCATTGAAAACAGCGAAAGATAGTGACGGAAACCCATTGGTGAAAGGAGGAGGTTCTTTAACGGCCCTTCCAATCATTGAAACGCAAGCGGGTGACGTTTCTGCTTATATCCCTACCAACGTAATTTCTATTACGGATGGTCAGATCTTCTTGGAATCCAACCTATTTAACGCAGGTGTGAGACCAGCCATTAACGTGGGTATCTCTGTATCGCGTGTAGGGGGTAGTGCACAGATCAAGTCGATGAAAAAAGTAGCTGGTACCTTGAAGCTTGATCAGGCTCAGTACCGTGAGCTAGAAGCTTTTTCTAAGTTCGGTTCTGATCTAGATGCAGCTACTACACTTATCCTTGAAAAAGGTAAGCGTAACGTGGAGATCTTGAAGCAACCTCAGTATTCTCCAGTAACTGTTGAAAAGCAAGTAGCTATCATCTTTCTGGGAACAAAGGGGCTTTTGAGAGACGTTCCTGTGGAAAAAGTGAGGGAATTCGAAAGTGTATTCCTAACAGCTTTAGAGCAACGTCATCCTGAGGTCTTGGAGACCTTCAAAAGTGGTAAGTTGACGGATGAAGCAACTTCAACTTTGAAATCGTTGGCCGTAGAAATGACGGCTCAATATAAATCGTAAGTAGTTAATGGCTATCTGGTGGCGGGTAAAGGTGAGCAGTAGTTTCACCGTGCCAGCCCCCAGAAAACTCCTTAATATATGGCTGCCAACTTAAAAGAGGTACGGGAAAGAATTAAATCGGTAAAAAACACGCAACAGATCACTAATGCGATGAAGCTGGTGTCTGCCGCTAAGTTGCGTAGAGCTCAGCAAGCGATTCAGCAAATGCGTCCTTACGCAAATAAGTTGAATGAAATGTTGCGCAATATCCTGTCTAACCTAGACGGTGATGTAGATACCGAATTTGGTACAGAAAGACCCGTGGACAAGGCTTGTATCGTGGTAGTAACCTCTAATCGAGGTCTATGTGGTGCTTTTAATACCAATGTATCAAAAGCGGCGATTGAACTAGTGGAGAATAAATACGCGGAACAAAGAGCTAAGGGCAATTTGTCTGTGATGTTTATTGGAAAAAAAGGTTTTGATTACTTCAAAAACCGCTATCCCGATCTGAATTTTATCAAAGACCATATGGAGATCTTCTCCGACTTGAACTTTGATAATGTGGCTAAGGTGGCACAGGGCTTGATGAAATCTTTCCAAGATCAAGAGTTCGATGCGATTGACGTATCCTACGGCCGATTCAAGAATGCAGCCATGCAGTTTGCTGAAGCGGAGCAGTTTTTGCCAGTCGCCAAGATCGAGAATGAGGAGGGAGGAAATGCTAAAGCTGACTATATCTTCGAACCGGGTAAGGAAGGACTATTGAGTCATCTAGTACCTAGTATTTTGCAAACACAGTTCTATAAGTATTTGCTAGATACACATGCTTCGGAGCATGGTGCTCGTATGACGGCGATGGATAAAGCCACGGAGAATGCCGAGGAACTACTGAAAGAAATGAAGATCACTTACAACAAAGCACGTCAGGAAGTAATCACCAAAGAGATCTTGGAGATCGTTGGTGGTGCTGCTGCACTGGAAAGTGCTTAGATCAACCATAATTAGCGATATATTTTGCGAGTGCATCCCGTATCCTGACTCAGGATACGGGATGTTTCTTTTTATGCCGAGCGCTAATCAACGGTTCTATTGTTATAATCCAAGTGATTAAAGATTAAAACGATAAGACGTTCTGAAGAGTAGTAAAGAAACAGGTTCCGAAACGGAAATTACCTCTGTCGACCCTCTGAATCCGGTGAAATCAGCAGTTTTACCCAAATATTGATAACGAAGGGATAAGCTAAGATTGCCTAAGGAAGCTCCAAGGCCGAGTCCTGCACTAAAGTTGGGTTGCCTTAATTTCCGACGATCATCGGTGTGGATAAATGCACTTAAGGAGGAATATCCTAGTCTAGGTTCAACAAAGAGGTGTTTTTGAAAAGGTATTCGATATAGAAGAGCAATCGAACTAAAGCGGGAATCCTTCGAGGATAATATGTCGCTGTTGTCTTCTGTTATTCCGCTTTCCCCCGGTATGAAATTTCCGCCTGAAGCAAAGTCCAAGCCTAGCTCCCCAAACTGAAAAGCCCGAAAGAGGCTGAAATGTACCTCAGCTTTTCCTAGTCTGTGCTCCCCTTCTACAAGGTTCCCGATCCCAACCCCTATTTCAACTGCGTTTTTTTGGGCAGCAGCATAGAATGGGAAAGTACAAGCAAGTAAAGCAGCAAGGAGTATAAATCTCATTCTATTTGAGGTTTTAAACAGTGCTATGAAGAATTCTATAATAGTAAAAGACAAAAAGGGAATTCCGAAGGGGAAAACATTTTGAATTGCCTCTATTCATTTACATCCTGTTTTTAGAACGACTACTCTTGAAGAACTGCTGCTTTACATAGATTTAGGGTCCTAGTAACTTAGAACTGTTCCGCTGTCTGTCTTTGAATTTTTCCGATTAAGCCGATCAGATAATATTTGTAAGCCCTTCCCCGCAACAATCAGTTCGATTCCATATTCAGCTCTTCGATATACGAAGAATAGCCCCAAGTCGGCTTCCAACCAAGGGTTGTTTTTTGACTGGTGTGTGTTACGGAGTATTTAGCGAATGTGCTAAACCTCCTCCTACCGTTAGTATTCACATCGATGAATCAGCCTAAGCTTTCGATTATTTCTTTTGCTTGAAAAAGGAGTGGACACTGATAATTAGTGAAGGACCATTGGATTCCGTGCTGAATCAATAAGTGAGAATGAAAGGTTGCTCGGAAAAAAGAACAAAGGAAAATGAATGAGATAAGAGACAAGCATCTTTTTGTTGTTTCGTTTGTTCATTAGATACCCTAACTTGTGTTTATCTCTTTTCCTATTTAACAGAAAAACACCTATGCTTATCCAGGTCCTTATTACGGTCGGGATTTCTCAAGCCCTTGTACTCTCCTTGCTACTTTGTCTGAAGAAAGATCGCAAAGTAGCGGATATGATCCTGGCCATGGAGCTCTCCTTGATGTTTGTGATTGCTCTCCTCTATAATTATCGCCATGAACTAATGCCTTTCATACCAGCCATTCCTCTATATGCTTATGTGCTAGGGTACTTGGGGGCACTCTTGTTTTACTTTTATGTCAGAGCAGTATCCGAACCAGATTTTGAGTGGTCTTGGAAAAAACACATTGGGCATCTGATTCCCTTTGTAATAGCACTATTGGTGCTGGCTGTAAACTTATTTCCTTTGAATGGAGCGGAAAGAATCTCACTTTGTGAACAGATCATGAACAATACGCATCCGGTTTGGTTTGATGCGATCTACTATGGTTTATTCCTTGGGGCCTTTCCTTATTACCTATACAAGACCTATTTGCTCTTACGGCAGCATGATGAGTACATCCTAACTAAATTTTCCTATTTAGAAGACGTAAGCCTGGAATGGCTGAACCGTTTTTTCTGGATCGAGTTGACCACCTGGAGTGCCTTTGTATTATTTGATGTATTAGGAAATTATTGGTTATCTATTCTTCCTACATCAGGTTTACAATTGAGTTTTATTGTCCTCATGTTGGGGATCTTGTACTTGGGCGTATATGGTTTGCGAGAACACCCCGTTTTTGTAGATCAACGAGTAGAGGAAAACCCGGAAAGTGCTACTCCTCAAGGCATGGCTCCGGAAAAGATTAAAGCCTATTTGGAAGCCCTTCGAAATTATATGGTCAAGGAAAAACCATTTCTTGAATCCAAGATCTCCATTGCTGAATTATCCCATCGCACTCATATTCCAGTGAATCAGTTGTCAAAGATTATTAATGAGCAGTTGGGTATGAATTTCTTCGACTTTATCAACTCTTACCGGGTAGAGGAGTTCAAACAGTTGGTGCACGATAACCGATTTGAGCATTTTACTTTACTGGGATTAGCCTTTGAGGCGGGATTCAACTCTAAGTCCACCTTCAATGCCATATTCAAGAAGTTTACGAAGCAAACCCCGAGCGAATACGTTCGTGAACTGCGTTCTTTTAAAATTGCTGGACGTAGCCTATCATGAGGAGTTTTACCGAAAGTGGTCTTAGGTTTACCTTTAATAAGGATTGGGTAGTCAAGAAATACGATAGCCATAGGTACTACAAAGGATTAAGTGGGATGGGCTTAAAAGGGATAGATTTTATTGCTTTAAATCTTAAAGAGAATCTGGTAGCTTTCTTTGAGGTGAAAAATTACCGAACTAGATTCCATCAAAATACTGGAGAACCTATTTATCCAGAGCCCAAGCCCGCTCATCAACTGGCCCAAGCACTCAGCGATAAAGTATCGGACACCCTTCTGGCAATCGATGCCATTACCACCTACTATCGGAAAAGTCTCCTTTATCGCTGGCTCCAGCCGCTATACCTACGCTTACCTTTCTACATTGGAGATAGATTCTTCTGGACCAAAGTGGAGAATTGTATTTACCAGCATGAGAACTTGGCTTATGTTCTGTGGGTAGAACTACAAGAAAAAGATCTTCATTATCAGGATCAACTCAAACAGCAAACGGATCTCTTGTTGAAGAATGAGTTTGGGGTCATCTATGTCGCCGATATGGCTGACCAGCCTTTCCCTCAGTCGCTAGCGGTCCATCCAGCCTCCTGAAAACCCGTCCGAATTCCCTCATTATGCCATTCTCGGACGCTGTACATCCATCTTTCCTGCTTATTTGTGCTATCGAAATTCCGCAGGCAATTCAAATAGACCATTGCACGATTCAGCCCTGAATTTAGACGATTCAAAGATTTAGGGTGGAAACATGGCCGCAATACCCGGAATATTGAAGTGTAGTGAAGGTTATACTTGAGGGATAGTCGTTAATTATCCCGATAAGAAGCAACCTTTTCCCCAATAGAGATCAACAACAGTTTTAGAATAATTGCTGATGAAAATTTATCACTCGACTGCCTTACTCTTCTTACTATTTGTTTTTGCTAGCGACATCAACGCACAATCTTCTGTATTGGATACCTACATCCAGGAGGCCTTGAACAACAACGTGGCGCTGCAACAAAAAAATCTTTCCTATAAAAGAAGTCTAGAAGCACTAAAGGAAGCCAAAGCCATGTTTATCCCAAAACTGTCATTGCAAGCGCGCTATTCTATGGCAGAAGGGGGGCGTGCTATTGTTCTTCCCATTGGAGATCTGGTCAATCCCGTCTACCAAAATCTAAATCTCATCAACGACTTGGCTAGCGATGCCAGTCCTGATTATCCCGATATTCCTGTATATCCTACCATTGAAAATGAATCGGAGAACTTTTTACGTAGGCGTGAACAAGAAACCTATTTCCGCGCTGCTATGCCATTATTCAATGCGGCCATTATCCAGAATCAAAGAATTCAAGCCAACCTTTCTGAATCGGAAAGAATTGGCGTAGATGTATACAAAAGGGAGTTGGTAAAGGAGGTAAAGACCGCTTATTATAACTATGCAAAAGCACTGGAGGCGATAAGGCTATATGAAAATACGATGCTCTTAGTAAACGAAAACCTACGGACCAGTGAAAGTTTACACCGCAATCATAAGGTCACCATTGATGAAGTGTATGCGGCGCAGGCCCAAGTAAAGCAGGTAGAGCAAGATTTAACAAATGCACAGAAAAACGAGAAAATTGCCAAGTCCTACTTTAATTTCCTGTTGAATCAAGAGTTTGAACGCGACATTACCATCCAAGAAGCAGCTGTCAATCCAATAGCTGTTACGGATCGTGCACAGCTCATCAATAGTGCTACCTCTAATCGAGAAGAAATCCAACAAATGAACTATTTCCTTTCTGCCACTGACAATAAGATTAAGCTCAGTAAAGGAAATATGCTTCCACAGGTCAATTTAGCAGTAGACTATGGAGTGCAAGGTGTGGATTATAACCTTGATGCGGATAGTGACTACATCATGGGCTCGGTCGTGATGAGCTGGAATCTATTTGATCGTAGTAATAAGCCAAAAGTACAGCAAGCTAAAATTGAAAAGCAAGAGCTAGCTCAGCAGAAACTGGAGGTACAACAACAAATCGGGTTGCAAACCATCAGTGCTTATCACGAACTAGAGGCTGCTATCAAACAAGTAGAATTGGCGGAAGCACAGGTAAAAGCCCTGAAGGAAGCCTACAAATTAGTAGCAAAGAAATATAGCATTGGCCAGGCCAATCAGGTGGAACTCACGAATGCACGAACCCAAATGACAAATGCGCAGCAGCAATCCATTATTGCCGAATTCGATTACCAAATTCGAATAGCAGAATTGGAACGGGCAGCAGGCACCTACGAATTTAAGTAATGGTATAAGCCCGCAGTTGACCCACGCCCCATAGACCACACAAGAGACCTATTAAGTTCAATTATCTGGGCGTTTGCGGTGGAGGATAGCTAAGTTTAGATGATGATAATAATTTCTATTCTCCACCCTTGCGCATTTCATGTTTTCAATGATCTTATACAATGAAAAACGTACAGAATATTCTCTCCTTATTCTCTCTCAGTCTCCTTTTGCTTGCATGTGGTGGACAAAATGCATCAGAATCAGCAAAAGAAGATAAAGCTCCTCGAAAAGTAGAAACCTTTAGCGCAGAGGCGGTTGATTTTGAAGAATTCATCTTCGCCACTGGTAAGTTGGCCTCTAGCGAGGAAAGTAAGCTCAGTTTTAAGACGGGCGGAATCATCAAAAAGATCTTTGTAAAAGAAGGCCAACAAGTCCGAAAAGGGCAATTGCTGGCAGAGTTGGACCTATCTGAAATACAAGCTCAAACCCAACAGGCTATGCTAGGGAAGGAGCAAGCGGCTATCAATATTGAAAATGCTCAACTGGCTGTAAAATTGGCGGAAAGAGATTACCGGAATGCGAAAGCCCTCTATGAGGATAGTGTGGCAACACTTGAGCAATTGGAGAATGCAGAAGTGCAAATGGACAATGCTAAAAACCAATTGCAAGCCGCAGAGAAAGGTTTAGCCTTCAACAACCGCAATGTTACAATGGCGGAATTTAATCTGAAATATTCTAGAATTACAGCGCCATCGAGAGGTGTGATCCTGCGTAAACATGCGGAAGCCAATGAGTTAGCCAATCCTGGTAAGCCCATTTTTGATTTTGGCTCTAAGGATAAGGCTATGGTAATTCGGGTTAACCTTACGGACAAGGATATCATTCATGTCAACCTAGGAGATAAAGCTGATGTGAAATTTGATGCCCATGGAAGCACCACCTTTGATGGGACCATCCGAGAGATCGCAAGCATCGCTGATCCTTACACCAATACCTTTGAGGTCGAGATCGAAGTGGATCCACAAGGAAAGAAATTACTCTCTGGGTTCATCGGGACGGTAGAGATTGAGGCGCCGGCAAAAGCAGCCCTGATAGAAATCCCGATTGATGCCTTGATCAAGGCTGATGCAAAACGCGGTGAGATCTTTTTAGCGGAGGATGGGAAAGCCAAAAAAGTTCCGATCGAAATTCACCGAATCCGAGGCGATCGTTTATTAGTCAGTAAAGGCTTGCAAGCAGCAGATGAAGTAATTATTAGCAGTGTCGGTTACATCGAAGAACACGAGGCCATCTTGATTAGCCAAAATAATTAAGCCTCTGCTTGACCTTAGGTACTAAATCCAGTGAAATGAACATTCCAAAGTTTTCTATAGAAAATTATCAATTCACCCTTACCGTATTCGTAGCCCTATTGGTAATGGGGGTAATGTCCTTCTTAAGTATGCCACAACGGGAAGACCCCGTAGTGGAGATCCCAAATACCATCATTGTAGCGGTTTATCCAGGAGCTAATCCCGAGGATATGGAAAGCCAGGTAGTGGATGTGATTGAAGAGGCGGTCAATGAATTGGACGATATCCAAGAGATCCGTACCACCATTAACGACGGCGTAGCCGTAGTTGCCGTAGAATCTATATTCGGTTTGGATCCTGACGATAGATATGATGAAGTGGTTCGTCAGGTCAATCAGGTTCGAGATGAGCTTCCTTCCGATTTGTATCAGCTGGATTTGCGGAAGTTTTCTACCAGTACGGTAAATATTATGCAGATGGCGTTAGTCTCGGAAAAGGCTAGCTTTCGACGCATGAAATCGGAAGCGGAAAGGATTAAATCTGTCATCGAAGATGTGGATGGAGTGAAGAAAGTAGAGATCGAAGCCTACCCTGAGCAAGAGATACGAATAGCCTTGAATCCCGTTCTCATGACGGAGATGAACATCTCCTTGGACGATATTGAACGATCGATTCAAAGTAGTAATGCCAATATTCCTGGAGGCGCAGTGAAGGTCTCCAACCGATTATTCAACATCAAAACCTCCGGGGCGTATGAGGATCTCAATCAGATCAAGAATACAGTCGTCGGTAGTTATCAAGGGAAGATCATTTATCTGAAAAATATCGCCGCAGTCTATTTTGATTATGAGGATGATCGTTGGATGGGAAGATACAATGGAGAAAAGGCCATTTACATTAATACGCAGCAAAAGGATGGTTACAACATTTTTGATGTGGCCAACCCGATCAAGGATAAGGTTGAGGATATAGCTTTGGCAGGAGATATCCGCTTAGAGTACGTTTTTGATCAGGCGGATGGAGTGAAGGAACGGGTTAGCGGGTTTCTTTCTAATTTGCTGCAAGGAATCATCCTGGTTGGAGTAATTATCTTTTTGCTATTGGGAGCTCGCTCTTCTTCCATCGTCATGATATCGATTCCCCTATCCATCTTAATTGGTCTTTGGGTCGTTGATTCAGCTGGCTTTTCTTTACAACAGATGTCCATTGCAGGACTGATTGTAGCACTAGGTTTATTGGTGGACAATTCCATTGCCATTATTGAAAATATCGAGCGATTTATTGGGCAAGGTTATAGTCGCACAGATGCCGCGATTAAGGCTACCCAGCAGTTGATCGCTCCCATCACGAGTGCTACTTTAACCACGGTCTTAGCTTTTGTCCCCATCATCATGATGCCGGAAACTACCGGGGCCTTTATCAAAGCTCTACCAGTGACGGTCATTGCTACCTTGACGGCTTCCTTGATCATTGCGGTAACGCTCACCCCCTACATCGCTAGTAAGGTATTAAAAGAGAAGAAATCGGAGGAAGCCCGTGCAACTTTTACTTTTAAAGCCATTAAGCGCTTTGTAGAAGGGCCTTATCGGAAAGCTTTGAACTGGACACTCCATCATCGATTCTTGACTATTTCTCTGGCGATGGCGAGTTTAGTCGGGGCATTTATGTTGTTCCCGCTGGTAGGCGTAAGCTTTTTTCCAAAGGCAGAAAAACCGCAGTTTAGAATTACGGTACGCCTCCCGAATGGTAGCAACTTGGACGCCACCAATGAGGCGGTACGCTTTGTGGAGGGGGTGCTCGATGAGGTGGAATCAATAGAGTATTATGCTTCCAACGTTGGCCATGGCAACCCTCGGATCTATTACAATGTCAATCCGGTCAATTACACAAGTAATTATGGAGAGTTGTTTGTAATGCTCAAGGAATATGACATTGAAGAGTTTTATGCTCTTTTAGATCATCTGCGTTCCACCTTTGATTCCTATACC
>JAHQWA010000184.1 GCA_019634045.1 Saprospiraceae bacterium
AGAACTTGAATTTCTTTGCTTCGATCTTTGATACCACGGTCGAGGAAAACTATCACTTAATAAAAGATATCTACGTACAATTAGAGCCCTTTAAAAATCGGAGAGCTGGCAAGCTTTCCGGTGGGATGAAGCAGAAGCTGGCGCTTTGTTGTGCGCTCATTCATCGCCCGGAGGTTCTGTTCTTGGATGAGCCCACCACCGGCGTCGATACGGTATCTCGCAAAGAATTCTGGGAGATGTTGAAAAGACTGAAAGCAGAAGGTATAACCATCCTGGTTTCTACCCCCTATATGGATGAAGCGACGATGTGCGAGCGGATTGCCTTGGTGCAGGAAGGTCAGATTATGTCGATCGATACACCCGCTGGAATCATTGCTGGCTATCCCGACGAATTATTCGCTATTAAGTCCGATAACATGAGTGGTCTCCTCAAGGATTTAAGGGCGCACCCACAAGTCAGTTCCGCCTTTTCTTTTGGAGAGTATCACCATATCACTTTGCGAGATCCCCTGAATCTGGCTAATGGACAATCCCCATTCCTAGATGCTATTGCACATGCCAATGTGGAGATGCATGCCATCACACCCACTGTAGAAGATTGTTTTATACAACTAATGAACAATGATGGACCCTGAAAATATAGTTATCTCGGCGCAGGACCTCACCAAACAATTTGGTGATTTTACGGCGGTGGATCATATCAGTTTTGAAGTTTACCGAGGGGAGATTTTTGGTTTCTTGGGAGCCAATGGTGCGGGAAAAACCACCGCCATGCGCATGTTGTGTGGGTTGTCGAAACCCTCTGGTGGTGCTGCCTCCGTTGCTGGCTTTGATGTGTACAAAGAAACCGAGAAAATAAAGCGCAGCATCGGATATATGAGCCAAAAGTTCTCCTTGTATGAGGATTTGACGATCAAAGAGAATATCCACTTCTTTGGCGGGATTTACGGTCTGAGCGATAAAGCGGTTAAAGAAAAGTCGGATAGCCTCATTCAACAATTGGGACTGGTAGATCATGCCAATACGCTGGTGGGATCTTTACCCTTGGGGTGGAAACAGAAGCTGGCTTTTTCGGTGGCGATCATCCACCAGCCTTCCATTGTCTTCCTGGATGAGCCAACCGGTGGAGTAGACCCGATCACCCGTAGGCAGTTTTGGGACTTGATCTACGAAGCGGCTGACATGGGGATTACCATTTTTGTGACGACGCACTACATGGACGAAGCGGAGTATTGTAATCGCATCTCTATGATGGTAGATGGAAAAATAGCGGCCTTAGATAGCCCCAGCGCTTTAAAACGGGATTTTGAGGCTGAAACCATGGATGATGTGTTCTTTCAACTGGCCCGCCAAGCCAAAAGAAAATCTGATTAGTAATGAAGCAGTTTTTCATATTCGTCAAGAAAGAGTTTCTGCACGTTTTTAGGGATAACAAAACCCTTCTGATGCTATTCGGCTTACCCATTGCTCAGATCGTCCTGTTTGGGTTTGCATTGACGAATGAAATCAAGGACTCTAATATCGTTATTTGTGACTATGCGCAGGACAATGCCTCCCGACAACTAATTGATAAGATCTCTGTCTCTAAGAATTTTATCGTTAAGGAGCTCATGATGGATCAGCAACAGATCGAATCTGTCTTCCAGCAAGGCGATGTTAAGCTGGTAGTCGTTTTTCCGAACAATTTTGAGCAAGACCTACTACACAAGAACGAGGCTCAATTACAAGTGATTGCTGATGCATCCGATCCTAATACGGCCAGTACACTCACCAGCTACATCAATTCAATCACCTCTGATTTTCAACAAAGTTTCAATGGTGAGGCTGGGATGAGGCCAGTGGTTTCACCGGAAATACGGATGCTGTACAATCCAGAACTCAAGGGGGCGACCAATTTCGTACCTGGGGTGATGGCCTTGGTGTTATTATTGGTTTGTGTGCTAATGACGTCAGTTTCGATAGTCCGAGAGAAGGAGAAGGGGACCATGGAGATATTGCTGGTGTCACCGATGAATCCGCTGACGGTGATTATTGCCAAGGCGATTCCTTATTTCTTCCTTTCCATCATCAATCTCACGGTTATCCTGCTGATGAGTGTTTTCCTACTGGATATGCCGATGAACGGTAGCTTGATACTGCTATACTTGGTTAGTTCTATTCTGATTCTCTGTGCATTGTCCTTAGGCTTATTGATCTCTAATGTCACGGAGACACAGCAAGCAGCTATGCTTATTTCATTAATGGCTATGCTATTGCCGACTGTTCTATTTTCCGGATTTATGTTTCCCCTAGAGAACATGCCGGTGGCCTTACAGGTGGTGGCGAATGTGGTGCCCTCTAAATGGTACTACATCATTGTCAAGAGTATCATGATCAAGGGGGTAGGGTTTCTGAGTATATGGAAGGAAACGTTGGTACTTTCCGGCATGACTATTTTTCTGTTATTGGTTAGTTTTCAAAAATTTAAAATTAGACTCCAATGAGGCCACTAAAATTTTTGTTAATAAAAGAGTTTAAGCAGATTTTTAGGAATAAGACCTTATTGCCTTTAATATTTGCCATGCCTTTGGTGCAGCTATTGATTATGCCTTTGGCTGCAGACTACGAGGTGAAGAACATCAATATCTCCATCGTAGATAATGATCACTCCACTTTTTCCCAGCGCTTAATCTCAAAAATAGCTGCATCAAAATATTTCCGGCTGATAGAGGGGGACCAATCGTTTAAAGCTTCCTACCGGAAAATTGAATCAGACGAAGCAGATTTAATCTTGGAGATACCTATCAACTTTGAAAAGAATATATATCGTACCGGTTCGCAGGAGGTATTTATAGCGGTGAATGCCATTAATGGTACGAAAGCCAGTCTTGGTGGTTCTTATTTGAGTTCTATCATCAGAAATTTCAGTGAAAGTATTCAACCAGAGATCAACTTTTCAGGGCCAGTTTCCACCGTAAAGCGGATTGAGTTGACAGCCATCAATTGGTTTAATCCTTACTTGAATTATAAGGTCTTTATGGTGCCGGCGATCTTGGTGATTTTGGTGACCATGGTGGGCGCTTATATGTGTGGGCTCAATATTGTGAAGGAAAAGGAAGTGGGCACGATAGAGCAAATCAATGTTTCCCCGATCAAAAAACACCACTATATTTTGGGAAAACTCATTCCCTTTTTGGTGATCGGATTGATCGTGTTCAGTATCGGGTTCTTTATCATTTCTTGGGGCGTTTATAGCATCGTACCGCAAGGAAGTCTGCTCCTGCTATATGGGTATTTGGCCTTGTTCTTGATTGCCATTTTAGGGTTTGGTTTGTTGATCTCCACCTATTCGGAAACCCAGCAACAAGCCATGTCTGTATCGTTTTTCTTTATGATGGTTTTTATATTAATGAGTGGTTTGTTTACTTCGATTGATGCCATGCCAACCTGGGCAAAAGTGATCGCATACGCCAATCCAGTGACCTACTTTATCGAAGTGATGCGGATGGTGGTTTTAAAGGGAAGTACGTTTCAGCACATTACACAACATGTTCTGATTATGCTGGGCTTTGCGACTTTATTCAATGTCTGGGCCATTTTGAACTATCGCAAAACCACCTAGGAGGTAGCAAGCAAAACTTAGCGCTAGGCTAATTTGGCATAGCTGCCAGCTTATCTGTTGCGAGAATCGATATGCTACCGCTCTCAATCTTGATCAAGCCTTCATTTTTAAAATCTGTGAGGGTACGAATGACGCTTTCCTTGGCCGTGCCGACCATGCTGGCTAGATCATCTCGTAGGATGCTGATTCCGTCCTTGGCAAATCGTTCTTGCAGTACCAACAAAGATTCGGCTACCCTTTTTCGGATGGAATTGTAGGCGAGGCTGAGGAGTTGTTCTTCTTGATCCTCCATATTGTCGGCGAGCATCTTGATGAAGCGAGCGGAGAAGTCTCGATTGTTGTAGAGCAGTGCGAAGAAATCTTCTTTGGGAATTAAGCTCAGTTCCGTCTCCTCCAGGGCGCTGGCACTTTCATGGTATTTGTCTTCTTTGATCAAAGCCTGATAGCCCAGGAACTCACCCGCTTTATGAATCTTGATAATATATTCTTTACCTACATCATTGGTTTTGAAGGTCTTTACCTTCCCGCTGGCTATGAAGTAGAGTCTTTTGGCATATTGGCCTTCTTCGTAAACGAAGTCCTTTTTTCGGAAACGCTGGATTTCGCGATCTTCGGATAATTTGTTGAGCTCTCGCTGGCCTCGGGCTTCGCTAATGAAGCTAGTTAATCCTTGAGCAGTACCATCAAAACTCTTCTTGATTCGTTCGCTTTTCTTTAAGCGCATTTCGATCGCATCTAGCAGTTCAACATCATCAAATGGTTTAGTGATGTAATCATCCGCCCCTAAATTCATCCCTTTTCTGAAGTCATCCTTTTCGGCTTTGGCAGTTAGAAAAACGAAGGGGATATCTGCAGTTTTTGGATTTTGATCTAGAATCCTTAAAACACCAAATCCATCCAGTTCTGGCATCATCACATCACATAAGATGAGGTCCGGCTTGACGGAGCGCGCCTCTTGCACACCGATTTTCCCGTTTTCTGCAGTAGCTACCTCATAACCGGATAGCTCTAGAATCTCGGCTAGGTTCTCTCTAACCTCCAGATTGTCTTCGATCACTAATATTTTTTTCATGCCTGATATTGTGTTGGAATTTGAACGTAAAAGGTTGTCCCTTCGCCCTCTACACTGTTGAAGCTGATTTCTCCCTTAAGTAGGTCAACATAGCTTCTGACAATATTCAATCCAAGACCTGTACCCTGGATGTTAATGGCATTGGACGCTCTAAAGAAGCGAGTAAATAAATGCTTTTGATCCGCTTCTGGAATTCCCATGCCTTGGTCTTGTATCTCGATGTGTATTTTGTCCTTATCCATTCGGGTGCGGCAATGAATGATACTGCCGTCAGGAGAGTATTTTATGGCATTCGAAATCAAGTTAAACAAAATATTTCTGATCAACTGCTTGTCGTGGAAAACTTCTACCTCAGTGGGTAGGGCTTCATGTTTGAGCTGTTGCTCTTGCTTCAGTAGTGGCCAGACCTGTTCAAATACGGCCTTACAGAAGGCATTAAACTGGAACTGTTCTGGAATCACCTGGATCCGCCCTTCCTCCAGCTTGCTCAAAGAGAGAAAGTCATTAAGCACGCCAGTTAAGGTATTGACCATTGACTTGATACGGTCGATGTGTTTTTGCCGTCTTTCTTGCTGGACTCCTTCGGTATATTTTCCGATCAATGAGGCGGAAGATAAAATAGTGCTCAATGGCGTTCTAAACTCATGAGAAGCCATCGAGACGAACCTAGACTTCAATTCGCTCAATTCCTTTTCTTTTTCCAGTGAGCTTCTCAATTCTTTCTGGCTACCAATCAGGGCTTCTTCCACCTTCTTCCGTTCTGCGATTTCAATTTTCAACTGCTTATTCGTAGAAAGTAGTTTATTCACCACCTTGGACAGCTCCTCCGTTCTTTTAGAGACCTGGTCTTCCAACTCCTCATTCATCGTGCGAATGGCCTCTTCAATTTCCTTTTGTTGACTCAGATCATGAATTAAGCCGACAAAAAAGATTTCTTGCTCCAATTGGATCTCACTCACAGCTAACATAATGGGGAAATTATGTCCATTTTTATGCCTAGCGAGTACCTCGCGGCCCTTACCAACAATGTGGGCTTCTTTGGTGTCCAAATACCTCTTGATGTAGTTGTCGTGCTTAGCTCGATCAGGCGAGTCCATCAATTTATTGATGTTGTGGCCTTCCAATTCCTCAATAGGGTAACCAAATAGTTTAGCAGTTGCTGGATTAGCAATTTGGACAATCCCTCGCTGGTTGATGATAATGATAGCATCGACTGCTGACTCAAAGATGGCCTTAAATTGATTTTGACTATAGAGTAGCTCTTTTTCCTTTTGTTTGATATCCGAGATATCGTGAATGATGCCCGCAAACATCTTCCGGTCATTCAATTGTATCTCGCTGACACTTAAGAAGAAAGGGAAGGTACTGCCATCTTTTCTCCTTCCCTGAACCTCCCGGCCAATTCCAATAATTCGAGGCTCATGTGTATGATGATACCGCTCTATATATCCATCGTGTTCCTCGTGATAGGGAGGGGACATGAGCATCTTGATATTATGCCCAATTACCTCTTCTGGCGCATAGTCAAAAAGCTCAGCTGCGGCCGGATTAATGGCTTCAACCATCCCACGAGCATCAATGGTAATAATCCCATCGATCGCATCTGCAAAAATGGCTTTTAATATCTGATCCGCTTCTTGCGGGTGTTTGGTTTTAATGTATTTCTTCAAGTCTGATTGCACTTTTCCGCAAGGTATTTTATGACAGGGTTAATCTTGTTGAGCTTAATCAAGAAAAAAGGTGATAAAAGTCATTCTTTACAGGGCTGATTTCCTGGATCTTGTATCCGAATTAAATATTCAATCACTAAATCTGCCTTACTATGGATATTCTAGCACCAGTTTCCAGTATCATGACTACGGACCTCCTGACCGTCAATCCGAAGGACAACTTAAAGGTAGTAAAAGAAATATTTGATGAACGCCGTATTCATCATCTTCCTGTTGTTAGACACAAGAAAATTGTGGGATTGATCAGCAAAACGGATTTGTTACACTTTCTAAAAGGGGCGAATCCCGAAAAGGAAAAGGTAAGAAATGCAAAGCTACTAGAGAAGTTCGTAGCTGAAGACATTATGACATCAGGTCTAGCAAAGCTAGAGAGTGATGATCGAATTAACGTAGCTCTAGAAGTCTTCAAAGAAAACCTTTTTCATGCCATCCCCATCGTGGACGGAGATGAACTAAAAGGTATTGTAACTACTTATGACGTAATCAAGGCATTAAGTGAAGATAAAGTGCAAATAATTTAATCCGAATGAATTTAATCCAATTGATCGGCGTAGGGGACAACAATTATAATGACCTCCGAAAAACCCTAAGTGACCTGTTGTCCCATCAGTCTTCCTCCCGTAAACTGAGATTGGAGGAGGTTAATGATATTGATACGATCATGGAATTTAATCTAACTTCAATTCCGGCATTGGCTATCAATGGGAAGGTACTGTACGAACAAAATGGATACCAATTAAGTAAGGAAAAATTGGCTGATCTGATAGACCCATATATGCGACAAGTGCACATACGGAATATCTTAGTCCCAACAGACTTCTCAGCGGTATCCGCAAATGCTTATGATTTCGCTCATGATCTAGCGCTCCGAAATGAAGGAGCCATTAAGGTGGTCCATATTAGTCATCCTTCCTTTGATACGATGAATCCAATGGGGACCTATGTGCCCGGGAGTTTTGAAGAAATCAAGCGTAAGCAGCTTCATGAATTTTTAGGAGCTGCCAAACATCGCAATCCGCTTGGATCTGGCTCGAAACGGATTCCTGTAGAGGCTGATGTCACGATTGGTTTTGCCACCGAAGAAATCATCAGGATGTCTAAAGAGGATGGAGTAGATATGATTGTGATGGGGACAACGGGTGAAGGCGGTTTCTTGAACAAACTTGTTGGGAGTGTTTCTTCTAGGGTAGCCCAGCAGGCATGGTGTCCCGTGATGCTCATACCTAAAAACTACCAGCTCCAGCCCTTTAAGAATATATTATATGCCAGCAATAATCAGGCGATGGATGAAGTGATGATTAGGGAAATGGTAGATTTTGCCATCTTCCACCAAGCAAACATTCACCTTATTCACGTCAAAGAAAACAATAAAACGCCTTTCAGGGTAGCCAGGTCGGTCTTTGAGGAAATCGTTCAAAACTCAGCCCCAAATTTAAGCTACTCTTATTCTGTAGTTGAGAGCCAATCGGTATTCCAAGGGATTCAAAGCTACATCAAGAAACATGATATTGACTTGCTATCCATGGTTACCTCACATCGGTCTTTTGTAGGAGAACTCTTCCACAAAAGCTTGACCAAACAGATGGTTTTTGAATTAGATATTCCATTACTGGTTCTACATTTCGACTACTAATCGGAAGCGCTGTCTAAAAAAGAAACTCTTCAACCGCTTTTCCCAGCACTTTCTGTCCACATCTGGGTAAATATTAGCGGTCATCATTATTGCTACTAGTGTCAATACCTAATGCCGTAACCATACAGTTCCGGTTGATTAGGGTATCAAAAGAATTTCCAACTCAAGTGTACATAAATTAAGTCTTCGAGTTAGGGCATTCCAAGTATCCTACCTAGTAGGGTGGTGGAATGCCTCTTTTAAAATCGCTCATTTATATATTCAAAAAAAGATACTATGAAAAAGATATTAGTGCCTACGGATTTTTCTGAACATGCAGAAAATGCTTTATCCTTCGCCATCGGAATTGCGAATCGCTTCGGGAGTAAGATCACCTTATTCCATACCTACAAAGTCAGGAGTACAGCAGGTATGCTCGTTTCCTTGGATCGGTATATGAAGGAAGATGCCAATGTTGACTTGACTTCGAGTCTAGAAAAGGCTACTGCTCAGTTGATGAATGGTGCCACAATTGAAGGCGTGGTAGTTAAAGCTGATGCGGTTGATGCGATTTCCAACAAGGCCGATCAGCAGGGCTATGACCTTGTGGTAATGGGCACTCAAGGTGCTAGCGGGTTGGCAGAGGTGTTTTTGGGGAGTACGACCAATGGCGTCATTCGCCAAAGCAAAACTCCGGTTTTAGCGATTCCAGAAGGCTGCCAATTTCTGGCTTTTCGCTCGATCGTGTTGGCAATGGATAGCAAGGAAATCCAGTCGGATCAAATCCTTAGTACTCTAGTGGATCTAGTGAAAGGCTATGAGGCCCAACTCTCTGTCTATCATAAGGTAGAAGGACCCGAGGACCAGGGCGTTGATGCTGCTCTATCTTATTGGCTGGAAGGTATCGAGCATGCCAATCACTTCGATTTTAGTGAAGAGAACGTCAATGATAGCCTCACGCGTTTCATGGACGAATATGAAGGGGATTTACTCTGTATGATTAGACACAAACGAGGCTTCTTGGCTTCCTTGTTTCACCAGAGTGTCACTCGGAAAGAAGCTTTCACCAGTAAGGTGCCGCTCTTGATTTTGCAAGACCGATAGTTCGATACTAACAGCTGAAATCATAGCCCTAATGTTCCGTGCTCGGAACATTAGGGCTTTTTAAGAAGCTGTTTTGAAAAACCCGGAGGGTGAGGGGAACTCAATGAGCTGAAGCTGGTATTACTAGCAAGGGAAGGTGAGTGTGATAAGCAATGGATTTTCTCTTATGACGGTGCCAGATGCGCTGGAGTCGATCTCTATGCGGAGCCATCATGGCAATCAAATCAATATCTTGTTGAGCGGTAAATAGATCTAGTCCTCGTTCCAAATTGGTTTCTCGGACCATATTCACCCTTTGCTTGCCCAATTCCTGATTTGGCAACTCCCAAACTTCTTGCTTGTTGTGCAAAAAGTCATAGGGCATGGTATTAACAAACACCTGTTGTAAATCGGCTTGCCAATGCTTAGCTAGTCCTTCTAGGTAGCTTAGGGTAGAAGTCTCTTCTCCGGTGATGGCATTGGCAAAAGCCATCTTTTTGATGGGTTTGAAAGCACAACCTTCTGGAATGACTAAGACGGGAATGGAGCTTTGGATCAGTAGCTGTGTGGTGACACTTCCGAATAGGTGATCCCAAAGTGAATGCTTTTTGCGCGTACCTATCACAATCATATCTACTGCTTCCTCTTCGCTGACTGAGAGGATTTGTTGCACGACTTGACCAAATCGAATTTCACAAACTAGGTTTTGAATCCTTGTAAAGGCTTCTTCATCATGATCGGGATAAGGTGTGGTGAAGCGCTTCAGGTGTTGTAAGATGGCATTTTTTTGCTCCTTTTTAAAGTGTTGTATATGAGGAGCAGCTAGGGTCTCCTCAAAGGCTGGAGAGTTAGCTACATGCATGGTGATTAACTCATTGGAGTCGGCTACGGCTAACCATTCTGCATACTCAAATCCATACCTGGCGGCAGGCGAAAAATCTATAGGAACTAGAATCTTTTTCATGACTTCTATTTTTATGTACAAGATAAATAGAGCAGGCTGCGGATGGATTGATAAAAGTCATGATGAGCTTTGATAAGGGTCAGCGCCATTGGCCGAGAAAGCCCCGATTTTTGAAGTATAAGAGATGAAGGAAACGACATAGTCCTTCTTGGACGTGAAATTTCAGGTCTCGTAGAAACTTATTATCAATCCAAAAAAGTAAGTCATGTCATTAACTAAATGGAATCCAGGTAAGGACTTTTTCCCAACTGTATCTTCTTTGGTCGGCAATTTTTTTAAGGATGATGACTTCATCAATGGTTGGCGAACGGGCAGAAATTTACCTGCCGTGAATATCGCCGAAACGAAAGAAGCTTATTCCTTGGAGGTTGCTGCGCCGGGTTTGAAGAAAGAAGATTTTAAGATTACGGTTGAAAAGTGGCTAATGCGTATTAGTGGGGAAAATCAATCGGAAACAGAAGAGGAAAAGGACAATTACCAGCGACGTGAATTTAGCTATCAATCCTTCCATCGCTCCTTTTGGCTACCTGAGAACGCTAATCCAGATGTGATCAGAGCCAAGTACGAAGATGGTCTCCTACTCATCACCATCCCCAAGCGGGTAGTGGATTCAGTAGAGGAGAAGAAAGCTATCACTGTCGATTAGTGCTTATGACCGGGAAATGGATCAGTTGCCATTCAACTGATCCATTGTACCATCACTTCGAGATAACTCATTTTTATCGTTTTCTAATACCTGAGATATGAAAAAGGCTATACTTCTACTCATCGGTTTTATATTTCTTGGTGCTTGTGAGGTCAAGGATATACATAAGGACATGGCCCAGTTCGATAAGGCTTATATACCGGTCCTGTACCATGTATATCATCAAGATGCCAGCCGCGCAAAAAAGGCAGTTTTTGCCTTGGCCTTCCAGTGGCAACAATTCAATCAAGCCCACAAGGATATGTTGCCCCGGAATGAAGATTGGACCGAAACTTTCCGCTTGGTAGATGGCTGGCTACATGATGCCTTCATCGCTATCGATGGAAACCGATGGGACTTGGCTTGGGTACAATTAGATCATGTTCGATTTGAATTGATGGAGTTAAGGATGCGGCATCGCATTCCTTACTACCTAGATAATATTTGGGAATTTCAAATGGCCTATGACTTGGTCATTGAGGTAGCCAAGGATCCTAATCTCTGCATGTTGCAATGGGATGAATTTGAAGAACTAGTGTATGACCTCAACCAATTATGGTATCCCGTAGCACAGGAGCGGCCTATCTTGACCGCATGGGATTGGGACCCGGCTACTTTTGAGCAATTCCAAAAAGAAAGGCAGACGATAGCTGCATGTCTGGAACGCTTCAACGAGAGCGTGGCTTGCGCTGATCGAGAAAATCTTGCCTTAGACTGTGAAGATATTAATCCTGCACTTTGGCGAATGTTGGCCCTCTTTGGGGAAGTGAACCAAGGCGCAGAAAATTTTGCCACGCTACAATAGATAAAATTATGAACACGAATCTGCCAATTTCAGAAATAATGAGCACCGATTTGATCACCGTCAAGGACACGGATCAGTTGCTTACTATAGAAGAAAAATTTAAGAATCATCCGATTCATCACCTGCCGGTCGTAGGTAAGGACTATGCCCTAGTCGGGATCATTAGCAAAGCTGATATGCTCCATATCGCAAGAATCATCGAGCATGATGCTAGTGGTACCACCTACATCAACAAGGTATATGAGAGTTGGACGGCTACTCGGATCATGACGTCCCAGCCGCTTACGCTGGATCCAGATGATTCTATTGGCCTGGTGGCTGATATATTCTTGCAAAATAAATTCCATGCAATTCCTGTCATCGAGGATTTTCGTTTGGTCGGTATTGTAACCAGCCATGATTTACTGAAGCATGCTTATGCGCAAGTTTCTTTTCCGGAAGTGGAAGGTTAAGAAAGCCCTCTTTAAATCAGTTGCAACCTAAAATGTAGAACTATGATAGAAGATAGAAACATCGCTACCATTATGACCGAAGAGGTTTTAGTGGTACATCCTAGTGATACACTAGAAAAAGTACACAAAATATTTGAGCACAATATTATCCATCATATTCCTGTAGTAAATGCAGAGCGGGAAGTAGTCGGAATCATTAGCAAGTCCGATTACCATCTACTTTGTGATCATTTGACCTTATTTGGTCGACAATGGAATTTGGAAAACAACAATCGATTTTTTCGATCTCTCTTGGTTGAAGAAGTAATGACGAGGCAGGTGGCCAAATTGCGAAAGGAAGATTCTATTTTCTTGGCGGCTGCTTTCTTCCGAGAGAACCTCTTTCACGCCATTCCAATCGTGGACGAACGAGATCGATTAGTAGGAATTGTGAGTACGTATGACTTGTTGAACTACGCTTATCGAGATCCGGTGCCAGCCATAGAAGCCTAGCGTTCTACCCCTGGAGGCCAAAATTCTGTCGTAAGGCTTGTAATTGACTTTCGTTGCCTAGTACGATAAAGCTTGTCCCTCTGGTACAAACAACATCCGGGCCTGGGTTGACGGAGTATTTACCGGCTTGATTGCGAAAGCCGATAATATTGGCGCCGGTCAATTCCCTGATCCTCATTTCTTTGATCGATTTGTCTTTGTGCTCCTTTGGGAGGTTGGCATACTTTATCTCCTCAAATCCAATATCCGATTCGTACTCATTGGTGATGAAGGAAAAGAAGTCGACGGCTCCAGGTTTATTGACCAAGGTAGCCATGTAAAACCCACCGATTTGCTCGGGCATGATCACGTGATTGGCACCGGCCATTCGTAGTTTTCCCTCCGTTTTAGGATGCAAAGATCTACTGATGATATTCAACTCGGGATTCAGCTGCCGTGCAGAAAGAACGGTAAATACATTTTCGGTATCATCGCCTAATGCGCTAATTAAGGCCTTGGCTTTGGCAATCCCGGCAAGCAAGAGAATGTCATCATGAGTCGTATCTCCCTCCACGTAGTGTATATTATCCTGCCGTTCTTGTATTTCGGCAATCTTTTCTGGACTTCTCTCAATCACGATAAAATCGATATTGTGGTGTAGAAAATTTTCTACCACTTCCTTGCCATACCTTCCATATCCACAAAGTATGATATGGTCTTTCATTTTATTGATTTGCTGTTCGATAAAATTACGATGTATTTTGCGAAAAAATTCTCCGTGCGCGACATAGCTGGTGAAGGCGGAGAGCGCATAGGCAAAGATGCCTAGATTTAAAATAATATAAATTCCGGTGAACAGTTGCCCGTTGGCACTCAATGGTTTTACCTCTGTGTATCCAACGGTAGCGATGGTGATAGCCGTCATGTAAAAGGCTTCCAAAAAGGTATAATCTTCTATTAACAAGAAGCCGATAATACCGATGAAAAAAGACAACATAACCAATATCACCGCCACACTCAGACTCAGGTAAGAGGTAGCCAGCGTATACCAATTGAAGAACCGATTGTCCCACAGATTTCTCATCGCCGCCAAGATAAGTTTTTCTGAAGATAGCCTCTAGCCCTATTGAGGTATAAATAGCCCTTGGGGTGCCCGAAAAAATATCCCGAAATTTGGCGAGTGCCAAAGATCGGGATAGCTTTCAAAAGTGAGGTATGCTATACTTGCAATAATCAATTCATTCATATGAACTACACTAGTAATCAATACTTAGCACTGGAAGCTGAGCGTGATTAACGAGTGCCTCTACATTACTCCCTGAAAACATGCGCTTCATGGGATGGCGCTGGTGGTTGGAGATAGACACCAAACTGGCACCAATTTCGTCAGATAGGGCTCTGATCCCCTGATCTACCGTATAAGCGCTGAAATAATGCGTTTTGCATTCGAAGGGCTTCGCTAAAACCTTCCATTCCTCCAGCAAGTCTTTGGTATGGACATAGGGCAATCCGAAAAAAGGATCATTGTTGATGTAGACAATGTGGATCTCTGGTAGAAAATGCTTGACAAAGTCCTTAAAGCGGGCAAATGCCTCCTTTTCTCCTTGATTTAAATTGGTAGCAAAGACCACTTTGTTGAAATCAACGTTCTTCAGTTTGTCTTTAATCACGAGAACGGGTAGATGAACTTTGCGGACAACTTTTTGGGTGTTAGAACCGATGAAATACTCGTTTGGACCACTAGTGCCATGAGACCCCATTACAATCATATCTACCCCAGTTTCAGCTACGTATTGGGAAATGGTCGCTGGTAACTTTCCTTCACGAACTTCTACCAAAAACCTCAAGTCTTGGTTTTGTTTTGTGATGTCATGCAAAAGACTTAGCGCATTCTCTCGAGCTTGTGCTTGTTCTGCAAGCTGGCGGCTATCATTGCGATCCCGAGCTCTGAGTCCTGGTAAGGTATGCAATAAGTGAATCCTCGCTTCAAATCGCTTGGCTAGCAGAATTCCTGCATCCACCGCGTTTCCGGCACAGGCCGAAAAATCGGTAGGGATTAGTATGTTTTTCATGTCTTCGAGTTTGTAATGATTAGGAAGGTGGGGTAGTGCATGCTTGGATGCACTACCCTTCAACTCCTAAAAAACTTGGCTATGATTAATAAATCTTGATCAGGATTGGCCAGCATTTACTGCTGCACCCATTCGTCGGTGTGGATACGAGCTTGGCTACCCTTATTATTTTGCTCTGTTAGGGTCCAGTCATCAGTGGAGGTAGTTTGGAGCCAGATCCCGCCTGAACGGCGAAATACTTGTACATTAAGACCATATTGATCTTGGAAAAGTTGCTCCAGGTTTTTAACCTTTAAATGTCCGTTGATGCTGATATCGCCGGTGTTATGTTTGGTTCTCACATCACCGATTTTAGAAAGAACCGGTAACAGAACTTTGTTAGAGGAGCCTACCCCCGGAGCGTGCGGCTGCGTATAGAACTCTAATTTTAGATACGGAAACTTGGTCTGAAATTCTCTTTGGATATCTACGAGCCTCTTTTTATCTGTGATAATCATAAGTCTGGATTTTGACAAGCAGTAAGCCTTCCTGAGAAGGCTTACTTACTACGATGATAGAAATCAGGCTAATTACTATTTAATCACTAGGGTAGGGATAGTCTCATTTATGGTCAACAGTTTTTCTGTGACGCTACCCATCAATAATCTTTCTAAAGAGGAATGCCCTTTTGCGCCGATAGCGATGAGGTCAAAGTCATTTTCTTTCGCATAGTTCAAGATGTAATTCGACAAGCCGGGACCTTGTCTTTCGATCAGTACCCCAGGAATTTGATCTTCCTGCTGTGGAGCATAGGCATTGAAGAAGTTTTCGAAGGCTTCCTGTCTACTTGCGACGATCCATTCCTTGAATTTCTGAGGACTTCTCCCCACGTTGTAAGCACTTAGGTTAGGCATGTCAAATACATTCAAACAGCTCAACTGGACCTGATCTCCTAGTCGCTGCTTCAAGGAAAAGGCGGTTTGGAATGCCTTTACGCTATTAGGCGAAAAATCTATTGGCACCAGGATTTTCGAGATTTTTACTTCGGCTGCCTCAGGAACAATCAGGGTGTTAATTGCCGATTGTCGGGCAAGATTTTTAGCCAGGATGCCATGCTCGTAGGTGTTAGTCTTTTGTCCGATCAAAATCAGGTCGGCCGCTCTTTGCTCCGCAATTCCAATCAACTCTTTTAGAGGATGGCCTTCAATAGCCCCGTAAGTAGGGCTTAATTGTTGCCTTGCAAAGAATTTGGCGACGGCTTGATCCAGATTTTTCAATATGCTATCCTTGACATCGAAGCGCCCCCCTAAGTCCTCATAAAATGCCTCTAGCAACTGAGGAGCTGGAATCACGTGGGCGAAATGCGCCGCAGTGGTGGGGATCTGACGAGTCAAGTATTGTGCATAGGCAATCAGCTGATCATCAGTTTGTCCTAACTCTAATCCCACGACCAATTGTTGGATGGAATAGGGAACAATAGCCGATGGTGCTTGTACTACAACAGTATCTCTCATGCTTAGGATATTTTACGTGATCAATTACTTCAAAACTACAGGGATTCAGTGGTTTAGCGTATGATCTTAATCAATGATGATAGTGACTTTGATCAAGGTGCTCAGCGCTTAGAGGGCTTACATTTGGAATAAGAAAGAACCTCGTAAATACACACATTATGTTTTATCCTCACGAAATGATTAGCCGGCATAGCCTACCGAAAATCACGCCTAAACCATTACCCAAAAAAGCGGCCATTCTGCTGGATGTGCGTACCCTACCAGAATATGCAGCTGGCCATGCGGAAGAAGCCATTTTAATGCCATTGGAGGACCTTGATTTCTTTAAAGGGGAAATAAAAGCTTGGCGTAGGCCGATTCTTACCTGCTCTGGGACCGGCGTACGCAGCAAGAAAGCGGTAAAGCAATTGCGCAAAGAAGGCATTCCGGCCTTTGATGGGGGGAACTGGGAGAAGTGGTAGGGCTCCGCAAGCCCCCTGACCGAGTTCCTAGTCACCCGGTCAGGGGGCTTCGGCTAGATCGCCGAACTAAAGAGGGGGGCTGTCGGCTTTCGTTGCCAAAGCCTGGCATCTAAGGCTTGACAGATATTCCTTAGGAAGGGCAGGCCTTCTTTCGTGACTACTAAACTAAACATATCCCTTCTAATCAATCCATCTTTTTCCAGCTCTTCCATTCGCTCTATTCCTTCCAAGAAGCTTTCATCTTGTAAAGCTGGATCTATCCATTGGGTTTCGTGCTGACACATTAGATTCAAGATATGCTTCCGAATAATTTGATCGGGATAGGTCAGCACATGGCCCTTGAAAAAAGGAAGTTGGCCTTGTGCTACCCTGGCACGATAATCGACAATCTTTTTCTCATTCTGCACATAGGCATCCCAACTGTCGCTAATGGCGGAAGCTCCCAAGCCAATGCTCAGTCGAGTATGAGCAGGGGTATAGCCCATGAAGTTGCGATGCAAGTTCCCAGCATCATAGGCGTGATAGAGTTCATCCGAGGCCAAGGCGAAATGGTCCAAGCCAATTTCCTTGTAACCTTCTGACTCCAGTAGCGCTCGACCGAGTTCGTAGAGCTCCCGCTTGGCATCGCCTAGGGGGAGGTCCGCTTCTGAATAGGCACGTTGACTGGGTTTGATCCAAGGAACGTGGGCATAGCTGTAAAATGCAATGCGATCTGGACGTAACTGAGCCACTCTTGCCATGGTATTGCGGATCGCCTGAGCATCTTGTAAGGGGAGCCCAAATATCAAATCATAATTGATGGACGAATAACCCAAGGCTCTAGCTTGTTGCGTTACGTTTTCAACTTGCTCTGCCGTTTGTTGCCGATTGATGATTTCCAAAATGATCGGAGAAAAATCCTGCACACCGATACTCAATCGCTTAAATCCTACCTCTCGCAAGGTACTCAGGTGTTCCCAACTCGTACTTGCAGGGTGTGCTTCAAAACTGAAATCGGCATCCTCTGGAACTATGGCTTTCGCCCGAATCCCCTCTACCAGCATCCGGAGTGATTCTGGGGAGAAGAAGGTCGGTGTCCCTCCGCCTAAATGCAATTCCTTAAGAATCGGCCGACGCCCCAATACATCTAGATACAAGTCCCACTCCTTCAGGACACTATCAATATATGGTTGTTCAACCAAATGATTCTTGGTGATGTGCTTGTTGCATCCACAATAGGTGCAAAGCTTTTCGCAATAGGGAAGGTGTATGTATAAGCTAATACCTTGGTCTAGTTCGAAGGCAGATAAGACTTTCTCTTTCCAGAGCTGCTCGCTTGGGGTACTATCCCAATAGGGTACAGTGGGATAACTGGTATACCGCGGTACGGGTAGGTCGTATTTGCGCAACAATTTTGTATTCATAACCCCAAAGTTAGCTAAGAGCCATCCTGCGCTAGGGTGACAAAAATCACTTTGCCATCTGACTTTTACCCTGCTGCTAGGATTGGCACATACTGCAATTTTGCTCCATGGAAATTGTACCAGAGCAGATAACTGCCACTACTTGTTACCACTGCGGCGAGAAATGCGAAGACGAAAAGATCGTCATCGAAGACAAAGCCTTCTGTTGTGAAGGTTGCAAGCTGGTGTATCAGATTCTGGCCGAAAATGACCTTTGTACTTACTACCAATTGGAGGACAATCCGGGCTTCAGTTTGAAGGGGAAACGAGACACTACTTATGCCTATTTAGAGGAAAAAGAAGTGCAGGAAAGCTTGCTTACCTTTCAAAACGATAGGCTGGCTAAGGTTTCCTTTTATCTGCCGCAGATACATTGCAGTTCTTGTATTTGGTTACTGGAGAATTTATACAAACTCGCTCCTGGAATTATCCAGTCTCAGGTTAACTTTCCAAAGAAAAAGATTCAACTTACTTATCTAAAAGCAGAAACGAATCTCCGCCAATTAGCCGAGCTACTCGTTAGCATTGGCTATGCTCCACAAATCAATTTTGACCAGCTTACCGCTAAAGAAGAGCAAGCCACCAACCACACGCTGACTTATAAGTTAGGGGTAACGGGTTTCCTCTTCGGAAATATTATGCTAATAAGCTTCCCGGAATATTTGGGATTGCAGCAGTCGATCTATGCGCAATGGTTTGGTTATCTGAATATAGCTTTGGCTTTACCGCTACTATTTTACAGCGCGATAGATTATCTAAAGTCCGCCTATTATGGCCTAAAGCAAGGCCATCTCAATATAGATGTCCCGGTTTCCTTGGGTATGTTGGCCTTGTTTGGCAGAAGTATGTATGATATCCTCAGCCATACAGGAGCAGGCTTCTTTGATAGTTTAGCCGGATTGATCTTCTTTTTACTGGTGGGCAAATGGTTTCAGCAGAAAACCTATTACAACCTTTCCTTTGAGCGTGATTATCGTTCCTATTTTCCCGTAGCTACCTTAGTGAAAAAGGTAGGAGAGTGGGTCAGCATTCCACTGAATAGGGTAGAACCTGGGGATCGGTTGTGGATAAAGAATGGGGAATTGATTCCGGTGGATGCTGTCATCGTGGAAGGTAAAGGATACCTGGACTATAGCTTTGTGACGGGAGAGGAGGATTTGAGCACTAAAGGTATTGGTGATAAGGTTTTTGCAGGCGGGAAGCTGAATACTGGGAGTTTAGAATTGCAGGTGCTCCGAAGAGTGGAACACAGTTACTTGACACAGCTTTGGAATGAGCAGGCTTTTAAAAAAGATAAATTCGAAGGCAGGCAAAGTCGATTGGCAAATACCATTGCCAAGTATTTCACCATTGTCATTTTGATCGTCGCCACTTTGACCTTAGCCTATTGGTGGACTACTGACTTAGATTTGGCCTTTAAAGCCTTTACGGCGGTATTGATCATCGCCTGTCCTTGTGCGGTGGCCCTAGCCATCCCCTTTACCTACGGAAATGTACTTCGCTTGCTAGCAAGACGAAAATTCTACATCCGACACATTCAAGTCATTGAGGCAATACAGGAGGTAAATCAAGTGGTGTTGGATAAAACGGGGACCCTCACAGACAACAAGGCATTGCGTCTGACTTACCAGGGGGCCGAACTCAAGGCAGAAGAAAAAGAGCTTATCCTTTCCATGGCTAGTCAGTCAAGCCACCCACTAAGCATTGGAATTGCAGAATTATTGAAGAACGATACAGTGGTCAACCGAAACCTGGAGGTGGAGGAATTCCCCGGTTTGGGCTTATTGACTAAAATCAATAGTAAGGTCTATAAGCTGGGCTCTGCCGCTTTCGTTGATTTTGATAAAAGTCATCAAAAGGGCGTGTTTTGGCAAGTGGGACCAGAGGTCAGAGGGGTGTTTCTGGTGCAGAATCAGTACCGAAAAGCATTGCCTGAATTTATCCGACAATTGAAGGACAAGTTCAGTTTATCCTTGCTGTCTGGTGACAACGACCAGGAGAAGGAGCGACTTTCTCCCTACTTCGACAGTCCTGATCAACTCCATTTTGACCAAAGCCCCAAAGATAAGCTGGCCTTCGTAGCAGGGCTACAAACTCAAGGGGGGAAGGTATTGATGCTAGGGGATGGTATCAACGATGCTGGGGCGCTACGACAAAGTGATGTAGGGCTTGTGCTGACGGAAGATATCAACAATTTCACGCCAGCTAGCGATGCTATCATAGCAGCCGACCACTTCCAAATGCTTCCCGATATGTTGACTTTTGTTCGGGAAAGTCGATGGGTCGTTTACCTCGCCTACCTCATTGCTAGTTGCTATAATATTATTGGTTTGAGTTATGCCGTGCAGGGATTATTGTCGCCTGTAGTAGCGGCTATTCTCATGCCTTTAAGCGCCATTACGATAGTAATTATCGGGGTGATCGGCAGTTCGGGATTGGCTTCTTGGCGGCTTGGCAAAGAGAGTGATGAAAATCACCGATGGGTCTGATTTGGGTCATCTGATAGGGTCAGGGCTGCTTATAACTTGCCGTCAAATTCAGGGCATATGAAAATCATTTTTTTACTCATCGGAATTAGTCTCATCGTCGCCTTAGGGTTCCTTTTCGCCTTCTTATGGGCCGTAAGATCGGGGCAATATGAGGATGAGTACACACCTTCTGTGAGAATCTTATTTGATCAGCAAACAAAAAACACCAGTGATGATTAGCCTTCAAATCCTATTCTACCTCTGCTTTATCTCCTTGTTAGGAGGAATCGCTACGCTAGGTCTAAAAACAGCTTCAAACAAACAACAATAAATCCTCGTAAGATGTCGAAGATAGAACAATTCAGTTACGACAATAAGATTGTCAAAAACTTCGCTTACGCGACCGTACTTTGGGGGGTGGTGGGTATGTTGGTTGGCTTGATCGCAGCCTTCCAACTCATCTTTCCAGCGCTCAATTTTGGGATAGCGGAAACTACCTTTGGTAGAATCCGCCCACTACATACCAATGCCGCCATTTTCGCCTTCGTCGGAAATGGTATTTTCATGGGAGTGTACTACTCTCTGCAGCGCTTGCTGAAAACTAGAATGTACAGCGATTTGCTCTCTAAAATTCACTTTTGGGGCTGGCAAAGTATCATCATTGCTGCGGCAGTTACCCTTCCCTTAGGGATCACCAGTGCCAAAGAATATGCTGAGCTGGAATGGCCAATTGACTTGGCCATCGCAGCGGTTTGGATCGTCTTTGGTTGGAACATGTTTGGAACGATTTTCAAACGCAGGGAAAATCACCTCTACGTGGCGATCTGGTTCTACATTGCCACCTGGATCACCGTAACGGTTCTACACGTGTTTAACAACCTGGAGTTGCCCGTCAATATGATCAAAAGTTACCCCGTATTCGCGGGAGTGCAAGATGCACTCTTGCAATGGTGGTACGGTCATAACGCGGTAGCCTTTTTCTTAACCACCCCCTACTTGGGGCTGATGTATTATTTCTTGCCCAAAGCGGCCAATCGACCCGTTTACTCCTATAAGCTGTCGATCATTCACTTCTGGGCATTAATTTTTATTTACATCTGGGCCGGTCCTCACCACCTACTGTATACCTCTTTGCCGGATTGGGCGCAATCACTAGGAACCGTATTCTCTATTATGCTGATTGCTCCATCTTGGGGAGGAATGCTGAATGGGCTCTTGACATTGCGTGGAGCCTGGGATCGCGTGCGTGATGACGCTATCCTCAAATTCATGGTGGTAGCGGTAGCCGCTTATGGTATGGCCACTTTTGAAGGCCCAATGTTGTCTATCAAATCTGTGAATGCCATTAGTCACTATACAGATTGGACGATTGGACACGTACATATCGGCACCTTAGGTTGGAACGGGATGTTGACTTTCGGTATCCTATACTGGTTGCTCCCAAGAATCTTCAACACCAAACTCTATTCTCCGAAGTTGGCTAATACCCACTTCTGGATCGGAACTTTAGGGATCCTTTTCTACGCAGTTCCCTTGTATTGGGCCGGTTGGACGCAATCTTTGATGTGGAAACAATTCACGGCTGACGGCTTCTTGCAATACGGAAACTTTTTGGAAACGGTTACCCAGATTTTACCGATGTACGCCTTGCGAGCCCTGGGAGGTACCTTATACCTAGGGGGTGTATTTGTCATGGTGTACAACTTGTACAAAACGGTTAAGAGTGGAAACCTGCAAGACAATGAACCAGCAGAAGCTCCTGCCAGAACGGTTTATGTGCCGCACAAAGGAGAACACTGGCACCGCTGGATTGAGCGTCGCCCGGTTCAAATGTTGATCGGTAGTACCATCCTGGTATTGATTGGTGGCTTAGTGGAACTCTTCCCTATGGTCATGATTGATGAAAATGTACCGAAGATCACCGCTGTGAAGCCTTACACCCCACTAGAACTAGAGGGACGAGACCTTTACATTCGAGAAGGTTGTTTGGGTTGTCACTCTCAAATGATTCGTCCGTTCCGAAGTGAGACGGAGCGCTATGGGGAGTACTCCAAGTCGGGTGAATTCATCTATGACCGCCCATTCCTTTGGGGATCGAAACGAACAGGACCAGATCTTCATCGAGTCGGTGGAAAGTATCCAGATAGTTGGCACTACAATCACATGCTAGATCCAGAAAGTATGTCTCCCGGTTCAATCATGCCTCCTTATCCTTGGCTCCTTCGCAAAGACCTCAACACGGACTACACGGCTGCTAAGATTAAAGTCCTACAGCAACTAGGCACACCATATCCAGAAGGCTATGCCGATCAAGCCGTGGCTGATCTGGAAGAACAAGCCGCGAAAGTGGCTAAGAGTCTGCAAGGGGATGGCATTGAGCAGGAGGACTTAGAGAAGAAGGAGATCATTGCATTAATCGCCTATCTACAGCGCCTGGGTACGGATATTAAGCCTAAACCTCAGGCAGGGACGGAATAGGTGATTAAGAATGAGTAGTGAAGAATGGAGAATGTATAATGAAAATTGATAATTCGAAACGGGGAATGAATGGTGTATGGTGGTTTAGCCCAACATCTAGCGGAAACCGCACGGTACATCATTCATTCAATATTATCCATTAAAAGAACCAAAAAAACAATTATGTACAAATATATATTAGCGGAAGCAGGCAACATTAACTGGATGGCCATTTTCGCTTTGCTAACCTTCTTTATCCTATTTGTCATGAGTGCTGTCCTGGTACTGAGAAGAAACGGGGCTTTCATTGAGAAAATGTCTCGCTTACCCTTAGATGAGGATTAAACTAGCATTCATTAACTGAAACTTTAGACAATCATGAAATATATATATCGCATTCCATTGTCCTTGCTGCTGCTTGTATTCGCTGGAGGCACACAATTGGTAGCACAGGCAGAACAAGCTGTCGACCCACATGGGATGGAAAGAATCCTGGGCAATACTTTAGTATGGGTAATTGGTATCGTGATCGCCATGGTCTTTGGTGCAATCTTGTATGTTGTCAATCTTTTAATGGAGGCACAAAAACTGCGTATGCTGCAAGAGCATGGCATAGAGGTACTGGAAAAAGCCGGTCTGGTGCAGAAAGAATCTTGGTGGAAACGCCTAAATAAACAGGCGTGGAAACTGATTCCGATGGAAAAGGAGAAAGACATTCTTTTTGATCATGAATACGATGGAATCAGAGAGCTGGATAACAGCCTGCCACCTTGGTGGGTGGCTATGTTTTACGTTACCATTGCCTTTGGAGGGGCCTACCTGATTTATTATCATGCTACTGATTATGGAGTAGATCAAGCTACGGAGTATGCTTTGGAGATGGAAAGAGCGGAAGAAGCAGTGCAAGCCTATCTAGCCAAACAGGCAGATCAAGTGGATGAAAATAATGTGGTTACGCTGGAAGATCCCAAGGAAATTGCATTGGGAGAGACCATTTATACCACCTATTGTGTGGCCTGTCATGGTACACAAGGAGAGGGCGGAGTAGGCCCCAACCTAACCGATCCCTACTGGATACATGGTGGAAGCATTACTGATGTTTTCAAAACAATCAAGTATGGAGTGCCAGAAAAAGGGATGATTGCTTGGAATACGCAGTTGCGTCCAGCGGAAATTCAAAAGGTAGCCAGCTTCATCATGACTTTGGTGGGAACGGAGCCGCCCAATCCAAAGGAACCACAAGGTGAAATCTATGAAGCTACCTCAACAGATGCTTCCACTTCTACCGAAAAGAAGGATGATGCCATTATCGGCATGAACCAATAGATTAAACAGTCGAGATGGATATCAAATCGTTGGATATGGACCAAGAATATCGAGATCGAATTGCCACAGTAGATGAAGACGGGCGACGGAATTGGATCTATCCAAAGAAACCCAAAGGGCCATTCTATGAATATAGAAAGTACGTGAGCTATGTATTGCTACTTTTCTTATTCGGAATGCCCTTTGTAAAGGTCAATGGCGAACCCCTCCTGCTGTTCAATGTGCTAGAGCGCAAGTTTATTCTTTTTGGGGTGTACTTCGCTCCACAAGATTTTCACTTGTTCGTGTTCGCTATGTTGATCTTTATCATCTTTATTGCTTTGTTTACCGTGATCTACGGGCGCCTCTTCTGTGGCTGGGTCTGCCCGCAGACCATTTTCATGGAAATGGTATTCAGGCGAATTGAGTATTGGATCGAAGGAGATGCTAATGCGCAACGACGATTGCAAAAAGCGTCTTGGACCACCGAGAAGATCATTAAAAAACTTGGGAAACAGGTGATCTTCTTTACCATTGCTGTTCTGGTGGCGAATACTTTTCTAGCCTACATCATTGGAATAGATGAAGTAATTCGGATTGC
>JAHQWA010000185.1 GCA_019634045.1 Saprospiraceae bacterium
GATAGAAGAAAGCCATCTGCTAGTGGATCTTTGTCGAATAATGATATTACTACCTACACTGTAGAGTTCAGGGGCAGTGACCTGAAGTGAACGAGAACCACTAGGTATAAAGGTACTAGTCAAGGTGGAGTGAGTACCCGCGATAGATCTGGACCAACTGACACTAGGGTTATTGCCCACTTGTATGATATCTCGCTGATTAGGGATGTTGCCAACTCCTAGTATAACTGTGTTGGAATCCGCATCGCTTCCCGCGCCAACGCCCCGTAGGACAATGCCACTTCCTCGAATTACAATTGTACCATGTACTTCATAGCTGCCTGCTTCTAGTAGCAAGGCTCCCCTGATTCCTTGTGCATCAGGAGGCAGCTCCGCCATCTCATCCAAGACTGCCTGTATATGAGCGGTATTGTCCCCCTCAATAGGGCTAAGCGTGCGAATCGTAGCCACTTCAGGGATTACTTCTTCGCCATTCTTATAACCCGCATAGCTAAAATCGGGAATGTAATTGTTTTCAACATCAGCCACGTAACGAAGGCAGGTGTTTTCATCCTCATATACTATGGCTGATGATTCCTGCCCCCTAATCGGATGGGAAAGGATAGAGAGCAGGAGGCCCATCGACAAGGCTGGCCTTATTAGGTATTGCAGATCCTGTACTGTCGTGAAAATTCTCTTCATAAGCTTTCCTGCTTGATTGATCATTTTGTTTGATAGGCTGCAGCCTTATCTGCAGTAGATAACTAAGGTAAAATATGAAGAGGAGATAAAAATCTAGGATTAGGGGTAAGATCGTCCAAATAGGAAAATCACTCCTTATTATACAACTATGGACTAAAACATGTTTGAAACCCTAGTCCGCACAAATAGCTCCTTCCGTAGCATATAAATGGGCGAGATTAAGCTCTCGCAACTTACTGGGGTTTATCCTCATTTGTCGAGACATATAATTTAAGTGATTGATTATAAGACCATTGTGTGCTATCCTGAATTCCCTTAACACATTTTAACAAGTAATTACTCGATTTTACATTCATCGACGAATGAAGCTTTTCGATCGTTTTTTTGGCCTCTTCTATCAAACTTAGTTGCAAAAAGAGCAATACTATCACATCTTTGTATTGTAAGTATTGAACACCTATATACCTAATAACGAGATGATAACCTTAATTTTTGTTCAACCGTAATCGCTAGTCGCTGTCCTAATTCCTTCCGCGACAGCTTCCTCACTCAGCCGCCTCTCCTGGCGAACTTTTTCCCAAGGTTAATGTCAAAGGTCTGAAATAGACCCATACACAAAAAAGATCTTAAGTGGCTTTCCTCCATTTCCCTCCACTTACAGATCATCGAGAACAATTACTTTACTAATTTTTAAGCCAAATTGAAATGGAATCCATCCAAGGACCACAATTGTCCAACTATCATTTTCTTCTTCTAGGGCTATTGCCCTTGTTGCTCTGAGTAGACCTCAGAGGAGTCTAACTGCTGAATAGAGAGTTATCTTAATGAAGATTACTACCTATTAGTCATACCTTTCTGTTAAGACATAAAGCAGTAGCACTTTCCTTCCTTTTCCCTTTTATTCCTGCCTATTGGTATAGGCGCATTTTGATGAGTAGAATTTGTGCATCATAGGATGACTGATTCTAGCCACGATTCCTGAATCGTATGCCGCTATTTCACTGAAGTGGCTTGTACTTGGAAGCTATTCTCTACATTGGCAGAGGCTTCAGTTCTTTGTCGATAGTTTATAGTAAGCAGTGGTTTGGACGGTATTAACTAAGCTGCACTTATCTAACTGAGGTAGTATTGTTACTTCCATAGGCCTGTATTGGCTTCATTAATCCTTTTCAAGGACTCATCTTTCACCTAATCTGTCAATGGATCTTGGGCTGTCATAGTATTGCCCCTATTACATTGACGAGTTTTTGCCAAGTCTAGGTCAATTAAACCCAGCAGGCGAAGACCCTCTAATGCTATACCTAATTTGAAGCAAGCTTACTTGCCAAAATAACATCGTGTTGACGACGCGATAGCCTTACATTCTATGCTATTGCCCTCGGTCACTCATGCTTTATCGAGGCTTTCATTTCGATCGAAAGCCCGGCCCCACCTATGTGTTAGTCGCGAATAGCACACAAGGAGGTCCGGATTCTTAATCCACCTCAATGTTTAACCCCGTCGTAGCGGAGTGCCATTTCTGTCTGCGACCCCAAAAGTGTACTATCATGACTACCAATAATAATGTATTCGCAACAGCTAACAATTCTTTCGCGGCTTTTATTAATACTGAAATTGAAACGCCACAATTGTCTTTTATCAAGGGCGGTGACGGTACGGAAGGAGACGGTGAAGATGAGAGTAATGGATATATCGGTACTGAAGATATCGTTGGATTCTAGGAGATTTAGAGAAGGGAGGGCCAACGGGCCCTCCTCTATAATTCCTCAATTTTAGTTATTATCCAGCCTCGGTTGATAATCTGCTTTTCCTGGCTAATTTTATCTTTGAGCTTTTCCTTTCTACTGTCTGATAGCTGCCTCTTAATTTTAAGATTTATCGATGTTTTGAGATACTGAATAAATTTGATATAAACCTCCTTGTTGTGCGTTCCTAAAGTTTTATTTCTAGAGAGATACTTATTAAACGCCAGTAGATTGGAAATCATAAGGTCGTAATAGGTCTCATCTTTTGTAAATAACTCAAAAAGTGCTCGAGTGGCCAAGATTTTTCCTCTTACCTGGTAAAAGGGATTAGTGAATTGGAATCTAGAAATCAATCGTTCTGTTTTTTCAAATTCTTCTTTGCCATAGTAAAGGAAAGCCAGACAAAGTGTTTTGGCATTGTTTCTCACGTCCTTGCGGAGTAATGGAGAATAAACCTCAATGAACTGTTCTACCCAATCAAATTTCTGTAGTTTGATACCAATTGCACAGATATTTGTGAAGCTGCTATCTGTCATCTGGTTGTTTTTGATCAATATCTTATCATCGATACCTATCTGATATAATTTGAAGCTATCCTCAAGGTATTCTTGATGCCCTGCGTTTCCTTTCCTGATCGTGAAATTTAGTAAATGATTGAATATTAAGACCTTATCGTTTCGATGCATCTTGGAAGTGTTTTCCAAAAAAATTTCAGCTGCTTTTAGGAATTGAGGCCTATCGTCATTTACATAAAGATTTCTGGCTTTCCCATAAAGATCCATTTCCAGTGTTGATCCTTTCGGTTTCTCCGACTCTTGAAGGATTTCATTTAGATACCTCGTATTATAACTTTTGGATAGGATATTTGACCTAGCTGCCATTTCGGCCGCAACTTTCAGTTTTGATATTTCGAAAAAGTGATCCAGGTGAAGATCCATCTGCTCCAAATAATTCTCCTTAACTAGATGCTTTTTAGTAGAAGGATGAAAGAAATATTGATCCAAATTCTTCATAGATTCGTACTGATAGAAACTATTCCGATAGGGTAGAGCCTCCAAGTCCGTGGTAATGTCCTCTGTACTTTTCTCAAAGTATTCATAGAGATCCCGCTGCCCATATGCATCTCTCAATAATTTCTTGCGCTCGAAATCTCGCTTTTGAACCTGCTCTGCCACCAGGAATTCTTCCAGAAGATTTACGAGATCCGCCATCACATGTCTCATTTTTTGCGATTGGAATTGCCGGTCAGGGAAGAGATGGTGAAACACATTCTCTTTGCTCAGCTTCCCTGAAGTGTATTCGGGGTGATACTTACGTACATATTCAAAAAATGGAACACAGTGCTTCTTGTAGGAGTAATAAGGGGAGCGAATGAACTTATGGAACCGCCTTATCTCCTCATCAGACAGTGTTTTTAAGATTTTTAGGAGCTTAGATCCGTGCATATGTATTGTTATTTTCGGAACACTCGTAAATATATGCAAAATCTTACATGCTGCCTAAATCCTCTCTGGATAACATTTTTATGATTCAATCAAATACACTTAAAAGGCCCCTAGGCCTCTACTGTAGCGGACTCCTACGAGCAAGATAGCTGCTGGTTTGGGTTCATGAGTACTTAAATCTAGCATAAAATCGTGAACAAGCTTACTTATTTGTCCCAGAATAAATTTATCAGTGCCCTTACCTTGTAATCGAAATGAGGAGACATTAACTTTTACTGAGTCGTGGCCGGGAATGTTAAAACGAAAGTTGATGTAGTTAAAAACAAAGGATGATTTCGTTGGAGGAACTTAATCAAGCCTAATTAGCTACACTTTCTTACATTCCTATGCCACGTTTCTTTTTTTGTACCCTGCATAAATTTTGTTCCTTTCTTAGTTGTCGCTTATCTTAGGTAGAAAATTACCTCCTTGCCATGCGACTATTTCTCGCCAACCACTTTTCACAACCTGTATCATTTTCCTTTGTCACTGCTTTGGTCATTGCCATTTTTCTAGGCGCTAGCTGTACACCCTTGCCAGAAAGAGATTCGATAGAAGCAGTAGTACAGTTTACTATTCAAGAAGGCTTCGAGATTGAATTGTTTGCGGCAGAACCCCTGATCCAGGACCCGGTAGATATGGAAATCGATGAAGATGGCCGTCTATTTGTGGTGGAAATGCCCGGTTACCCCTTGGATCTGGGCCGCAGTGGCCGAATCAAACAGTTAATCGATACCGATCAAGATGGCTACCCGGATCAGAGTATCATCTTTGCAGATAGTCTATTACTCCCAAGCGGTATTATGCGTTGGAAGAAGGGTTTTATCGTCACAGATACCCCAGAGGTATTGTATTTGGAGGATTCTGACGGAGATGGAAAGGCCGATGTAAGGGAAGTACTGCTAACTGGCTTTGCACTTTCCAATCCACAGCACAACCTCAATAACCCCAATTATGGCTTAGATAATTGGATTTATCTGGCGAATGAAGGATATTTTACGACAGTAGACTACAAAGATCTTTTTGGAGATGAGGGAGCAAAAGTTCATTTCCCTGGTATCGCAGATGGCCCAGTCCTCCCACAGAATGCAGGAGATCGAAATGTCCGATTTAAACCCGATGAAGGCGCCTTAGAAATGTGTGCGGCGAGCACTCAGTTTGGCCAAGCCTTTGACCCTTGGGGGCATCATTTTCAGACTTCCAACTTTCATCCACTGTGGCATGAAGTGATCGCCGCTAGATATCTGCAGCGCAATCCTGATTTGCTGGCTGCTGAGGCTACGCAGTACTTACCGGATGAACCTATCAATGAGGTATTTCCTACCAGCCAATCTCCTGAACATCAATTGCTAACGGATGTAGGTGTGATTACCTCAGGTTGCGGCATCAACTGGTATGCGGGAGGAGCCTTCCCCAAGTCATTCAATGAGGTACTTTTCCTATGTGAACCGGTGCACAATCTAGTGCAGGCGAACAAAATCACGGCTCAAGGCCCTACTTTCTCTGCTCACCGGATCCAGGAGGGAGAAGAGTTTTTGAGTTCTACAGATACCTGGTTTAGGCCCTCCAATACCTATATTGGCCCCGATGGTGCCCTGTATCTGATCGATTATCATAGGAGGATTATAGAGCACCCAGAATGGATGTCTGATGAAGTCAATGAATCAGGCCAATTATATGAAGGCACAGATAAAGGCAGAATTTATCGAATTACTAGTACAGGCGCTAAGCCTGCCAAATGGCTGGACCAACTGGCCTTATCTCCCCAATCTCCCTTGGAATGGGTCCCTCATTTAAATGATAGAAATAGCTGGTGGCGTGAAACGGCGCAGCGTTTGATCGTAAATACGGCCCAGGTGACTAAAGAGCTTGTAGCAGCAATCAAGCAGGTGGCTGCTAGTGCGGAAGGGCAGGCAGGACGGGTACATGCGTTGTGGACTTTAGAAGGTTTAGCAAGGACTGACACAGCCTTGCTAAAACAAGCTTTGGCAGATCCCGAAGCGGGCATACGCGAAAATGCTATCCAACTCGCCGAATTGCATTTGCTTGATTATCCTGCCTTAGCAGACGACTTATTGAACTTAGCAGATGATCCCAATGCTAGGGTTCGTTTCCAATTACTCTGTACATTAGGTGATTTGGAAGGTGCAAAGGCCCGGGAGGTTCGAGAACGCTTGCTTGTACGAGACCTGGAAAGCAATTGGACTCACCTAGCAGCTCTATCTGCTACACCTGGGCAAGAGCTAGCCCTATTTCAATGGGCTACCGAGGAGCTGGCGAATAGAATTGATGAGGGAGGAGGGGATTTTATCAAGAATCTTAGTGCCCTAATTGGTCGCAAGGGCCAGACCTTTGAATTAAATACTTTCATTGCGCAATTGCAAACCTTACCAGCAAACCTAAAGGCTTTCGCATTGAGTGGCTTAGCGCAAGGCGTGTCTGGGAAAACAAACGGTATTTCGGTAAAGCATAAGGAGCAGTTATCTACCTGGTCTTTAGATGAAAATGAAAACATTAGGGCTGCTAGCCTTGGCTTGCTAGCTAAGGTGGGATTACCCGCCTCCAGGAAGTTTTTGAACGAGCTTCAAAAGGTAGCTTTGGAACGCGTTGCAAACGACAAGGCGGATGAACAGCTAAGAGCTGATGCTTTACATTTACTTTCGATCTTGAATACAACTGGGACCCAAGCCTTGTTCAAGGATCAAATCCAAGCCAGTACACCTGCGGTCATGCAACAAGCATCGATCAGAGGACTGGCTCAAATTAAAGGTATTGATAATGCGAAATTCTTGCTTGGAAAATGGGATCAACTGACGCCTTCCGTACGAGCCACCTTAGTCAGTTCTTTTCGGCCTTATCCAGACCGAATGCATCTCTTCCTGACAGCTATCGAAGCGGGAACGATTGCAGCGCAAGGGATTGGCCCAAAACAGGTATTTGAAATCCTTAAAAATGACGATAAATCGGTGCGTCGGCGAGCCACTTTATTATTCAAGCCACAGGAGGGGGAGAGAGAGGCTGTTCTTGCCCAATATCAGCCGACGCTTGATCAGGTCGGTGATTTTGCCCAGGGTAAAATGGTCTTTGAAGCGGAATGCGCTAGCTGCCACCAACTGGGTGGGGAAAATGGGTTTCCACTTGGCCCAGACCTGGCTAGCATTCGCAATAGAACTAAGGCTTCTATTTTACACGATATTTTGATACCAAATGCGGCCATCGCTGATGGATACGATGTTTGGACGGTGAAGACTACGGAAGAGGCCGAATATAGCGGTATCATTGCCCAAGAGTCGCCTTCTTCGATTACGCTTCGTTTTTTGGAGGTGGAGGACCAAGTCATTAGTAGAGGTAATATTGAGCGCTTAAGTTCAGCGCCTACTTCCTTGATGACGACAGGCTTAGAGGAGAATATTGATCTTCAGGAAATGGCCAACCTTTTAGCCTTTTTGAAAAACCAAAAGAAGGAGGATCAATCTGACTAATTTCCCATAGAAAAGCTTCAAATTTTCCTCAAATTCATTCTCTACCTTAGCTGCATGAAGATTTTGATCATAGAAGATGAAAAAGATCTATTGGACAATATTTTGGCTTACTTCTCGGCTGGAGATTTTGTCTGTGAATCCGCTTCATCCAAAGCGGAAGCCTTGGATAAGTTGGGGGGCTTCAACTATGATGTAGTTATTCTAGACATAATGTTACCGGATGGAAATGGATTACAGATTTTAAGTCATATCCGTGAAGAAAATCCCGATACGGGTGTTTTGATTATTTCCGCTAAGAATGCTTTGGATGATCGCCTCCGTGGACTTGACTTGGGCGCTGACGATTATTTAACCAAACCTTTTCATCTATCGGAACTTAATGCTAGGATTAGAGCTATTTTCCGTCGCCGAAAACTGCAAGGGCAAACGGTTCTCCAGTACAATGAAATCGCCATTCATACCAGCAATCACGAAGTATTGGTGAACGATGCTTCCTTGGAACTGACCTTGAAGGAATACGAATTGCTCTTGTTTTTTGTAACCAATAAAAATAGGGTTTTAACGAAGCAGGCTATTGCGGAACATTTGTGGGGAGACAATGTCGATTATTTGCAAAACTTTGACTTCGTTTACCAGCATATTAAGAACTTAAGGAAAAAGATCATGGCTAATGATGGGAGGGATTACATCAAGACCATCTACGGATTGGGTTATAAATTCACCGATAAATAGGCCTGATAAGAAACTATACCTATGCGATTACTCACAAAGACCACACTTTGGTACCTGGTATTTGCTCTAATTATGTTTACTATTGGAGGGTTGATCGCCATGTCTATGGTACGGACAGTAGTGAAGCGGGAAACGGACTATGAGTTGCAGCAGACTCTGCGGGAGATCAGAAATGCGGCTAGTTTTGAAAATGGCTTAGAGATCCTCGAAAAGAATAATAACATTAGTATTAGGGCCTTTCCAAAAGACCAGGTCATTCAAGCTGACACCGTATTAAAAGATACATTTATTTACCTCAAGCGAACTCAACGAGTAGAAGGCTTCCGCAAATTAATAACCAACACTCAATTAGAAGACCAATTTTACCATATTGAAATCTCCGAAATCATTATCGAAGAGGGAGATATCATATCGGTGGTAAGCTGGATCATCATTCGACTGTTTCTTTTCTTAACTGCGGCACTCTTGATTGGGAATTTTCTGATTTCGAAAAACCTCTTTAGACCTTTTGAGCACCTATTGAAGTCTCTGGATAAATTCCGCATCAAGAACAACGAGCCGTTGTCAACTATGGAGACTAAGACCCAGGAGTTCCAACGACTCAATCAGTTTGCCGAAGACATGACCAATAAGGCTCGCTTGGATTATCAGAACCTCAAGGAGTTCTCCGAAAATGCCTCCCACGAGATGCAAACGCCTATTGCCATTGCTCAAGGAAAGCTAGAATTATTGCTGGAAAGCCCACAATTGACGGAGGAGCAGTTATCGCTTGTGCATACGACACAGCAATCCATCAACAAAATCTCACGCCTAGGACAAGCCCTAACGCTTCTGACGAAGATTGACAACGAAGAATTCAGCGCCAAACAGCCAATTGACTTTAGCAAGATTGTGGCCGCCAATGTGCAAAATTTCAAGGAATTGGCAGGGATGCAGGGGATCCGTTTAGAAGCAAAACTGGCTTCGGGGGTGCAATTTCAAATTGACCCGATGTTAGCAGATATTCTAATCACTAATCTGTTGAAAAACGCCTTGCAACATAATGTTGAGGAGGGGTGGGTTAAAGTGCAATTGACAGAAAAATACTTAGAGGTCATCAATTCTGGCGAAGCACCAAAATTACCGACCGCACAACTTTTTCAACGCTTTAAGAAGAATAATCAAAGCAAAGGAACCCTGGGATTGGGATTGGCTATTGTAAAGAAGATTTGCGAGGTTAATACTTGCGAGGTGGATTACACCTATGGTGACGAAAAGCACACCCTGAGGGTTACCTTTTAACGTTGACATGATCATAAGGGCAATGACGGCAAGCATTACCGCAACACTCTCCCCGTTTTAGGTGAAACCAGCTGCTCAGTACCATTAGGCCATTTTCCATGTAAAAATCAATGTCCTCTATGAGTTTTGCTGTATGATATTGATGGGCTTGATTCGCAATTTCTCCGCGCTTGACCTGCTGTACATATAAGCCGATCTTTTCTTGAATTTCCGCCTTTAGACAATCAATGCAGAGACATGATTTGCCCGTCACCGGCGGCAGTATAGCAGGCAATTCGGCACACCAGCAGGCGGTTGCTTGATCGGCTGCACAACTCAAAATATTCCCGCAATTTGAACAAGCTGTCTCCATTATAGGGAAGAACAGTCTAGCACTTTCTTAAGTTCAAAACCCATCTTAAGTGAGCGAACGGTCCAGGTGTACATAGCCACCATCTACGATCATGAATTGGCCGGTGGTATGCCCAGACTTAGGGGACAAAAGAAATACACACATGGCGGCAATTTCATCGGCTGTCGTCATTCGTTTTTCAAAAGGGATATTGGCTACAATCTCTGCTTCCTTGGCCGCAGGGTCTGGAAAAGAATTGTCTAGCCACTTCCGGTAAAGAGGAGTCATTACCTCAGCGGGAAGGATCGCATTTACCCGAATAGAATGCGGAAGTAGTGACGCCGCCCATTCTCGAGTCAGGGCCAGTTGTGCGCCTTTCGCTGCCGCATAACCCGACGTTTGTCCTTGCCCGGTCAAGGCTACTTTTGAGCTAACATTTACAATGGAGCCTTTTGATTCTTTGAGGTGGGGCAGAGCGTAGTGCACTAGATCATAGTAGTGAAAAAGGTTCAGCTGGATGGAGGCCCTGAAGGCTGCTGGACCCTTTTCCAGACTAGCCCCATCATTCACTCCGGCATTATTTACAATTCCATCGATCCGGCCAAATTCAGCCACCGTTTCCTGGATCACCCGCTCGCATACGGCTAAATCCTGCAAATCTCCGATGACGGTGTGGACTCTTGATTTGGCTGCTCGAAGTTCGGAGGCTAGCGCTTCTGTGGCCTCTTTTGAACGGGTAGCTATAACTAGTTTTCCGCCCTCAGCTACGATGTGCCGACTAATGGCCTCCCCGATACCCTTTGATCCTCCAGTAACGATGTATACTTTATCTTTAAGTTGAAGATCCATACTTTGTGTTTTAGAGTTGATAAAAGTGAACTGCATTCTTCCCCCAGATGGCAGCCTGATCTTCCACCGATTCATCAGTAAGATAGTTTGCCAAGATAGCCTTGATTTCAGGGTAGGAGCCACCTAGTAGACAAACCGGCCAATCGGAACCAAATAGTAAGCGTTTTGCCGTGAAACAGCGATGGACCACTTCTAAATAGGGTACAAAATCTGCCTGCTTCCAATTGCTCCAATCGGCTTCGGTAACCATTCCGGAAAGTTTGCACATCACATTTGGGAAGCTGGCGATTTTCTCCATATGCTTAGTCCATTCTTTTATCTTACCCTCCTTAATGTAGGGCTTGGCTATATGATCTACCACAAATTTTTGGTTAGGAAAATTCCTTACCGTCTCGATAGCAGCAGCGAACTGATTCGGGAAAATCAGTATATCATAGGTGAAATTGTACGCATGTAATTGAGCAATTCCGTTTTGAAAATCCTCCCGCAACATAAAGTTCGGATCGGGTTCGCTCTGTACGACATGCCGGAAACCCTTAAGTTTTGGAAATTCATGATAATGCGATAATCTTGCTGCCAATTCAGGCGAACGTAAATCCACCCAACCTACCACTCCCTTGATGAATTCATATTGCTCAGCCAATTGCAATAGAAAATCAGTCTCTGATTCAGACTGGTCGGCTTGGACCGCCACACAGCCATCTACCCCTGCTGTTTCGTATATCTTAGCTAGATCAGCAGGCAAAAAATCCTTTTTTAGAATACTCATTTCATCATTAATCCAGCCATGGCGGACAGGATCGTACTTCCAGAAATGTTGGTGCGAGTCAATGACCATGAAGAAATCGTTTTTTAGGTGTTTACGTAGGATTTGATAAGTGCTAGGCTAGGAACTAGACCGTCTTGCTGGATGCCTTGTACATACTGGACCATCAATTCTGCTAGGCCTTTGATTTGATTCAAGTCCTGGCCCCAAAAATCCTCTTTGCCTAGGAATTTCTCTACTACTTCCAGGTGATCTTCACTATCTTCCCATAGAGATTGGCAAAAGGCAAGCACATCTGGAGCATCGCGAAGCGGAATGGTTTTTCCATCCCATTGTCCACGATACATGAGTAATAGCGAGCTAAAAGCAAAAGTTATTCGGGCAGGACAGACACCTTTGAGGTTGTAATATTCCAGAAAACTTGGCAGCAGGCGCGCCTTGAATTTGCTGATTGAGTTCAAAGCAATATCCAGGAGTTTATGAAATAAAAAGGGATTGCGAAAGCGATCCATGGTCTTAGCCGTAAAATCTGCCAAAGCTGCCCGATCAAATGCCAATGTTGGCCAGACCTCTTCCTCCAATAAATCGTTGATAAACTTCCCTAACTCTGGGTGGTCAATCGTTTCCTTCACACTAAGCATGCCTGCCAGGTGGCCGGTTGGCACCATAGAGGTATGAGCCCCATTGAGGATTTTTACTTTTTGTTCTCTATACTTCGTGAGATCATCTACCCATTGAACATTTAAGCCTATCTGGTGAAAGGGGAGCGACTCTGCCAGATCGGATGGACCTTCAATTACCCAGCTATGGTAGGGCTCTCCAATGGCTATCAGTTGATCTATGGAACCCACCTTTTCGTGATACTTTGCTTCATCCTTACCAGGGTAACCCGTTACAATTCGATCGACCAGGGTATTGCAGAAAGTGCAGCAGTTTTCGATCCAATCTTTGAATGCGGCTTCCAGATCCCATAAGTCTGCATATTTTAGAAGGCAATCTTTTAGACTAGCTCCATTGTTAGCAGATAGTTCGCAGGGTAGAAAAACGACACCTGCCGCTGGATCAGCTTTGAAGTGATTATATCTTTGTTTAAGCCACAAACAGATTTTAGCTGGAAAACTACTGGGTGGAGCGTCTGATAACTGATCGCTTTCGACGAAAGTGATACCAGATTCTGTCGTATTCGAAATTATGTAGCTTAGCTCTTTGTTCTGAGCTGAGGCTAGAAAAGCTTCCCATTCATTATACACATGAACGATGTCTGTTACTGTTGTAACCAGCTGAGCCTCATCAATCAGTTGTCCCTCTTGTTGTCCATTGAGCACTACATGATACAGGCCATCCTGCTCCCTAAGAGCAGTGTAATCTCGACCCTTCGTCGGTTTTACGATCATCATTCCACCTTCGAAAGCCGTCTTCTTATTAAGCAAGTCAATCATCCAACCAGCGAATGCCCGGATGAAGTTGCCTCCGCCAAATAGCATAAACTGCGTTGAGCTTGGGGCAGCAGGAGTAGCATTTGTTCTTTTTAGAGTTTGTAGCATAGGTGTTGGTTTTTCTGTAAGTCGTATTTTTTAGAGGGAAATTCCTCGTTTCCAAGGAATGAAATCATCTTGCTTAAGTCTAACCGCAGCGGGTATTTGCCGGCCACTGGCAACCTCGATGAGGTAATCCAATAGTTCCTCTCCCTTAGATTCAATGGTGTCTTCCCCTGAGATAATTGTTCCCGCGTTGATGTCAATGATATCTCCCATCCTTGCATTAAGATCATTGTTGGTAGACATCTTTACTACCGGGGTGACGGGGTTTCCTGTTGGAGTGCCTAAGCCAGTCGTAAAGACGATTAGATTGGCACCAGAAGCCGCTAGACCCGTTGTACTTTCTACGTCATTGCCAGGTGTACATAGCAAATGAAGTCCCGGTTTGACAGCTGGCTCTGTATAGTCTAAGACATCGCGGACAGGGGAAGTTCCGCCCTTTTTAGCAGCACCGGCTGATTTGATGGCATCGGTGATCAAGCCATCCCGAATATTGCCGGGAGATGGATTATAGTCAAAACCAGAACCTACGGCTTCGGCTCTTTCGCTATAGGTTCGCATAATTGTGACAAATTTGTCGGCAATTTCCTGCGTTTCGCAACGGTTGATCAATTCTTGCTCCACCCCGTTTAGCTCTGGGAATTCAGCTAAAATGCTGCTTCCGCCCAGCGCAACTAGTAGATCGGAGGTATGCCCTAAAGCAGGGTTGGCGCTAATCCCTGAGAAGCCATCCGATCCACCGCATTCTAGTCCTAGGATCAACTTGCTCAGCGGAGCCGGTTGACGGCTTAGACTATTGGCTTCCATCAGACCGATGAAGGTAGATTTAACCGCTTCCTCGATAAACCCACGTTCACTTGTAGAACTTTGCTGCTCTAGCATCACCAAGGGTTTGTCAAAGGCAGGATCACGTTGTTTAATAGCTTTCATTAAGTAGGTGTCCTCGGCATTTTGGCAACCTAAACTCAAAATCGTAGCCCCAGCAACATTCGGATGCGTGATATAGCCGGCCAACAGGTGACAAAGTGCCTCCGAGTCCTCTCTGGTGCCCCCACATCCACCTTGATGCGTGAGGAATTTAATTCCATCTACATTAGGAAAGGGGCGATTCTGCAGTCGATCTTCCGCAGTTTGGATGATGGGTGTGGCCTTGATTTCTTCTAGCGAAGCTCCCGCTTGGTATTTGCTAACCAAGGAAGGGACATCTACGGTAAACAAGCGTTCGGTGCGATAGCCCAAAGCCTCGCCCAAGGCTGCTTCTAATACCTTGATATTGCGATTTTCACAAAATACTAAAGGGGCAACAATCCAATAATTGGCTGTGCCAACGGAGCCATCTTTCCGGTGATACCCCAGAAAATGCCGGTTCTGCCAAGGGCTCACGTCGGGAGGGGTCCAATTAAGCTTTGCTTCCCGCTTTTCGTAGGACCTGGTCGCGTGAGTCAAGTTCTCTGTACTGATTAAGCCCCCTTTAGCGATGGATTTCGTCGTTTTGCCCACGAGCACGCCGTACATGATGACGTGTGCCCCTTCCGCCAAAGGACTGGTCGTGAATTTATGCTTGGCAGGAATATCTTCTTGAAGTTCAATTTGATTTCCGTGCCAATCTAGCTGGCTCCCTTTGCTTAGGTCCAAGCGGGCTACCAGTACATTATCTTGCTCATGTAGTTGAAGGTATGGAGGTAAGTTGGTCATGAGGATCTAAGTCTTTGGATCAATTCAATAGCTGAACGCGTTTTTTCTTCAATTAGCCCGAAATCTCGGGCTGCCAAGGCATCTTTAGTAATCAATTTGGATCCCATCCCGACGCAGGTAACACCTGCATCAATCCATCCCTTGAGATTTTCTTCGGTAGGGGAGACGCCGCCGGTTGGCATAATGCTAGTCCAGGGATGTGGTCCCTTGATGGCTTTGACAAAGCCGGGGCCATAGGTTCCACCCGGGAATACCTTGACTATCTCACATCCTAATTCTTCAGCCTTGGCAATTTCCGTTAAGGTTCCGCAACCAGGAGACCACAACACCTTTCTCCGATTGCACACGAGTGCGATATCCTCCCGGAAAACTGGCGTAACAATCAGATTTGCTCCCAATTGCATGTACAAGGAGGCCGTGCCCGCATCAGCTACGGAGCCTACTCCCATGATCAATCCCGGTAATGCTTCTAAAGCGTATTTATTCAGGGCAGCGAATACTTCATGGGCGAAGTCGCCGCGGTTCGTAAATTCTATAATTCTCGCACCACCTCGGTAGCAGGCGGCAATTACTTCTTTGCCTAGTTCAATGTCAGGATGATAGAAGAGCGGAACTAAACCAGTCCGTTCCATCGTTTGTGCTACCTCTATTCTTGTGTACTTAGCCATAATGTAATCGATAAATGTTTTATGTATTCCTGTTTAGTCGTGTCATTTCTTTCTGCGAGATGATGCCCTAATAATCAGATCCGTCGGCAACACTATTTTTTCTTGAGTAAGCTTTTTTCCTTTACTATCACATTGCTGTAATAGTAATTTGGCTGCCCATTCTCCCATTTGCGTACCATGCTGATCTACCGTGCTCAAGCTGGGCTCTACGAAGGGCCCAAAACCCTCATTACTAAATCCGATGACTGCAACCTCCTCTGGGACTTTAATTCCCTGTTCTAGTAATTCGCGTATAGCGCCTAAGGCAGCGTAGTCACTAGCCGCAAAGACGGCATCGATTTCTGGACAGCGTTTGAGTGCTTCTTTTGTTGATTTTATTCCATCCAGTTGACTTAGGCCGCTTTCTATAATCAATTCTGGTCGCACAGCAATTTGATGCTTTTTGAGCATATCTTGGTATCCTTTTGCCCTAAGGCGGTAGGGGAGGATTTCTTTGGGGCCCGCCAAATGGACGATATTTCGACAACCTTCCCGGATTAGATGTTCCGTAGCATTAACAGCTCCTTGATAATCATCATTAACAACGGTACTGATGTCTTCTCTCCCCGGCGTACGATCAAATAGGACTAAGGGTACCCCTTTATTGATGATTTTATCAAGGTGATCGAACTTTTTCGTTGCATTAGCTAAGGAGCATATGATACCATCAACCTGAGTGTTTAATAAAGCATCAATACTTCGAATCTCTTTTTCAGCTAAGTCATCAGATTGTGTAATGATGGCATTGTACCCTTGCTGGTTAATGACCGTTTCTATACCTTTTACTACACTAGCGAAGAAATTGATGTCAATGGCAGGAACAATGATCCCGATTAGATAACTCTTGCCCTTTCGCAAGGCTGCGGCTAAATGGTTGGGCTCATATTGCAGTTCAGCGGCGACTCGCTCGACTGCTTCTCTGGTCGTCTTACTGATTCGAGGATGGCGATTGAGGGCTTTGGAGACAGCTGAAGGAGATAAATTCAACGCCTTGGCAATATCACTGATCGTCGTTTTTTTATTCTTCAAATTAAGCTATCTTTGGCTGTCTGTTCAATCGATTGAACAAAAATATCTTCTTTACTCTTATTATCAAACTTTTGAAGCAAATTAGATGAAATATATTGTCTGTGAGGAACCCGGTCAGTTTCTAGTCAAGGAGAAATCGGAACCGATTCTACAGGAGAATCAGGTGTTGATCCAGATGACGAGAATTGGTATTTGCGGTACCGATTTGCATGCTTTTCAAGGCAACCAGCCTTTTTTTCAATACCCTAGGATTTTAGGCCATGAATTGGCAGGAGCTGTATTGAAGGCGGGGCCTGGAGTTACAGCATTTCAAGCTGGAGATCGAGTTGGTATTATGCCTTATGTGAGTTGTGGAAAATGTATTGCCTGCCGACGAGGAAAGCCAAATTGCTGCACTTCAATTCAAGTGTTAGGTGTGCATAGTGATGGTGGCATGCAAGAACGAATTGTACTTTCGCAAGATTTGCTTTTGTCTGCCAATCATTTGGAGTGGGAAGAAATAGCCATACTTGAGCCACTGGCGATTAGTGCGCATGCGATACGCCGTTCTCAGGTCATGGCAAACGACACCGTTGTCGTGATGGGATGTGGTCCAATCGGAATTGGTGTGATGGCATTTGCCCAAATGGAAGGAGCAAGGGTGATCGCCTTGGATGTACAGGATAGTCGGCTGGAGTTTGTCCGAGAAAACCTAGGAATAAAGGATACCGTCAATGTGCTAAAAGGGGATGCGGCTGAGCAAGTGGAAAAAATGACCGCAGGAGACATGGCACAAATAGTATTTGATGCTACAGGTAATAAAAGAGCGCTAGAAAGCGGGATAAATTATATGTCCCACGGTGGTAAATTTGTTCTAGTCGGCTTGTTTAAAGGCGAGCTTTCTTACCAGCACCCAGCTATTCATGCAAAGGAAACGAGTTTACTTTGCAGTAGAAACGCGACCCGAGAAGACTTTGATTATGTGATGGATAAACTCAATGAAAAGCGATTTCCGGTAAACTCTTTCGTAACCCATACTGTTCCTTTTCTAGATATGCCTCAGCATTTTGAAGACTGGTTAAAACCAGAAACAGGTGTGATCAAGGCAATGCTCGAATTATCGAGCTAGCATCGATGCTCCTTTGCTATTGTGAAAATATGTTCATACCTTTAAGACATGGATTCAAATAATGTGATTCAAGGGGAATTAGTTGAGAAGTTAGAGCGAATTGCCTACATATTGAAAACCGTAGCGCATCCCACTCGTTTAGCGATTGTACACCTACTCGAGCAGTATCCTAAGCTCTCTGTGAAGGAGATCTGCGAGCGTACTGGCAGTGAACAGTCTTTGACTTCTCACCACTTACAGAATATGCGGTTAAAGGGAATACTCAGTGTAAAGCGCGAAGGAAGAAGTATGATGTATTCGCTTAAAGAAAGAGATGTTTCTCTGATTATTGAATGCCTAGAAAACTGCCAATGTAACATGTAGCGGAATCAAATCGCGTAGCCGATTCCTGGATTGTTACCGATTTTCAGCTATTTTCCACTTTAGATAGATCATGCTTGTCAGTATGACGCAAGACTAGCTGAAATAAGCAAACACTGTTTATTTCAGCTATTTTTATCTTCATCCAGCCCTTAAATTGGAATTATGGATCTCAAAATTGATAAAGAGAATTTCGAGGCTATAGCAAAAGCCATTCATAGTGAAACCAGTCCTGTTGGGATTGATGCCAAAAAAACACACGTGATCATCTTGGAAAAGCTGCTACAAATAGAACAAAGATTGGCCTCCATCGAAGAAAAGTTAGCTGAAAGATGAATGCTTCTCAATTAGATCTTTCCCGTCTTTTACAACGTTATTTTCCTGTACTGTCAGAGAAAGCCCTGCAAGAAGAAATTGTGGAAGTGGGGAAAGTATATCATTTTAAAGCGGGGCAGGTTATTCAAGATTATGGAGGCTACATCAAACTAGTTCCGCTCTTGTTGAGTGGCAGTATAAAAGTGCAGCGAGAAGATGAACAGGGCAATGAGTTGCTACTGTATTTTTTGGAAGCGGGACAAACCTGCTCCATGTCTTTCTCTTGCTGTATGATGAACAAGCAAAGTGATATTAGGACAATAGCGGAAGAGGACGTAAGTATGATAGGAATTCCTATTCAGTATGTAGATGATTGGATGCGGAAATACCAAAGTTGGAAAAACTTCGTCATGCGTTCCTATGATCAACGAATGCGGGATTTGATCAAAACAATCGATAGCATTGCTTTCAAAAAAATGGACGAAAGACTCTTGGCTTATTTAGAGCAAAAAGTCCAGGTCAACAATAATCCAGTCCTTTCTACGACCCATCAGGCTATTGCCTATGATTTAAATGCTTCTCGTGAGGCAATTTCTCGCTTGCTCAAACAACTCGAGAAGCAAGGGAAAGTGCGTTTGGGGAGAAATATGATCGAATTGCTAGCTTGATAAGTAGTAGCAAAAGCAGCCAACAGCTTTCCAAATAAGGGTTTTAGAACCTGTCCTTATATTTTTCTAATCCTGCTAATTCCCATACTAGCTTCTAATAACTGGTCAAAAACCATTAAGTTTATCGCCCTAAACAAAAAGACTCATTTAGGAGTTGTGCTTACATAAACGTTGACCAAATTCGCTAGTATGAAAAAAACTTATCAGCCTTCTAGGCCATCTCAGGCCTTGCTGCTCTTCTTTTTATTATTAATGATTCCCGTGTTAGGCTTGGCCCAACCACAAGGTCCTAGAGGACCCAAGGGGGATAAAGGGCAGGATGAAAAGAAGAAGGAAAAACCTAAGACTTTTCAAGATATCATTACCAAGGATGCCGAAACCATGGAAGGCATGCTACATGTCCATAAGGTAGGGGATAAAAGATACTTCGAAATCCCAGAATCTCTTTTCGGACGAGATATCATGGCTATTACCCGAATGTCCAAAACACCTACTGGAGCGGGATATGGTGGAGAACAAGCCAATCGGCAGGTATTTCGATTTGAGAAAGGCCCTAAGAAAAACGTCTTCATTCGAATCGTCAGCTACATCAATGTGGCAGATAGCCTAGAACCTATTTACCAGGCTGTACAGAATTCCAATGTAAACCCCATTGCTGCCTCCTTTGACATCAAAGCGGAACGCAAAGACACCTCCGTCCTGGTTGAAGTTGGACCATTCTTTGAAAAGCCCAATCAAGCTTTCGATATCTCTACCCGGACGAAGAGTCGCTATAAAATGAAAGCGATACAGAAGGATCGTTCTTACATTGAAAGCATCAAAGCCTTCCCCATTAATGTGGAAGTTCGCAGTGTGAAGACCTATTCGGTCACACCTCCAACTCCCCCGCGCCCCGGAGCCACTGGCCGTTCCCGAACCATCGATTTGACCGCTGGTGTGGCCGCTGGAGCAGTGACCTTTGAATTGAATACCTCCATGATCCTATTGCCGGAAACGCCCATGCGCAGAAGGTTATTCGATCCTCGAGTGGGTATTTTCTCCAATCGCTACACCTTGTTCGATGGAGAAGGTCAAAGATCAGAGACGGAGACCTTCACCGTCCGATGGCGCCTAGAGGCAAAGAATGCAGCCGATGCTCGCCGGCAGCAAAATGGAGAATTGATTGAACCAGCCAAACCTATCGTATTCTATATCGATCCCGCCACGCCGGTGAAATGGCGCGCCTTCCTTAAGCAAGGAGTGGAAGATTGGCAAGTGGCCTTCGAACAAGCCGGCTGGAAGAATGCCATTCAAGCTAAAGATTGGCCGGAGGATGATCCTAATATGAGTTTGGAAGATGCCAGATTTTCTGTGATCCGCTACTTCGCCTCAAGCATTCAGAATGCCTATGGACCCAATGTCCACGATCCTCGTTCTGGTGAAATTTTGGAGAGCCATATCGGCTGGTATCACAATGTCATGATGCTGTTGAAGCGTTGGTATACGATCCAGGCTGCACCCAATGATCCGAATGCCCGCCCTAATGTCTTGGATGATGAATTAATGGGGAATTTAGTGCGATTCGTAGCAGCTCACGAAGTGGGACATACCATTGGGTTACGGCATAATTTTGGTGCCAGTAATGCTACTCCGGTAGAAAAACTCCGAGACCCAGCCTTTATGGCGGCCCATGGTCATACTTCTTCCATTATGGACTATGCTCGCTTCAACTACGTGGCGCAGCCTGAAGATGGAGTTAAAGATCTTTTCCCAAGAGTTGGAGATTACGATAAGTGGGCCATTGAATGGAATTACAAACCCATCTACAATTCGAAGGACGAGTATGAGGATCGTAAGATCCTAAACAAATGGTATAAGGACAAGGCGGCAGGAAATAACAGATTGTGGTTCATTACGGAAACTAGTTCCTACGACCCCCGCGCACAGTCTGAAGATGTTGGGGACAACTCCATGCAAGCTTCTGAGTACGGCATCAAGAACTTGAAACGTATTATTCCAAATATCTTAGAATGGACAGAGGAAGAGGCTAAGACCTATGGCATGGCCAAAGAAACCTATGATGGGGTAGTCGGTCAATACCGACGCTACATTGGGCATGTCACGAAATGGGTTGGGGGTGTGTTTGAAACGCCTAAAACCTATGACCAGGAAGAGGTTGTTTATGAACCTGCTCCGAAGGATATGCAAAAAAGCGCGATTAATTTCTTGAATCGCCACTTGTTCATGACTCCAACTTGGATGCTAGACCCGAATATCCTCAATAAATTGAGACCAGACCAAGGGGTAGCTGCGGTGGCAAGACTACAGGAATCTACGCTAAATAGCTTGATGTCAGTTTCAAGATTGCAGCGGATTATTGAGACGGAATCACGTGGTGGTGATGTGTATAGTATGGAGGAAATGTATGATGACCTATACAAGGGCATTTGGAGTGAATTGAATCAAAATGGAACCATCAGCACACATCGTCGCAACTTGCAAAAAATGTACGTGGAGAAAATGATCAGTATGCTAGAGCCAAAGGCTAGCAGCGGATTTAGATTTTCATTTGGTGGTGCAGGTGTCACCGGTCCATCGATGAATCCTAAGTTTACAGATATTGTTTCTATGTCTCATGGCACCTTGTTGCGCTTACATGGAGACTTGAAGAAGGCCTCCAAGAAATACGGTAATAATCTTAGTGGATATCACGTAAAAGATTGCATGCGTCGAATTGAAGACGCACTAGATATGGACGATTAAAACGGAATTTTCACTTCACGGCTTTCTGCTCCGGTGCGGCTTTTAGCTGCTCCGGAGCAGAATGACATCATATTTCAACCCGCTTAAGCGTTGCTGTTCTACCTAACCAAGAAACACCTACATAGCCTCTCATCTTCAAGGTTTTACCGTCGTCCTCTAGCCACAGCTTTCCGGAATAGGACTTGCCATTATCAATGGAGTAGACTTTCCCTTTTTCGTATTTCCCATTTTTGAAAACAAACTCCTTGAGGAATACCATGCCAATTATACTACGTTCGCGTAATGTCGGGTTGGGATTATGCACATCTTTGCGAGCTTGTTTCCGCCAGAGGATTTTACCGAAGTAGCGGCCATTTTCTTGATAAATTTCAATCTTACCCTGCTTATCTCCTGTCCAGTATTGTCCAATAATTTGTTGCCCTGGCTCAACTTGCTTTTCTGAAAACTGCAATAGCAAAAAGGCGAATATGGAGTACTTCACAAACATGATTATTCAATTTTTAGATGATCAATTGGTCGTCATGGCAGCGATGCCCTCTTTAAAGGAAATGGCATTCCGGTATTGAAGTTCCTGCCTAGCCTTCTGATCCGAAACGGAAAACTCCGTTCCCATCAATCGGATCATCAACGGAGCAACTGGTGGACGAGATTTTAGCCCCAATATCTTCCATGCTCCACCTACTATATGAGCCACTATGATGGCCAATCCTCTTGGCAGGACCTTGTTGCCCGGGTCAAGCCCTTCCGCCTGAAGAATAGCTGTGAAAGTTTCACGTACACTCCTTCGATCTCCATCCGTTACGAAGTAGGCTTCTCCTCCTTTAGAAGATTTTATGGCGGCCAAAATAGCATTGGCCAGATTCAAGACATGAATGGTTGAGAGGACATGGTTTCCCCCTCCGATCCATCTCCATTTTCCCTCCTTTACGGTGGCCAATAAGTCTTGGTAATGATGGTTGTTGGGTCCCCAAATAGCTGGTGGTCGCAGTGAAATCGTTTGAAAATTCTTGCTGTTGGCATTCAGAACCGCTCGTTCAGCCAATGCTTTGGTTTTAGGGTATAAATCCCTGGGAAGGTGAGGTTGCGCTTGTTTTTCGGTAAGATTGTGTATGGGTGAACCTGGAATCACAGGAGCTGCGCTAATATAAATGAAGCGCTTTATCCCTGCCTCTTGGGCTAAGCCTAATAGATTTTTCGTTGCTTCGACATTTAGTTTGTAGTACGGCTGGGGATCGTACGTGAAATCCATGTAGGCAGCGGAATGCAAGACGTAATCGCAGGCTCGCAGGGTTTCCATGATCGTATTCCCTAAGGCCGTCAAATCACCTTCTACAGCGGTAGCCCCCAGTGACTCAACTTTCTCTTTCGAACTAGCTGATCTTGCCAAGGCAAAAACAGCATAACCTTCTTTGATCAAGGCGGGTATGATATTTCGTCCAACAAATCCTGATCCTCCCGTGACAAAAATTCTCATGACTTTTTTATCACAAATTTGGGGCAAATAGCCGGACGATCATTAGCCCTATGAGACTAGCTCTTATCCCTATAGGACTTCTATTGTGCTAAACATCGGAAGGTAAAGTACCGAAGTGCTTCTTAAAGGCTAGGGTGAATTTTGAGGGGTGCGAATAGCCCAGCTGATAACTGATTTCTGATGCGCTTTTTTGTTTTTCCTGGAGCTGACTTTTGGCATATTCCATTTTAATTCGCAAGTGATACTGTAGGGGTGGTTGACCAAAAACCTGCTTGAAACTTGTTTTGAATTTAGTTTTACTCATAGCGGCTATCTTCGCTAGATCAGCAATCCCAGGAGGGTTTCGTCGCAAAGGATCTCTGAGATTCGCTGCCGCCAGGAATAAGCCTTGAATATCTTGAGGGTGCAAATTTTCGTACCCATTCTCTGCTTCTCTATTTCTAAGTTTAGCAATAAATTGCCGAAGAAAAAGCAAGGTATTGGCTTGAATGAGAAGCCGATCACGGAAATTATTGGTGCAGGCCCGCAGCAAACGCTCACTCGCCGTGTCCAGATCTTCATAGATGATGGCTTGTGAGCTACTATCAAGTAATGTTAGCTCGATCCCAAATCTATCCGTTAGAAAAGATCTACGAAAGCGGATTAGGAATATGTTATAGGCCTGATTTGGAGAGCTGGCACTGCGAACTTGTGTTCCAGGTGTATACAATAGCATCCCTGAAGGTAAATACCGCTGTAATTGGAGTGCTTGCTCATTGACCTGCTTCTCTACTATTGCCTCCGAAAGATTAATGTTCAGCAACAACCAGTCACTATCAACTGGATTACGAGAATGGATAGCAAATGCCTGACTTAGCACAAACTGAAATTGTAGCACCTCAACTTCTAGAGGAATATTGAATCGATCGACAATACCCTCACCAAACTTGGAATGGAGCATGAACTGTTGTTCAGTTGCCTCGCCTTCCAATTGGATGCTAAACTGGTCAAAGATCGGCTCTGATACGTTAATCTGTAGTGTATTTTGGTCAACCCGTTCTTGCATTTAAGCAAGTAAGTCTTTTATAAGCTTTCCTCCAAATTGTGACAATTGCTTATAACGCCCACCGTGTAGATATGTCAATTTGTTGTCGTCTAGGCCTAGTAGGTGCAGCAGTGTAACATGTAGATCACTGATTGGGTGTACGACCTCCACTGCCTCTTGACCCAATTCGTCGGTAGCACCAATGGTATGTCCTGCCTTAACCCCACCTCCTGCTAACCAAATAGCCATAGCATCGGGATTGTGATCGCGACCATAGGCTATTCCACCTTCTCGTATTCCATTGTCCGCGGTTCTACCAAACTCTCCAGAGCAAACGATGAGCGTTTCTTCCAGTAGGCCTCTTCGTTTCAAATCCGTTATTAAACCTGCAATGGGCTTGTCAATGCTCTTGATCAAATTCCCATGTGCTCTTTCGAGGAAATCATGAGAGTCCCAGCCAGAGGAGTACATTTGCACAAAGCGAACGCCTTTCTCTACTAACCGCCTAGCCAATAGACATTTTCTGCCAAAATCATGCGTAGCGGGTTCGTCAAGGCCATACAAGGCCTTGGTTTTATCGGTTTCTTTATCCAGGTCGATGATATCCGGCACCTCCATCTGCATGCGAAAGGCCAATTCGTAATTTGCCATCCGTGCCCGTAGTTCATCCTCCTCGGGATGAAGTCTACTATGTTTCTCATTAAAGGCCTGTATCAGATCTATGCTTTTCCGTTGATGATAGCGACTTAAGCCGGGTGGAGGTTCAATATTGAGAATGGGAGTGCCACTTGGTCGGAAGGTTGTGCCTTGAAATTGAGCGGGTAGAAACCCGTTGGACCAATTGGCTGATCCTCCCTGTGGAAAGGCCAGCTCTGGTAGTACCACAAAAGCAGGCAGATTATCATTTACAGAACCAAGTCCATAAGCCGTCCAGGCTCCAAAGGCCGGATCACCCCCAAACTGATTGCCTGTGTTTAACTGATACATAGCAGTTGGATGGTTTACCGATTTAGCCTGTCCCCCTCGATAGAAGCAGATGTCATCAGCCACCTTGGGCAAATGCACAAAAGGGCTACTCATGTCTGCCCCCGATTCACCGACCTTTCTGCTTTTGAAGGGACTTTGCACGATATAGCGATTCCCGGATGACATGGCTGAAAACTGCTCTCCTTTGCGCTCAAACTTACTTAGGTGATACTTTTCCAATGCTGGTTTCGGATCAAAGGTATCAATATGACTGGGGCCCCCTTCAAGCGTAATGAAGATTACCGACTTAGCTTTTGGGATCAACATCGGTGGCTTAGACTCAAGCGGATTCTTGGGTGCCTTATCGATCTTTGGGCTTGATTCACATCCCAATAAACTGCTTAAGGCAATGGCCCCAATTCCTGCTCCCAGGCCATACATGAAATGTCGTCGATTCCAATATTTTTGCTCAGAAGACATACAAAAATTCATTTGTGTTAAACAAAACCATAGCTAAATCAGCCAGTGCTCTCGTGCTGGTGCTGACGTCGGCGTCCTTTGCATCAGGCTGGTAATTTTGGAATACGTCAAGTTCTTCGACGTATTCAAAGGGTTCACCGGTCATTTCTTCAAACATTCTTCTCCTTACTGTGGTGGGGTAGGACACGGGCTGAGCTGGATGGGAACTGTGATACGCCTCCATTTCCTGTACATAATCCAGTGCCTGAGCTAATTCTTTAGTATCCATAGGGCGATTCCAACAAAGGTGTGCGGCCAGTTGAATGCGTTTTTCTAGGTCCGTGTTCTCTTCTTTTTGGAGTCGAAGAGACAAGGCTATAGCTCGGTCTCTCAACTGTTTGCTATTCAATAAAGTAAAGACCTGAGGGGCGACGGTGGATGAGTTTCGTCTTTCACAGGAAACTTCACTGGGAGGTTGATTGAATACCCGTAAGAAAGGATCTGGAAGGTTACGGATTTTTTCAGCGTAAATGGTTCGTCTGTTTCTGGCTGCTTGGGTCGGCGATGGCTGGTAGGCCATCGCGATAGATCCCATTGTATGCCGGGCTTGCAAAGCAATTTCCTCGTTGATTTCGGGGCGAATCGGAATTCCTCCCAAGCTGCGATTTAATTCACCGCTAACTAATAAGATGGCATCACGAATTTCTTCTGCCCCCAGCCTTCTTGGGGTGTAGTGGGAGAGGAGACTGTTGTCCGGATCGACCTGATCCACCAGTTTGGTATATTTTGTTTGACTAGCTTGTTGATAAGCTTTAGAAGTCATTATTACTTTGTGTATGGCCTTCATTGACCAAGCTTGACGAATAAAGGTTTGACACAACCAGTCCAATAGCTCCGGGTGGGAAGGCGGCTTCCCCGTTCCTCCGAAATTGTTACTCGTCTCCACCAAGCCTTTACCAAAGTGATACTGCCAAATCCGGTTAACAATGGATCGAACTACCAACGGGTTTTCCCTTTCTGTTAACCAATTAGCAAAGGCTAGCCTCCGGCCATTTTGGGTCTGTGGAATGGGGTTTGGAGTTTCAAGCTCAGCATCTCCATCCGGTGGCTTGGCTATCGTGCTTAGCGAACTTAGTACTCCAGCTGGTACTTCCTCAAGCGGGGCGTAGATTGAGCCTCCGTTCAAGATATAAGTAGCAGGTGTTTGCTGCCCCACTTCTGCTGGTAAAAATGTATTCCTTCCACTATGGACTAGCTTATTTGGGCCATTGTAGACAGCGAAAGCGAAGGGCTCGAATCTCAACTTAGCTATATTTAGCGTTTGTCTACGTTTCTGCAATACTTTCCGATAACCAAGTTCCTCAAAGGTGAGTCCATAATAACGTGGTGGCTGCTGATCGTCTGGTAACTTTCTTCTAGTTCTCTTGTCCAGGTAAGCTTTGCCTTTCTCTCTGAACCACCCTCTGACCGCCTCCTCTTCCTTTTCGCGTATAGTCGCTTCTTCGGCTGCGGTCTTCCTAATCCATTCCGCAATACGTTCCCTTTCCGAAACTAGGCCTTCTTGGTTCTCTACCGGTAGAAAGGCCGCTTTTCGGCTAGCGAACTGGGTTGGGGCGAAAACAGCTTGGATGCTATAGTAATCTTTAGTGGGAATGGGATCATATTTGTGGTCATGGCATTTGGCGCAACCAAGCGGAAGGGAGAGAAAGGTCTCACCTACAATATTGGTGACGTCATCCAAAAACAATTGGCGAGATTCAGCAGCGATGGCCATGCCTGTATGTTCCCAAGGGCCCATTCTGAGGAAACCCGTGGCAATAAGCATCTCCGGGTTATTTTGATCTAGCTCATCACCTGCTAACTGTTCCTCGATGAATTGATTATAAGGTTTGTCCTGATTGAAGGATCGGATTACATAATCTCGATAGCGCCAAGCATTGGGACGAACAAAGTCATTGGAATAGCCATCTGAATCGGCATATCGAACCACATCTAGCCAGTGCTTGCCCCATTGTTCTCCATAATGTGGACTTTCGAGCAGTCGATCGATCAAATGGCTATAGGCATCCTCGCTATTGTCGTTCATAAAAGCATCCACCTCTTCCGCTGTAGGAGGCAGTCCTGTTAAATCAAAGGTAGCTCGTCGAATAAGAGTTCGCTTATCCGCTTTATTGGCCATAGCTAAACCTACCTTCTTTAGCTTTTGATGTAGGAAAGCATCAACGGGATGCTCATATTGAGAGGTAGGGATCTCTGGATCAGTTAAAGGAAAGAACGCCCAGAGTTGGGAGCGTTTATACCGCCTTTTATCCCAGCTTTCATCTTGCCCGCCACTTGTTTTTACCTGGATTCGATCCCCGAAATGCCAATCTCCACTGGCCAGAATCTCCGCTCTCTCCTCTTCTCCTGGCCAAACTGCACCAGCAGATACCCAATCCCTGAACCACTGAACTTCTTCAGTCGTTAGTTGCTCATCTTTTTTGGGAGGCATGATGGATTCTGGGTCATGGCCTTCAATGAATTGAATCAAAGGACTTTCATCGGGCTCACCAGGTATTACTGCGGCCTTCCCGGATTGTCCACCCTTAAGTAGGTCTGCGCGACTTAATAAACGAAAACCGCCTTCTATTTCCTCTGGTTGGTGGCCATGGCAACTCAGGCACTTGCGTTCTAGAACTGGATAGATCTCATGCACAAACATTTGCTTGGCAAAGAGAGGATCAACCGATTCTGGCTCCGAATCACAATTGGAGAAAAGAAGCATGAAGGAAAGACTCCCTATCAGTAGTTGAAGGCTTCGCATACGGGAGAAACTTGTATTAAAGTTGGTATTTAAAAAGGATACGCACAATTGCGCTATCCTTCTTAAATGTAAGAAATTTTGCAGTAAAACACGTCCTTTCTGAAAACCAAGACCAATACTCGTTGTGAATCCAAAATTCAATCTGCTCTAGAGAACCATTCTAGTTCTGTCTTGTTGCCCTTGCATAATTTTCATCTATAGTTAAGTAAGATCAATTTACATGAAGAATATCTTGGTGGTGGGAGCCTCTTCCGGAATTGGAAAATCTCTAACTCACTTACTACAACAAGCGGGGCACAACGTAATAGGAACCTATCGATCTAATGAATTATCGGGTAGCCAGTTTCATTATCTGGATGTACTAGAAGAAGAAATATCCTTGGGTTTTTTGCCCGAATCCTTGGATGGATTAGTGTACTGTCCAGGAAGTATTAATCTCAAGCCGTTTGCCCGACTTAAGCCGGCGGCTTTTGAAGAAGATTATAAACTACAGGTAATTGGAGCTATAAAAGTGCTGCAAGCCGCCCTAAAGCCGCTCAAAAAAAGTGATAGCGCTTCGGTAGTCTTATTCTCCACAGTGGCCGTACAAGCTGGCTTCAACTTTCACGCGCAAGTGGCAGCTTCAAAGGGTGCGCTGGAGGGCTTGACTAGGGCTTTAGCCGCAGAATTTGCTCCAAAAATTCGAGTAAATTGTATCGCTCCTTCTTTAACGGATACTCCTTTGGCATCTAAACTGCTGAACTCGGACGACAAAAAAGCGGCCAATGCGCAGCGTCACCCTTTGAAGAAAATTGGTACTCCGGAGGATATTGCTGAAATGGCAGCTTTCTTGCTCTCTGACAAGTCTACTTGGATTAGTGGACAAGTTATGCACGTAGATGGAGGAATGTCTAATCTAAAGGTATAGTTTTTATGAGCGAATTAAGTGAAAGAGATCTGGATCGGATTATTGAAATGGCCTGGGAAGACAGAACTCCTTTCGAGGCCATTCGCTTCCAGTTTGGACTTCCGGAAAAAGAGGTGATACGTTTAATGAGACGGACGCTCAAAGGCAAGAGTTTTCGCCTTTGGCGTAAAAGGGTCAACAGTGGTGTCAGTAAAAAGCACCTGAAGAAAAGGTCCGCAGAAATTAATCGCTTCAAATGTTCACGTCAGCGGCATATATCCAACAATAAGATCAGCAAAAGGTAGGGGAAGGATGGAGTAGCAGCAGATCAATTTGGTTTGGCTTAAAAGGGACCTGAGGTTACAGGATCATGCACCCTTGTTTCAGGCGGAACAGGAGGGGCTTCCCTACTTCATCTTGTATTGTTTTGAACCAAGTTTGATTAGATATCCAGACACTTCTATGCGACACCTGCGCTTTATCTATCATTCCATCTTGGCGCTGAATCAAGAGCTACAGCAAGTTGGCGGAAAAGTGCAAGTCTTCCATGCTGAAGCCATCGAGATGTTTACGTTTCTACAGCAGGAATTTCGAATCCAACGTGTATTTAGTCACCGGGAGAGCGGTATCCGCTTGACTTGGGAGCGGGATAAAGAGATAGCTGGGTTTTTCAAGCGGGAAGAGATCGAGTGGATAGAATTTCAAAAAGATGCCGTTCTTAGAGGAATCACTGACCGCCAAGATTGGGAAGACCATAGGAATGCTTACCTTCAGCAGCCCTTGATCCAAAATCACTTTAGCGCAAAGCTACTTCCTGCTCTACAACATCCCTTCACCTTGGCGAAAGCCGCGGAAGAACAATGGCAAGTTTATCCTTCCGATTTCCAACCACCTGGGACTGCTATGGCCTGGCGATACTTGCGTTCCTTTATGGCAGATAGAGGAACCAACTATCATCGATTCATTTCTAAGCCCAGCCTTAGCCGTACAAGTTGTTCTCGCCTCAGCCCATATCTGGCCTGGGGCAATTTGAGCATTCGCCAAGTGTATCAATTCGTAAAGTCTCACCCCAACACTCAACTGCACAAAAGAGCTTACCAAAATTTTCTCAGCCGAATAGCTTGGCACTGCCATTTTATTCAAAAGTTCGAGCTAGAATGCGAATATGAAACACAATGCATTAATCGAGGATATGAGTTATTGGGGAGAACAAGAAATGACACCTTCATCCATGCCTGGGAAAGGGGGCAGACCGGTTATCCCTTGGTAGATGCTTGTATGCGTTGTGTCATAGCAACAGCTTGGATCAATTTCCGTATGAGAGCAATGTTGGTGTCTTTTTTATGTCACCACTTGGATCAAGATTGGCGAACTGGTGTGTACCATTTAGCTCGGCAGTTTTTAGATTATGAACCAGGGATACATTATCCACAATTCCAAATGCAAGCGGGAACTACAGGAGTGAATACGGTTCGAATCTACAATCCTGTGAAACAATCTAAAGATCATGACCCGGAAGGTGTTTTTATAAAAAAATGGGTGCCAGCACTACGGCAAGTTCCTGGGCCCTTGATCCATGAGCCTTGGCTATTGACGGAAATGGAACAGACCTTATATGGTTTAAGGTTAGGCGTAGACTATCCGAAACCAGTTGTAGATTTAGTGGAGAGTGGCAGAATCGCAAGAGACAAAATCTGGGGCCATCGCAGTAATGAATTGGTTCAGAAGGAAAGTAGAAGGATCTTAAAAAAGCATACCAAACGTCAAGCGTAAATACGCAGTACAATTACAGCCGTTCCAGCTATGAAAAAACAACATTTACCTGAGAAGATTTGCCATAGTTGCGGTCGCGCTTTTGCTTGGCGCAAGAAGTGGGCGAAGAATTGGGAGGCAGTCAAATATTGTAGTGAACGATGTCGGCGAAACAAGAAGAGTTATGAAGAAAAGCGTTAATCTGATTTTTCCCCACCAGTTATTTGCGGACTCCTCCTTACTAGCGAATGCAAACCCAATTTTGCTGGTTGAGGAGTTTCTATTCTTTCGGCAGTATCCCTTTCACAAGCAGAAACTCGCTTTTCATAGAGCCAGTATGAAAACGTATGCAGAATATCTAATTGGAAAGGGACGTGAAGTGCAATATGTGGAATCCTTTGAGGAAATAGCTGATGTCAGGAAACTGATCCCATTCCTTAAGGAGGATGGTGTGGAAGAGCTCATGATGATAGATGTGACTGATGATTGGTTGAATCAAAGGATATCCACTTCGGCGGAACGACTGGGTTTAAAGCTTGAGGTATACCCTTCCCCTTTGTTTTTGAATACAAGGGCGGAGCTAGGCTCTTTTTTCAAGCCGAGCAAGAAAAAGTTTTTCCAAACCAAATTCTATATTAGTCAACGAAAGAAATGGGAAGTGTTGCTGGTGGGAGCGGAACAGCCAGTAGGAGGAAAGTGGAGTTTTGATGCTGAAAATCGGAAGAAGTACCCACAGAAGAAAATACCACCTTTAATTAGTTATCCAGAGAGCGACTTGTTCTATGAAGAAGCTTGCAGGTACGTAGCACAATATTTTAAGGACAACCCCGGAGAACTCACCGATTTTCCATTGTACCCCTATAACTATAAAACTACGCTTGCTTGGTTTCGGCAATTTTTAAGTTTTCGATTTTTTGAATTCGGGGATTATGAAGATGCCATAGTAGCGGATGAATCCATACTGCATCACAGTGTATTGACTCCGATGTTAAACGTCGGGCTGATAACGCCTAAACAGATTCTGCTAAAAAGTTTAAATTTTGCAGCGAAAGAAGAAATACCCATCAATTCCACCGAGGGCTTTATACGGCAGATTATTGGTTGGCGGGAATTCATTCGCGGGATATACGAATGCAAAGGACGAGAGGAAAGAACCCTAAACAATTGGGGGTTTAATCGAAAAATACCAGAAAGCTTTTACACGGGAGAAACCGGCATACTGCCTTTGGATCAGACCATTAAGAAAGTTCTGCGTACGGGCTATTGCCATCATATTGAGCGCCTAATGGTACTTGGGAATTTTATGCTTTTATGTGAATTTGATCCCGATGAGGTCTATCGATGGTTTATGGAACTCTTTATTGATGCCTACGACTGGGTCATGGTGCCCAATGTATATGGCATGAGTCAATTTGCGGATGGCGGACTGATGTCCACCAAACCTTACATAAGCGGAAGCAATTACTTAATGAAGATGAGTAATTACAAGAAAGGTCCTTGGCAGGAAACCTGGGATGCTTTGTTCTGGCGATTTATGCATGTACATCGAGACTTCTTTACCCGCAACCCTAGGTTAGGCATGTTGGTCCGAACTTTTGATAAAATGAATCCGGAAAAGCAAGAATTACTGCTCAAGAGAGCAGAAGCTTACCACTTAACATTGGATCAATAGCCCACAATTTCTTAGCTATTTACCCAAGCCCACCGAAGCCCATTGGTCCGGTCATTAATCCTCACTTGCTTCCAAAGCGACCTGACAAATCATTTTTTTTCCTACTTTCACCTCTTCATGCTGCAGTGTGATACGCATCACTGTAAAGGAATGCAGGAACCCTTTACTTTGTAGCAACAAAAAATCTTTTACTATGATAATAGAGCAAATATATACGGGTTGCCTCGCACAGGGGGCTTATTACATTGAGAGTGAAGGCGAAGCAGCAATCATTGATCCATTGCGTGAAACGGAACCCTATCTGAAGCGAGCAGCTAACGCTGGGGTTCAGATCAAGTACATCTTCGAGACACATTTTCATGCTGATTTCGTTTCTGGCCATTTGGATCTTGCCAAGGAAACAGGAGCGAAAATCATCTACGGACCTAATGCCGAAACAAAATACGAGAAACACACTGCCAGGGACGGAGAAGAGTTCAAGCTAGGGGCAGTTACTATTCGAGTATTGCATACGCCAGGACATACACCAGAGAGCACTACCTATTTGCTCTTAAACCAAGAAGGAAAGGAACATGCCATTTTTACCGGAGACACTTTGTTTATCGGAGATGTAGGGCGGCCAGATCTGGCGCAGAAGCACGGAAGCGTCACGAAGGAGGATCTTGCGGGTTGGTTATACGATAGCCTTCGAACTAAGATCATGACTTTACCAGATGAGGTAATAGTTTATCCGGCGCACGGAGCGGGTTCTGCCTGTGGCAAGAATATGTCTAAGGATACCTGGGATACCTTGGGCCACCAAAAGCAGACCAATTATGCCCTACGTGCCGACATGACTCGAGCGGAGTTTATTAAGGAAGTTACGGAAGGACTATTGCCTCCTCCCCAGTACTTTGCCAAAAATGCACAATTGAACAAGCAGGGATATGAGAGTATAGATAAGGTTATGCAAAGGGGCGCTGTAGCCTTGAGTCCCAGGGGCTTTGAAGCGGCGGCCAATGAAAATGATGCCCTAATCTTGGATGTTCGAGATAAGACGGTTTTTGTAAAAGGTTTTATCCCGAATTCTATCTTTATCGGATTGGATGGAAGCTTCGCGCCATGGGTAGGAGCCTTGATTAAAGACTTAATGCAGCCGATCCTAATCGTCGCACCTGAAGGCAGGGAAGAGGAAACAATCAAGCGCCTGGCTAGGGTAGGATATGACAATGCGATTGGTTACTTAGCGGGTGGTTTTGAAGCATGGAAGGCTTCGGGAGCAGCCTATGATCAAGTGGAAACAATCGATCTAAATACCTTTGCAGCGGCGGCTGAAGCGGATTCGAGTATGAAGATCATGGATGTGCGCAAGCCTTCAGAATGGTCAGCTGAGCACATTGAGGGCTCGCTCAATATCCCTTTGGATTTCATCAATGAGAAAATGAGCGAGATTTCAAAGGAAGAACAATATTTCATGCATTGTCGAAGTGGTTATCGATCGACCGTAGCCGCCTCTATTCTTAAGGCTAGGGGATTTGAGAACCTGATAAATGTACATGGTGCGGTTGCTCAAATGGAGGCTGCCGGCTTACCCATGACAAACTTTGTTTGTCCATCTACGGGTGCGGTTTAAGAACAATTGTTGACAGACTAAGGCCATGGACTGAAGGTAGAAAGCGAATCTCTTTTCTTATCTTGGCCGTATAATAGAAGTGTGCATAAATAGCCCCTCAGTCCATGCAATGGAGTAGATGGTTTCCCATACTTGATTCCTTAGATCAATATACTCGAGTTGATTTCGGGAAAGATCTTTCCGCCGGCCTCACGGTGGGCGTAATGCTTATCCCGCAAGGCATGGCGTACGCGATGTTGACGGGCATGCCTCCCATCTATGGGCTGTATGGTGGATTCATACCTTTGTTCCTCTATGCGATCTTCGGTTCTTCGAGGCAAATGTCCATTGGCCCAGTAGCGATATCGTCCTTGTTGGTATTGGCCGGAATCAGTCAGTTAGAAGAGCCCGGCAGCGCGGCGTTTATAGAACTGGTGATATTGACTGGCTTATTGGTGGGCTTAGCACAGTTGCTGCTCAGCTTTTTAAGGATGGGCTTCCTCGTCAATTTCCTTTCGCATCCGGTATTAGTTGGATTTACCTCTGCTGCTGCTGTGATCATAGGGATTAGCCAGTTGAAGGATCTACTTGGGATTGATATTCCACGATTTGCACATTCCTACGAAACCTTGTTCTACGCCATAGAGCATATCGGGCAAACCCATTTACTTTCCGTACTCTTTTGCTTAGGAGCACTTTTCGCCATTTTGGCATTTCGATCTATACATCGATCTATTCCTGGACCACTCATCGTTACGGTAATCGGGACGCTGTTAGCTTGGGGGTTCCACTTGGAAGGAGAAGGCTTGGCCTTGGTACGTGAGGTGCCGGAGGGCTTACCTGCTTTTGAAATTCCAATTCTTGCTTGGGATAAGATAGTGTCGGTGATGCCCACGGTATTTACGGTGACGGTGATTTGTGTGGTAGAGAGTATCGGCATAGCTAAAGTGCTAGAGGCAAAGCATCAGACTTATGAGGTGCGGCCGGATCAGGAGCTGCTGGCTTTAGGCGTTTCAAAATTAGTAGGCGCCTTTTTCCAATCCTTGGTGACCTCGGGAAGTTTTAGTCGCTCGGCCGTGAATGACGAGGCTGGGGCAAAGACTGGTGTCGCTTCTATTGTGGCTGCGACTTTGGTTGGTTTAACCTTGTTGTTTCTCACTGACCTGGTATATTTCCTACCCAAAGCGGTGCTAGCAGCCATTATTTTGCTAGCTATCAAGAGTCTTTTTGATCTAAAAGAGGCCGTCCACTTATGGCATACCCATAGAAGGGATTTCTGGATGATGTTGGTTACCTTTTTGGTGACTCTAGTGTTTGGAATTGGGGAAGGGGTGGTAGCTGGAGTGACGTTGTCTTTAATGACTGTATTGTATAGAAGTTCAAGACCTCATTTAGCGGTCTTGGGAAAGTTACCGGGAACGCACTTTTATCGGAATATCAAACGCTTTCAGGAAGCAGAACAATCAGATGAAATATTAATCTTGCGTTTTGATGATCAACTATATTTCGGCAATGCCAGTTATTTTAAGGAGAACATCAAACGCTTAGTAAGTGAGAAAGGATCAAACCTGCGTCTGTTGATAATGGATGCCAGTTCTATGCACGACATTGATAGTACGGGTATTCATGCGCTGGAAGAGATGTATAAATATCTACAGGAGCGGAACATCCGATTGAACTTATGTGGGGTGATTGGGCCAGTTCGAGATATGTTGTATCGCGTCAACCTAATCGAAGGCTTTGGGAAAGAGAACTTCTTTATGTATGTGCATACTGCCGAAGATGCCTTCTACAACGGGACGCAGCAAGGAGACTTGCCCTGGAATCCCAGGGCTATCCAGACAAATGTCAAGAATCGTCAATAACGTAAGTGGATTTGAGGAGCAACGTAAATGCCTCAGCAGAATTGACTGAAATCCCTTATTTTTGTACCATCTTAGAATGTGAAGTAGGAGTAGTCCAGTAAATGTTTAACATTGAAAGCCAATAATGGAAGATAAATCTTGTAAGACCCCTCGCTGGCGCATGTTCAAGGCGCGCCTAAATAACCTCAAGCCAATTGAGGCACAACAGCTAATGGATGAATCTGCGGATTTGATTTTGATAGATGTTAGGACACCAAAAGAATTCTTAAACGGGCACTTTGAAGCGGCTAGGAATATTGACTACTTTGGCGATGATTTTTATGAGCAAATGGAAGCTTTGGACCCAAACCAGCGGTATCTGGTGTATTGCCGAAGCGGTCGTAGAAGTATCCGGGCTTGCACCTTGATGATCAATGGGGGCATGTCAAAAGAAAATGTATTCAATCTAGATGGCGGATGGCAGGCCTGGCACGAAGTGTTCCAATTTAATTAAGGTAACTATCCTTGCTCCAGGAATAGAAAAGCCCCAAGGCATTGCCTTGGGGCTTTTCTATTCTGGTTTGCTTGTACATTTTTATTTCTGTACCTAATCTTTGTAATCTTATGGAAGAGCTAAAACAGCTTTGACGACTAAACTGCGCTCTATCTAATAGTGTATTTAGAAAAGAAATTGTCCTGATAATATCGGCACAGATAACCAAACGACCTACATTATTGTTAAGCTACTACAATAAGTATTTTAAGTAGACTATCATGAGTAATAATAAGATACTATCCATTCAACGCCTGGGATTTCCATGGCAGACTAGTGACCCTTTTTTGTTTTGCGCCTACCATAAGGATGATTATCCGGCTGGTAATGGTGAAATGGGACCTCAGGCTTCGCTGGCCGCCCGGCCGCTTGGGCAAGACTTTAATCCCCAATTTCCTTGGCGAATGTACCATGGAAAAACGGTTCCTGGTTTTCCATCTCATCCACACCGTGGATTTGAGACTGTTACCATAGCAGCTGAAGGCTTGGTTGATCACGCGGATTCCTTGGGGGCTGCGGGGCGCTTTGGCAATGGGGATGTACAATGGATGACTGCCGGGAAAGGGGTACAGCATTCTGAAATGTTCCCGCTCTTGAAGGAGGACCAAGGGAATCCATTAGAACTCTTTCAGATTTGGCTGAATTTACCTAAGAAAAATAAGTTAGTTGATCCACATTTTGCCATGCTTTGGCGAGACACCATTCCTGTATTTGAAGATGTGGATGAAGCCGGACATAAAACCAGTGTCACTGTGATTGCAGGAGAAATCAACGGGGTGAAGGCTCCTAGCCCGGCACCCAATTCCTGGGCAGCTGATCCTACAAACCAAGTCGGGATATGGATGATCATGATGGAGGCCGGGGCGACTTGGACTATACCTTCTGCTTCTTCCGACCTTAACCGGACTTTGTATTTCTATCGAGGAGCGGATTTCAAGCTGGAAGAGACTAGTATCCCCGAGAATTCCGCTATCAAAGTGGATGCCAGTCAAACCCTCAGCTTGCAAAATGGGACAGAGCCAACACATCTATTATTCCTGCAAGGAAAACCCATTGGCGAAGCTGTAGCACAGCATGGCCCCTTTGTGATGAATACTGATCAAGAAATTTATGAGGCGATCCAGGATTTTCAACGGACTGCCTTTGGAGGATGGCCATGGCCGAAGTCTGATCAGGTGCATCCACGGGAAAGGGGGCGTTTTGCGATTCATGCGGATGGTAGGGAGGAGGTCAAGTAACTGACCTTTCGCTGCGCGAAGGTTTTGATCAGGGCAGATAAGTAATTTGAGTGACACAAGCCCGAGAAGTTCACCCTTGATTACTGCTGCTGTCTAGAGATAAGCAACAACACAAAGATGACCTTGTCCTTAATACCGTGGAACAAAAATAACTTTGGTTCCACGGTAATTAGCGTAATCAAACTTTAGATTATGAAAGGTCTCTGTTTACTACTTTGCCTAATATCGGGCACACAAGCTTTTTGTCAAATCGATTCATTGCTGTTGGCATATGACCATTATACGCTACAAAATGGTCTCCAGGTAATTTTGCAGCCTGAGCAGAATGCAAAGGAAGTTTCGGTTGAATTTTGGCTACTGGATGGGACATCCATAGATCAACCCCATGAGTATGGATTACAACATTTTTTCGAACATGTAATGCCATATAGCCCGATGGATTCTGTCAAAAAGAGGGAATTCTTTGATTATTACCTAAAAGGAGGCAACGCACAGGTCAAGAAAGATTTTAGCCGATTTTATCTAAAAGTATTACCCAAAGGCTTAGAACTTGCCTTGGAAAGGGCTTCGGGAAGATTAATAGCGGGCGCTAATAGCATAAGCGAGAGGCGAATAGAAGATGAAAGGAAAAGAGTCTTGGCAGAAATAGAGAGAAATGCCAAAAATCCTCACTGGAGTGCAGCGGGAAGCCTCGCTATATACGAAGGAACTTTTGGTAAGGGACATCCTTATGCTGCAAACGGCTACGGCAATATGGAAAACAATAAACACTTTTCCTTAGATGACCTTAGAAAACGGTATGACGAAGTAGTCTATGCTAACAATGTAGTTCTTTTTGTGGTGGGCAATTTCGATAAGGACGATGCAAAAAAGATGATCCCAAAGTATTTTAACGGTATTGAATCCAGGACAAAGCCAGTAGATACCCCGATATCCATAAAACAATCCTCGAATCGAGTATCTACCATGGCACCTCACCCAAACGATTCCCTGAATACCATGGTTTTTTCCTGGGCCATCTCTGCATGGAATATAGAAGATGATGCAGCCTTAAAACTCATTTCAGCCCATTTGAACAATTCCCTTCAAAAAGAGAAACTGCCATCATCTGTGCGTAAAAGTAGTATCAATACCGATATGTACATAAATGCTGGTCAATTTTACGTACGTATCCAATTTTCAAATCCCAAGGATAGTACACAAATAGAGCAGCTCATACTAGAAGAAATCAACCAGTTAGCGAAAAAAAATATTGGTGAGTCAGATTTACAAAACGCAAGGGAAAGCGAAATTAAGAATATCAAAGATATGCAGAAACAATTGGGATTTGGATGGAGTCGAACGGAATTATTGGGTAAAAGTTTGTTGTATACTGGAAATCCCAACGCCTATTTTGAAAGGCTGAAACTACAACAGCGTATGACTACCAGGCGGCTAAAAAAAACCGCTCGGAAATGGCTTAAAGACAAACCCTTTACCATAACGTTTGTAGCCAGAGGATAGACAGCCTCAATTAAACGTACTCGAGCTAGGGTAAAAGATTTCCGTGATTAGGTAGGTATACATATGGGGTAGGCAGAGGAGAAGCGGAATAGGATTAACCATATGAAGGATCACAATTCCTGAAATTTTGCGTTCTTTGCGGGGTTAAGGAGCTATCTGAATGTAGCTTTTATGGCAATAGTCAGTATAATATGATTGATTTTCAAGGGGAATTTGGCAGGATGGATATCTATCTTTTCGATCAATTGATGAAAGGGCGGTACCAGGCTTGTAATCGGATCCTGGACGTAGGTTGCGGCGCCGGCAGGAACAGCCATTTTTTCTTGAAGAATGGATATGAGGTATATGGAGTAGATCAGGATACGGAAGCGATTGCTAATATTCAATCTTTGGCTCAATCTTTACAATCGACCTATCCTTTGGAACGATTTGTCCGTGCTTCAATTATGGACATGCCATTCGATGATGCCTACTTTGATTTGGTGATCTGCAATGCGGTCTTACATTTTTCTAGGGATCACGATCATTTTGAAGGAATGCTACAATCCATGTGGCGGGTGTTGGCCCCAGGAGGATACTTTTTTTGCCGACTTTCCTCAACCATCGGAGTAGAATCGTATATCACCTCCTTAGGAAATGGTAGATATGAACTTCCAAGTGGCACTCATTGGTATCTGGTAGATCAGGAAAAATTGATTCGATCTACTGAACAACTAAGAGGGGAATGGATGGAGCCTATTAAAACGACCAATGTACAAAACCAAAGGGCAATGACCACTTGGTGTTTGAGAAAATCCTTGTGAGATGAGCACTTTTGATGAATTAAATCTGAATAACCCACTTCGCAATGCCCTACAAGATTTAGGGCTTTCAACTCCTACACCCATTCAAGAGAAGGCATTTTCCGTGATCATGTCTGGCCGAGATATCGTGGGGATTGCGCAAACTGGAACGGGTAAAACTTTTGCCTATTTACTACCGCTTTTGCGCTTATGGAAATACAGCAAAGATCGTTTTCCTAAGATCTTAGTGGTGGTGCCAACTAGGGAGTTGGTCGTGCAGGTAGCAGAAGCCGTCGAGCAATTGACTACCTACATGAATGTGGAGGTCGTGGGTGTGTATGGCGGCACAAATATTAATACACAGATTAAACTGGTAGAGCAGGGATTAGATGTGTTGGTGGCTACTCCCGGGCGCCTCTTGGACCTGATCTATAAAGGCGCTTTGAAACCTAAGAAGATTAAAAAACTAGTGATTGATGAGGTAGACGAAATGCTTAACTTAGGCTTTCGCCATCAATTGCTTAACCTCTTTGATCTCCTTCCAGATAAACGGCAAAACCTTCTTTTTTCAGCCACACTCACAGAAGAAGTAGAAGATCTGCTAGATACATTTTTTAACTTTCCCAAGCGAATTGAGGCGGCACCGGTAGGCACACCACTAGATAATATTAGTCAAACGGCCTACCACGTTCCGAATTTCAATACGAAAGTAAATCTCCTGCAAAGATTGCTGGAAGAGAATGAGGACATGAACAAAGTGCTCGTCTTTTCAGCCACGAAGAAGTTGTCTGATGTACTTTTTGAACGACTGGCAGAGAAATACCCGGAAAGGGTAGGGGTGATCCACTCCAATAAGGCCCAGAACAATCGATTTAATTCCGTAAAGTCGTTTAAAGATGGGACTTATCGATCTTTGATTGCTACGGATCTGATTGCCCGGGGCTTGGATATAGCCGAGGTCTCTCATGTGATCAACTTTGATATACCCGAAGAACCAGAAAGTTACATTCATCGAATTGGACGTACTGGTCGAGCAGATGCGGAAGGGGTTGCTATATCCTTTATCACAGAAAAAGACGGGGGCTCTATCGAAGCTATCCAGGCTTTGATGAACTATGAAATTCCCGTCCAGGAATTGCCTGAAGATCTAGAGATTTCGGATGAGCTGATCGAGGCAGAAAAGCCGCAAATATTCATGAAGAACCTGGCTATCAATTTACCAGATATCGAGAAGTCAGGAGGTGCTTTCCATGAGAAAACTGAGAAGAACAAGAAAGTGAATAAGAAGGTGCGCTATGCCGACAAGATGAAGCTAAAGTATAAAAAACCGAAGACGCGCGGACAGAAACAAAAAAAGCGTAAGAAGTAGATCACCGCCCTGCAGCTAACATCATTCCGGAAACCCACCTAAAGCGCTTCTAAATGCTCGGTTTCTATGAAATCTTGGAAACCGAAACCACCGTATCATTCCAGCACATTGCCCCTGAAATGGGATCGCCATAATTAGGGATGATCTTATTTAAGTGCATGCCGTAGTTGTCCCACCATACTAGCCCGCTATCCGAATCATTTTTAACGTTGATGGGAGACGCTTTCCCTGAGGCGTATTCGCCAAAAGCCCAATGCCCCAGATGATGTGAAATTGAAATGGCTTGAGGGTGAACACCTTGCGTTATTTTCGCTTTCGTTATCAATTCACCAATATGGGATTCCAGTTTAATCCAATCATTTTCCTGAATTCCCAATCGATCAGCAGTGGCGGCATTGATCCATGCAGGGTTTTCATGATAAATCTCCATCAACCACTTACAATTCTGTGTCCTAGAATGGGTATGTACATTGACCTTGAATGTGGTCAATATTAATTCATTACCGTCGAGCCTTTGATGATCAGGGTGTATCATCCACGTCGGGAGACCTGCATGTCCACTTTTATCTAGCCTTTCGGAAAATAAATTGAGTTTTTCCCTTTTGACGAACTCGACCTGGGCCGTTTTGTCATGCCAGATACCATGCTCTTTCATATATTCAAATCCACCCGCTTCTTTTATACCATCCGTTGTTTGGCAAGCACCTTTTATAAAATCTTCGGCGGAATCAAACCCCAAATTCAAGTCAAGCTCCTTGGCGAGGTGGCAAGCCACATCCACAAAGTTTCTTGATTCTCCCAAGGGCTCGTGAACCGGCTGGCGAATGTAGTATTCTGGTATGCCATCTCTTGTTCCTTTGACCTCAGCTGTCCATCTTTCAAGAAAGGATGCATCTGGTAAGACCAAATCGGCCAGCATCGTTGTTTCGCTCATTCCTACATCGACCGAGACCAGGAAAGGGATCTGCTTGGTATCTTTATAAATTTCAATATTCTCATTACAGTTACCGTTGGCATAAACCGGATTATGGCAATAGACCATGTATAGTTCTGGCCGCCCTTTACCTTTCTTTATCTGACTTAGGATTTGATGAGATATGCTGCCATCTGGTACGGCGAATTGCCCCTTGTCGCCATTAAATATGGGAAGTTGAGCAGTAGGTTTTTCAGGCCTTGGAAATGGATAGTTCCACTGAGCTCGTTTGGTTTTTCGAACTTCCGGACCAATGTTTCCTGCAATCACATCAAGCATATAAATAGCTCTTTGCGCCTGAACACCATTGAAATGCATAAAGGCACCCCGGAAAGAAGTACAGGCACCTGATGTAGCATTACCATATTCGATGGCGATCTGCTCAAGAAGGTCAGCTGGCACCCCAGATATTTTCTCAGCCCATTGTGGAGTATAGGGTTCAAGATGTGAGATCAGCTTATCTACGGTGACATTAGCAGTTTGTTCGATTCCCTCCTTATCGTAGAGCCCTTCCCGCAAAAGCACATGGGACAGGGCTAGCACAACCGCCAAATCTGTTCCAGGCTTTACGGGTACCCATTTATGGGATTTGGCAGCTGTATTTGATAAACGAACATCAAAAGTATAAATCTTAACGCCTCGCTCTAGCATCCTGGAAATGCGTCGAATAATGGGAATATGATCAATGCCCGCATCAATTAAACTCCTACCAAAATTGAGAACGATATCAACATCATCAAATTTTTTGCTAGCAGTGACATCGCCAGTTAGCCTTCTAGCTATAGAACCTGCTCTATTGCAAATCGAATCATGATTTCCAATCGATGAAGTTCCAAAAGCGCTTAAAAAGTAGTGGATGATGATCGAGTAATCCGTCCCAACCATTCTACCGTAATGGAATAGGAATTTTTCGGGATTCCCTTCTTTTCGAAGCCTTCTCAGGCCCTTTACTTTTGCCCCTTCGATTTCACCTCCCTCTAGGAGCAAATCAAGTGCTGTTTCCCAGGATATTCTTTCCCATTTCCCGCTTCCTCGCTCCCCAATTCTTCGAAGTGGATATAAAAGGCGATCCGGATTGTACATTTGATTAATACCAGCTTGGCCTTTCGCGCACACTTTTCCTTCATTGCGGAGTGATAAAGGGTTTCCTTCGATTTTCACCAGGCGATTTCCTTTCTTATAGGCAAGAATCGAACACCTGGATACACATTGCCAGCAGGCTGATGCGATTTCTTCCTTCTTTGATTCTTCTGCGGCTACTTCGCCTTTATCCGTGATTTCATTATCCTGGGTCTCACAAGCTTGAAAAATAGTGGCTGATCCGATCGTAGCGATTTGCACAAATTCTCGTCTTTTCATAGCTATTTCTTATTTATAGCTTTTGAAACCTGAAAAATTTCTGGCATTCCTCCTTTATAATAGACTTGAGGTTGGGTTCCCTCTTCCATCAATAACCCTGTAAGTTTTTCTCCTTTTACCAGTTGGGAGACTTTGCTATTCGGGTCGGCCAAGTCGCCGAATATTCTTGCATCTGTTGGACAGGTGTTGGAGCAGGAAGGCTCTAATCCTTCTGCTAACCTTTCCGCGCAGAAATTGCATTTATCCGCTTTTAAGACTGTTCTTGAAGGGTAAGCTTCCACATTTTCATCAGGTGCTTGATCAGGATTGATGTAAATAGCTCCATATGGGCAAGCACTAACACATACCTGGAATCCGCTGCACTTGTCTTTATTAATATCGACTAGCCCATTGTCTTTGCGAATAATGGCTTTATTTGGACAGGCTTTAATACATGGGGCGTCCTCACAATGATTGCACATTAAAGGCAGAAAAAATCGACTAGTATCAGGATAGGTTCCATGTTCCTGTTCCAGTACCCTGGTCCTGCTCCCGCCAATAGCCACACCATTCTCAGACTTGCAGGCAACGGTACAAGCATGGCAACCAATACATTTATCTAAATCCATCACCATTGCCAGGCGGCTTTGGGGTTTAGCAGGGGATTTTAACCACCAGAATAAAGAGCCCAGGCCGGTAATAAGCCCTAGGAACTGTAGGAAGGATTTTCTAGTGAAGTTTTTTAGCATGAGAATTAGGTGTTAGATGCCAACCACGATAAAGGACTTGCAGTGACAAATCGCTGAGTGATCTCACCGGAAGTCCCTCCAAATTTGCGTAAAAAAATGTACTTTTTTTGCGGATTAACAGGTAGATAACAGGTTCATAACAAGTAGGCAACAATCAAGCTGCTACATTTCGCCCTACGGATAGAAAGGTCCTTCCAAAGAGGTCTTGCTTTAAATCCGTTCCTACTATTGATTCTGATCTACCATGTAAATAGGCGTGTCTTTCGGTAAAAGCTCCGTAGATTTATGTGAAGGATTCTGTTTTTGCTTTTTTACCGTCCGTACCAAATGAGGGACCCGCTTGCCAAGGAAACTTCGGAGTTCTTCAATGGTGATGATGCCATCCCGTCCACTTTTACGACGATTGATCTCGTCAAAAATATCGGCATGAATCATTTCTCCGTCTACTTCTACAGACCGATCTTGGAAAGCTTCTAAAATGGCTTCAGTAAAGGCTCCATTTTGCCATTGGTCATCTTCCCAAGAAAACTCATGATCACTACAGGACGCAATAATCTCCATTCCCGATGTTTTTTCGATTAGATCATTCATAAACTTACTAGCAGCAGCATCAGTGAAATCTTTGCTACCAATCGCATTTCCACTATGGCAAGCATCAATAAATACTAGGACTTTACCTTTGATTTGATCTAGTTCATCTAGGACATCTCGCTGAAAGTTGATGGAGGTCTGTTCCTCGTATTCTGGATCAAAGTCAGATGGGATTAGAATATAATCGCCTCTGTCGCTTAACACCTTGCCATGGGTAGAAATGAAGAGCACCACGAGATCATTGTCCTTAATATTAGAACGCCGTAGGTTGACGATCATTTTCTTTAAGTTGATCAGGGTGGTATGTTCCGCTTTGGTGAATTCCAATACATCTACCTTGCGAAATCCTCTCCCGCGGGCATCTTTTAACTTTATAAACTCCCCAGCAATATCTTTGGCATCTTTCACCGTATACCTTAGGTCTTCGTGACCGATCCCAATGGAGCGAACATACAGGTTTGGATTTCCTTTTGGGATATAATTAAAGGTCATTGGCTGACTGGTGAATTGCAAACCTTTACTGTCATTGTAAACAACTTCTACAATGTTTCGACCCGGTTGTAGGCGGATCTTGTCTTTAAAGGTATAGCGATTACGTCCCATATCTTTGCCTGGCCCTTGTAGGGTTACTTCATCCATTTTTTGTCCTTCGGCAACGAATACACCATTTATTTTGGTGGCAAAATTCCCCTTGTTCAATACAGATCCAGATAAGGCCATCAGTTTTATATTGGCATTTCGATCATTAACTTCTACAACTCTTGTGGTGTAATCGTTGGGGTCAGGTGACGTCCAGAAGATCTCATTGCCAGAAGGCAATTGTCCAGGAACTGAAACGACGACATCTTTTTGATTGTCTACCGGTAAATGGAAGCCTTTCTTCAGTGGGTTTAAGCTCTCGCCTTGTGCCTCCATGACAATACTCAGGCGATTGCCCTTGAATTGTTCGTCAAAACGGAAGGAAAATCTAAGCGTTTTTCGGCCGTTAGGAGGTATACTAAGCATGGACTGCCGTTCTGATTCCAAGGATTCTACGCCAGCGGGAATAATGAAGTCAATATCAAACGGGCCGGTGTCACGCCCACCACGGTTTTCTACTTCAACGGTAAGCAATATCTCTTGTCCAGCCCGAGGTTTGGAGCCAGGTAAGAAATTTGAGTTGCTCACCATTAACTTTGCGGGGTCAGGCTGGTTGGTTCTGACGTGACCAACAACTCTATTTGCAAAAATTCCTTTGACCTTAAATTGGATCGTAAATTCCAAACGTCCAGTACCTCCTAGATCTTTCAAGGCTGCCACTGGAATGTGGACATCCCTGGTTTGTCCGGCTAGTAAGGTGCCGATTTGCACGTTTTTGAATTCGGTTTTTATTGCGCGAACATGATCATTTTGAATTTCGGCAGTAATTTGATCCAACGATCTGGTTGTTTGATTCTTTACTTTGATCAGGAAGTATCCTCTCTCTTCAGTCTCCAGATACCCATTGGCATTATTATCAACAAACCTGGGTTCACTTAAGCTTAAGGCATCGGAATAGTTCGCATTTCGTTCGCGTTCCTTAGCACTGTTTGTTAATCGCCCTAGCTGTCTATAAGTATAGCCGCCAATATGTGGGGTAGGGGTTTGTCTTCGGTCTTCAGCCTCATCGACTCCTGCTAGTACCACTAGACCTCTGGCCGTTTCCGTCAAGGACATAGCTCTTTCGTTACCTCTGGTTGGGATAATGGGTGTACTAGTAGCGTCTAATTCATTTCCTTTATCATCTATGATCAAAAGCTGTAGCTGAGTCGTTGGAGCACTGGCCAGATGACCTTTCCCCTGGCCAAAAACCGCGTAGCCGCCATGCTGCAAAGCAATAATGGACTGTGCAGCGTCTTCTTTCGAACTTCCATAGGTTCTTTCCCACTGCAATTTGAAATTCCGATCTACCTTAAGCACCCACATGTCGGCAAGTCCAGCGCCTTTGGAAGTAGTCACGCCCGTAATAGCATACCCTCCGTCTAGAGACTGGGTCATATCTTGGATGTCCTGATATCCTTTGTCTCCAAAGTATTTCGGTCCAGCGCCTTGTTGATTGCCTTCAGCGCTTACCTTTAGCACCCAAGCATCTTCAATTTGATCCGCTTTGAATTGCTCGGTATTACCCAAAAGAACGAATCCACCTTCGTGGGCGGGAATGATGGTATTGACAAACCCAAGTGCAGCATCATTAATGATTTTGCCACTGGAGCTTTCTGAACCAATGGGCACTAACCACAAGGCATTGAACTTCGTTTTGTGTCTTTGGTAACCTGCGGCCAACACATTTCCCTTCGCATCAATTGCTACATCAACTAGTACATCGTCCCGTCCTTCTTTGCTCTTCGGTTCATCTTGAAAAAGTATCTCCCCTTGTTGATTCACCCTTAAAACCCAACCATTTTTCCCTTCTCGGCCGGTAGACTGATATCCTACAATAGTGTAGGTGCCATCAAAGTTTTGTACTAGACTACGAAAACCAGCATCACCAGGTTTGGCGTAGGCCTTCCTGAATTTTTCCTGACCCGTCTTTTCATCAATGATTAGCAGCAAGCCTTCAAACCTTCTGTTGTCTGGACTTACCGTTTCACCGATGGCAACAATTTGCCCATCCATATTCCTGATAATCTTATGGATCTTCTCCGGCCAGTAGTCTGTCGGCCCATTCTTCTTCCTTGGGTAATCCCAATCTGCGAGAATATTATAGTCCACTTGTGCTTGTACCATTGAGATACAGCATAAGGAAAGTATCGTGGTCAGTAGGGTAAAAAGGGTTTTCATACTTTGTTTTTTGTAGTTACCGAGTGTATCCTGAGCATTTAATAGAGGAAGCTTATGTAGGGTTCTAGCGATCGAATCTAATTTGGAGTAGTAGCTGTCTTCCCAAAGCAGGGCGAGTTGATCTATTAAATGTAAGGATAATCTCTATGTGATTGTAGTTTACCGGAGCTAATTATGACAGTCTCAGGCACTGTTTTAAGATTTCTTTAACATATGATAGGGAGTGTTTATGTGACTAGCCTTCCCTAGCCAGCATTCTCATTTAATAGCCATCTAACTGCTAAAAGAGTATTATTTTGTCAAAATTGGCCAATAAAATTAGGGATCGATCTGGCTTTTTCTAGCCGAACAAGGAGATCTTAGCGAACTTCTTAGTAATTTGCTATCTGATACTTACCTGCTAGCTCAATTATCGTTCAACCTACCCAAAAGATCATGAAAAAGGCTTTCAGTAGTAGTCAACCTTCTAGCTTGGTAATTAGCACGATTCTAGTGCTTCTTGGAGTTCTAATCCTATATCTGTTCTTGCATCAAAAGAACTTTACACAAGAAGATTGGTTAGGTAGCTGGGAGATTAGCTATTTCTACGACCATGAACCAGACTTGGTCTATACAGGCACTTTGCGTCTGGGGTGGGAAGATAGCTTGCAGTCCTATTTGGAAGTTTATCCTCCAAAATCTACCCGACCGGAAAAACTTACCTTAGAAAGATTAGAAATTAGTGAAGATTTTCGCTCAATAAGCGGACAAATCGTTCACAAAAGCTACAAGATAAGTGGAGGCCATTTGAAAGAAGACTTTGCTTTTACCTTAGAGCAAGGAGACGCTTTTAGTGGTCAAGGTGAGTGTTTAGCTTATTGTGCGGAAGGCACAATGGGCATTTCTATTGTATGGAATGGAAATCGGTCCAATTTACAATAGGGAGAGGGACCGCTGTGCTGAGAATTTTACTATCTTCGATTACATAAAGTCCGAGACAAGATCGAACTTTTACACCTAAATACTACATAATGAAGCTATCCGCTAACTCCAAATGGCAAATGATGCTCTGTTGTCTAAGTTTCTGTTTTTTTCTAACAGAAACCGTTGAAGCACAGAAATTTAAGTATTCTATACCCGGTTTTGATGCAGATTCATTGAAAGAGTCCTTTATCGTGGCAGGGGGGTCATCCACTGTGCTACGATCCGGTCAGGGCGAGGTCATCTGGAATAATTCTCTTACCTCTTATTGGTTGGCCCTACATCAATCAGACCAAAACTCACCCATTATTGATCGTTTCCGAGCTACACAGTTCATTTCTGATATCTATGGTTTTTATGGGGTCTCGGAATCTGCCAAGTGGGACGTGGGGATCCATATTCGTTATACCCGAACTAGGGTAGATAATGCTGCTACCAGTTCGATGTTCAGAGTTTTCAATAGTAGTGGAGATCTGGATGCCCTCTTAGAAGCCAATCCAGGCAGTGCTATTTTTGACGAATCACTAGGAGATATCAGCAGTGTTGGACTGCGCTTTAGATCTGCTCCAATTGCGACTGATCCCAAGTTTGTTTTGAATGGTGGTTTTGCCATAAAGACAGTTACGGGGGAGGAAAAGGCGCGGCAATTAGCAGCGGATCGGAATACGGCAGATATTGGTTTTACTTACTATAAAGGATTGAACAACAGGACTTATTATTTTCTAGGAGGTACTTTTCAGACCTTTTTTCCTTCTTCTGGTGTAAATGATCAATACCTTTTCAACACCAGTGTCAACTTTTCCTTGATTCAACGACCTTTTGGAGACAAATGGACCTTTTATCCTGGCTTGAGCTATAGCATGGCGTTTAAGCCCTCTCAATCGCCTTCGGAAACTAGTTCACTAATACGTGTGAATGAGTTTCTGTTTGCCTTTGCCGGCATCCAATATGCGCCAACTACGAATTATAATTTCTTCTTAACCGGTGGATTTCCCCTGATTTCCTCGGTGGTAAATCCACAGCAGGAGATTGTCCGGGCTTCCTATAGCAATTTCACCTTAGGTCTTCGCGTAGGAATCTAAAGTGCAATCGATTCATTGGCCAAGGAGAAATGGGGCATCGAAAACAATTCGATGCCCCATTTCTGTATAGCCCTTTCTGAGAAGATTGCTCCGTTTCTAATCATCATTCCGCCAGAGCAGCAGTTGACGTTTAGTTGTTTGTGAAACTAAGTACATCAATTTGGGCTTAGAATTACCCAGCTCAGGATTGCAGATACCACCAATATTGTAATCAGAGCCCGCTGGCATTTGATCAGGATCTACAAAGAAACCTTCGAAATCTTCAAATCCTAAGTTTTTACTTGTTCGATCAATTCTGATACTGATTAAGTTATTTTCCTTATCGACAATACCGGTTATTGGATTGAGGTGATTAAGTTCTCCAGTCCCCTCAATATTATCACATCCAGCTGCTAACTCCCAACTACCTTTGCGGTTTCCGTCCGCATCGAAAAAGCCCCTTTTGATGGTATTGAGTTCATTCCCGTTAGCATCAATATCTGGTTTAAACCAAATACAATACCTCCGATTATTGGGACTGAACCAATCATTGACGATATTTCCGGGAATACTAGGCGGGGAGGAGGGAATTACGATCAGTGGCGGGGCTGGCGTGATGAAGAACGGATTGTCGACGAAAAAGGAGTTACTTTGAATACTAGTAGAAGAACCAATGGGAATGAGGTTGCCGGTGCAATCTGGATCGCTCATCAATAGGATTGCAGAACTATGAACCTCATCGGGCATCATCAATACCGCTGCATCCAATGACTTTTCAAATCGAGAATCTAGTAGGCTAATTTCGGTACGATTATTCTTCTTCACTGATAGATGGAATTCCCGATCCTGAATTAGCGTGCTCGGACTAGCTGTGATGGCGATTTCAGTATTGGCTTGAAAAGGTCCCGGGGGCAACTCGATGTTGTCCATAGACAAGGTACTACAATCAGGGGTGCATGCTTGCAAAATGCATAGCGCAGCTAACCCCAAAGCAGAAACAATAGGCTTTGACATTTTAGGGTATATTTAGTAGGTTACCGATTGCTGTTGAAGACAGACAGAAGTGATTACAAAGTAGAACGGCCACTAACCAAACAGGACGTGGCTAGTGCATTCTACTCTTGTTGCTTCAACAGCCTTATTTAAGTTGGGAGAGCTTAAATTAGACGAGTAAAAAGAAAACGTATTAGCAATTCACAAAAAAGAAATAGGTACGGGAATTGCTTACGTTAAAGATAAGAAATCTTCCTTCTCTGACAATTTTTGTGGCCAGTGTTTTAGATGGAAGACTCGCGACCAAGGGAAGTAGGGCTTTCAGCTAAAAGGCTGACTCAAGAACACAAAACTTGTCGGAGAACCGAAATCTTAAGGAGTACTTAGGTTTCAAAGGGGAAGTTTACTAGAAACTTCCCCTTTGATGACGAATCGATTGAATGCTTACGTCTGAGAACTGATTTGCAGTAGAGCCTATAGGTCTTAGTCCAAATTTCTCCAAAGCAAAAGTTGTCGCTTAGTCGTTTGCGACACGAGGTACATCAGTTTCGGCATAGTACGCCCGTTTTCGGCATCGCAGATTCCGCCAATATTATAGTCAGAACCAGCAGGCATCTTATTAGGATCTACAAAGAATCCTTCGAAGTCCTCGAAGCCTAGATTTTTGCTTGTCCGATCCACTCGTATACTAATGATATTGTTCACTTTATCTATGATACCAGTGACTTGATTCAAGTTAAATAACTCCCCACTACCTTCGATATTGGCACATCCGGCGGCTAATTCCCAACTACCCTTGCGGTCCCCAGCACCATCAAAAAATCCTCTGGTAAGTGTGGGCAACTCATTTCCATTATCATCTAGGTCTGGCTGAAACCAGATACAGTATTTCCGGTTGTTCGGGCTAAACCAAGCATTTACGATATTTCCTGGGATGCTTGGAGGGGGAGAAGGAATCACAATCAGTGGCGGAGCTGGTGTGACAAAGAAAGGATTATCCACGAAGAAGGAAGTGCTTTGTAGGCTGGTCGGAGAACCAACAGGTATCAAGTTACCTGTGCAATCTGGATCATTGATCAACAAAGATGCAGTTGGGTTCACCTCATTAGGTATTAGAACAACAGCAGCATCAAGTGCCTCTTCAAAACGAGAATCTAGCAAACTAATTTCCGTTGCATTATTCTTTCTCACTGATATGTGAAATTCTCGTTCCTTGATCAAACTTGATGGACTAGCCGTGACTGCTATTTCTGCATTCGCTTCATAGGGGCCAGGGGGCAAGCTAATATTTGAGGTAGACAAATTGGTACAATCGGGGTTACAAGCCTGTAGAAACAGAGCCGCCGCGATACTGAGATATTGTATGACACGCTTCGACATTTTTAAGGGTATTTTAGGTTGGCGTAATGAGTATTATTGTGTGATGAATGTTGAATATTAGGAGCTTAGTTGTTCCGTAACTTAATCAAAACTCGATTAACTTTTTGCTCCAGATCATTAATGTTGATCGTCAGGTCTTCATAAGCCGCTGAGGCAGCCTTTTGCGCCTTTCCGGGCTTTTGCTTTCTCAGCTGGTTGAGTATTTCATTGACGGTTGGGAACATCTGGTTGAGGTGTAAGCCTTTGATCACTAGTTCGAAAACACCTTCTAGTTCTTTGCTAATAGGTGGATTCTCCCAGTAATGGCCCACTCCTTCTAGGTAGGAGAGATGCTCATCATCGAGCGTGGAATAGGCTTCATTATAAAGATCTAGATCTCGCTCTAGTCCTTTGAAGCCGCCGGGAGAGTTATAGTAGGTTTTAATATTAGGAAGATGATCCTTGATGTCCTTGGACTTCCTCAAATAGGCCATCAAGTTTGAAGATATATTCTTAAAGTATTCATTTTGTCTTAGATAGCGAGCCTCTAAGGCTTCCGTGAGGTCCAGGGTCAATTGATCTACTTGACTTTCTAGGTCTTGGATTCTGTTTTGTTGTTCCTCTATCATTCTCCGCTGTTCTTCGTTTTCTACTTCTTGTTCCTGATTGATTTGTTGAGCTGTGGCCAGTTCTGACTGCAACTCTGATCGCACCGTCTCAAAGTAAAAGATGGTATCAAGTAAAGTGGCATGCAGTTGGCTCAGTTGTCGTTTGGTGAGTTGATTCTTGTATTGAAGACGAGACATCTTTTTCTCTAAATCTTCAATACGTTTTTTGAATTCAGGATTTTCTTCTGCCATATTTACCACGACAAACTCAATAAACATCTCTTCGCGGGTTGGGTCCACCATAATGGCTCCATCCAGTGGCTTTAGCATTTTATGCTGCTCCGAAAGCAGGCTAATCGAGATTTCAGGATTCACCTTATTACGCAAAGCATAGGTGTAGGTATGACTACCATTGTTATTGGTAATAACCTCCCCTTCATCCGATATATTAAGCTTGGCATTGGGTAAGGCACGGGTCTTGTCACCTACCTTTTCCAACACGGTAAGATGTATATCGATAAAATCAACAACTTGGGTGTAAGACAGCAAAGGAAAGAGTAACAGAAATCCGAAGACCATTCCATTCTTTAGGGATAGCATTGTTTTCCTGATTTATGGGTTATCAAATAGCCAATTCACGTTAAGCGCTGTCGAGTAGAAGTAGGCCACTGTCATCTGTCACATCACGATACAAAGATAGCAAATGTGCTGGTAAAGCCTAAGACAGTGGATAATAAACACTTCCCTCTGATCTACTAGACTGTGTGATAAGCGTCACAAATTGTCCTATGCTAAGGGCGTATTTTTACACACATAATTTATTTGTAAATACAAAAACTACGATGCTGATACTTGAATGGCTTACGCACAGCTGGCACTGGTCAATTTCTGGACTCATGATTGCCATGGTGCTCTTTCTAATGATGTATTTCGGAGAGAAATTTGGCGTTTCAACCTCCTTCCAAACACTCTGCTCAATTGGCGGGGCCAAAAAATGGTCATCCTATTTCAATGTAGACTGGAGAAAACACGACTGGCTCTTAGTGTTTGTTATAGGTTCAATTCTAGGTGGACTGATTGCTAGTACGCTCCTGGCGCCCGCTGAGGCCATGGCCATAGCTCCTGAACTACTGCAAGACTTAAGTCAACTTGGAATTGGGGCGCCTACGGTTGGAAATATTCTTCCTCAGGAGTTGTTTGGCCTATCAAATAGCAGCGCTGTCCTACTACTCATGCTTGGAGGATTGTTAGTCGGTTTTGGGGCACGTTACGCAGGAGGGTGTACATCTGGACATGCGATCACCGGTCTCTCCAACTTTCAACTGCCTTCACTATTGGCTGTCGTTGGCTTTTTTATTGGTGGGTTGCTCATGACCCACTTTCTTTTCCCATTTCTCTTCAACTTACTGTAAACCAACCTTAAAATGCGACTATTGCGATTTTTATTAATTGGTATTCTATTTGGCATTGTACTGACAAAGTCTGAAGTGATTTCTTGGTACCGAATTCAGGAGATGTTCCGTTTTCAGTCTTTTCACATGTATGGGGTGATAGGGGTTGCCGTGATTGCCGGGGCTATAATCCAATATTTATTCAAGGAAGGCTATATCAAGGGCTTCGAAGGGAAAGTAATCTTACCAAAGGATAAACCTAAAACCTACACTGCAAGTATTGTAGGAGGGACTTTCTTTGGCTTAGGTTGGGCTTTGACCGGGGCTTGCCCTGGACCTTTATATATCTTACTAGGGCATGGTTATGGGAGTATTTTGATTGTGATCGGCAGCGCTCTTTTAGGCACTCTCTTTTATGGCTTACTGCGGGCAAGACTACCTCATTAGACCAAGTGGGGAGTTGTTTTCCTTTTTGCAGCCTACTTTTTTCGAGTGAATAATTGGTTTTCAACTGAAGCTCTTTACTTTTATGGAAACGATTAACCAAAACAAGTTGAAGACCATCTTACATGGAAAAACCCAAAGAAATCCGTTGGGGGATCATCGGGTGTGGCGATGTTTGTGAAGTAAAAAGCGCACCCGCTATGCAAAAAATCCCCGGATCTTCCCTAGTAGCAGTAATGCGCCGAAATGGCGAAAAAGCGGCGGATTACGCCCAACGCCATGCTGTCCCGAAGTGGTATGATGATGCCCAGCAACTCATTGATGATCCAGAGGTCAACGCAATTTATATCGCGACTCCTCCCTCCAGCCATGCTCAGTACACTGCAATGGCAGCTGCCGCAGGAAAACCAGTTTATGTAGAAAAGCCGATGGCAAGGACTTTCGCTGAGTGTCAGCAGATGATCGCGGATTGCCAAAAGTTTGATGTCCCGCTGCATGTAGCTTATTATCGCCGCTCTCTTCCCCAATTCCTACAAGTCAAGAAATGGGTCGATGAAGGAGCTATTGGTGCCATCCGCATGGTACAAATAGAGTTATTTCAATCTATTCAACCCGCGATTGTGCGCGGGCTAGACAATAATTGGCGCGTAGATCCAGAAATTGCTGGAGGAGGTTTCTTTTATGATTTAGCTTCCCATCAACTAGATTATCTCGATTATCTGCTTGGCCCGATTAAGAGCGCCCACGGTTTTTGCGCTAATCAAGCTGGACATTATGAAGCTGAAGATATTGTCTCTGCCAATTTCCAATTCGAAAATGGCGTTCTAGGAACGGGCTCTTGGTGCTTTACCGTGGGGGAATCAGCAGTGAAGGAAGAGACTAGAATCATTGGCGAAAAAGGACAGATTACTTTTCATTATTTTACCAGTAATAAGGTCCGACTACAGCTTGATGGAGGGGAAGAAGAACTAGATTTTGAAATGCCAACACATATTCAACAGCCACTGATCGAAAAGATTGTGGCGGATCTAATGGGGGAGGAGCAGTCCCCTAGTACCGGTGAATCGGCAGCTCGAACAAACTGGGTTATTGACCAGATATGCAAGTAAAGCCACTCTTTTAAACAAAACGAATACCACATGTCTCGTAAAATTTATCTCTTAAGCGGAATGCTTTTGTCTCTACTATTTGTATGCCAAAGTTGTAGCAACAAGATTCCTAAAACCCTTGATAATGGTTACACTTTAGTGTATCAACAATCATTTGATAAAGCGTCCACTATCTCCGATTTCGAGTTCTCTGACACGAACTTTTGGAAGTACAGCGACGAATCAAAGGGTGGGGCCTTGGAATGCACCGGTAAATCGGAATATCAACCTCCTGTACGATCACCACATTCCGTAGCCTTAATTACCGGACAAAAGTTTGGGAGTTTTGTACTGGAAGCAGATCTTCAGCAAACGGGGAGAGTCTATAATCACCAGGATATGTGTGTTTTTTTTGGCTTTCAGGATAAAAGCCATTTCTACTATACACATATTAGTAAGGCAATGGATGATCATGCCAATAATGTATTTGTAGTAGATGGCACACCTCGACTAAAAATTTCAACTAAAACCAATGATGGTCAGAATTGGCTACCTAAAAAATGGCACAAGATAAGACTAGAACGGGATCTAGATTCGGGTAGTATCCGTCTCTTTTTTGATGATATGAGTAACCCCGTAATGGAGGCCAATGACAAGCGCTTCGGAGCGGGAGGAATCGGTTTTGGTTCATTCGATGATAGCGGGAAAATCGACAATATTCGGATTTATGCCAAAACTCCGATGGAAAAAGGGAGCACCCATTTTTAAATCCTTGAATGGCTTGTAGTGTGACCATTTTGGGGCATAAAGGAAGAGGAGATAGGCCTTTCCCTAAGGTATTCCACATGCTGTCAAGTGTAAGGTCAAGAATGTGTGGGGCAAAGGTATTTCATTGCCCCACCTATTAACTACTTAATTTTTTATATTCTTTTTTTCTTTCTTTGAAACAATGTTTTCTTTTCGCAGTATACCAGATTATCTTTGATGAGAAGTTGTAAATTGTTTTTTTTTATATAAATTTGCGACTGATTCGATCTGATGTAAAAAACGTCCCCTTCTAACTCCTTCCCCTTATAATCAGGATTAACTTACATTTCAAGTTTTGTATCAAGTCCAGTTTTTGTACTGGAACTATCCCATTCATAAGGTCAACTTGAAACTAAGCTGAAGTATTATTTACTGCTGGTTAATCCGTCAAAACATGTACAAAGGTCTCATTCAAAAAGAGAAAAATCTCTCAGTTATTGGTCTAGGTTATGTTGGCCTACCCTTAGCTTTGGCGTTGGCCAAGCACTTCCATGTAATAGGATTTGATATCAATGCCGACAGGATCGAATTGATGAAAAAGCAAATTGATCCGTCGTGCGAACTTGAAGCAGAAGACTTTGAGGGTAGAGATATTGAGTTTACACATGAAGCGGAAGATTTACGTCGCGCTCATTTTCACATCGTAGCCGTTCCAACCCCTATAGATGATCATAAAGTTCCCAATTTAGGCCCACTCCGGAGTGCCTCTAAGGCCGTCGGGAGAATTCTAAAACAAGGTGATTACGTCATCTTCGAATCCACTGTTTATCCAGGGTGTACGGAGGAGGATTGTATTCCTATCCTGGAGGAAGAATCTGGTTTGAAATTTGGGGAGGATTTTAAAGTGGGGTACTCCCCGGAGCGAATCAACCCCGGAGATAAAGAACATACTGTAGAAAAGATACTGAAGGTGGTTTCGGGAAGTGACAAACCGGCGCTTGAGGAAATTGCTAATGTATATGGCCAAGCCATTGAAGCTGGGGTATTCAAAGCCAGCTCCATCAAAGTGGCCGAGGCCGCCAAAGTAATCGAAAATACTCAACGTGATTTGAATATATCCTTCATGAATGAGCTTTCCATCATATTTGATAAGATGGACCTCGATACGAAGGAAGTGCTGGAAGCAGCAGGTACCAAGTGGAATTTCCTCAAGTTTTCTCCTGGATTAGTTGGAGGGCATTGTATAGGAGTTGACCCTTACTACTTGCTTCATAAATCCAAAGAAATTGGATATGATCCCCAGGTCATTGTAAGTGGTCGACGGATCAATGATATCATGCCTAGTTTTATCGCGAAGAGACTGGTACAAATGCTTACACAGAGGAATAAAAACCCCAATAGCTCCAAAGTATTAGTGATGGGGATCACTTTCAAAGAAAATGTAGCAGATATCCGCAACTCTAAGGTGATCGATGTCGTAAAAGAATTACAGCAGTACTCGATCAATGTACACATTACCGATCCTTTGGCATCCCCGAATGAGGTCGGCAATAAATATAACCTAACCCTTAATGATGCTCCCTCTAGCGACTATGATGCTGTAATTGTCGCAGTCAACCATGCCCAATACACCAAATTGACGATGGACTATTTTAAATCCATCATGCGGGACAACCCAATATTATTAGATATCAAAGGTATGTATCCGAGGCCCGAGGCTAATGGATTATTGTATTGGAGACTCTAAGCACTAACAGTCAGTATAAATACAAACACTTACGATGAACACACAAACGAGTTATAGAACAGGTATACACCTACACGAGCATGAAGCTCGGTGGTTTGCCGTGTATACTCGTTACAAGAGAGAAAAAGTCATTCGCAAGCGGCTGACAGACAAAGGAATAGAATCCTATCTTCCTCTTCAACAATTCGTAAGGCATTATACTCGCAAAGTTAAAGTAGTTGATCTACCCTTGATCAGCTGTTATCTCTTCGTAAAAATCACCAAACAACAGTATCTGCAGGTTTTAGAAACTGCCGATGTACTTCATTTTGTGCGACCAGCAAAAGACTTGATTGCTATTCCGGAAATGGAAATAGACATCTTAAGACGTGTGGTAGGGGAATCTATCAACATAGAGGCTGATCGTAGCGGATTTCAATCCGGAGATGAAGTAGAGATCATCGGCGGGAATTTGACGGGTATTAAGGGGATTTTATTAGAAAATTCATCTAAACACAATTTTCTGATTGAGCTCAATCAGATTGGCTATTCGCTACAAATGCAAGTTGATCCTGCATTATTGAGAAGAATGGCAAGCGCCAAAAAAATGTCAACTTTTGGTGCCAACGCAAAGACTAGAGAGCGAAGTGCTAGATAGCACTTTTTCGGAATTTGGCATCTACTTACCAAGACCATTAGGTCAACTAAGCAAAAAAAAAGAAGTCTTCGCCGCTGGCGATCAGTGACTATTGTAAGTGTATTGGATTAGAAAGAAAATGCTTCAATAGTTGTAAGATGTAGGCAGTCGATCATTAATTGACCGTTGCCATATTATATGTATTGCGATAACGATTATCAAATTCGATTTTTGGAGATTAAGGCCTTGCGACTTATCAACGGCGAAGCCCTGCAAACTCCCCTAACAACAACCACTTTTTCAACACCCTTTTTACAATGAAAAACTTTGTACTAATAGGTGCAGCTGGCTATGTTGCCCCCCGTCATATGCGAGCGATCAAAGATACTGGACACCAGTTGGTCGCCGCATTGGATAGTAATGACTCCGTAGGAGTTATAGATAGTTATTTCCCACAAGCTGATTTCTTTACTGAATTTGAGCGATTTGATCGCCATGTCAGTAAACTGCAGCGTTCTGGTACACCAATCGATTACGTTTCGGTGTGTTCACCCAATTACTTACATGATGCCCACATCAGATTTGGGATGCGTGTCGGGGCGAATGTTATTTGTGAAAAACCACTCGTTTTAAACCCTTGGAATGTCGAGGGATTAAAGGATATTGAAAAGGAAACGGGACTACAAGTCAACACCATCCTGCAATTGCGATTGCATCCTGCACTTATTGCCCTGAAGAAGCAAGTAGAAGAGGGAGATCCAGACAAGGTATATGATGTAGATTTAAGCTATATCACTTCTCGAGGTAAGTGGTATTATACCAGTTGGAAGGGATTCATGGATAAATCAGGCGGAATAGCGACCAATATTGGCATCCACTTCTTTGATATGTTACACTGGATTTTCGGAGATATTCAATCCAATACCGTTCATGTACATACGCATGATCGGGCAGCCGGTTATTTAACACTGGCCAAAGCAAGGGTGCGATGGTTTTTGAGCATTAATTCAGAAACACTTCCTCAAGAAGTTAAGGAAAGAGGGGCCACGACCTTCCGTTCAATTACCGTAGATGGTAAAGAAATTGAATTTAGTGGTGGATTCACTGACCTTCATACGAAGAGTTATCAGGCCATTTTGGATGGAAACGGGTTCGGACTAGATAAAGCTACGCAGGCTATTGAGATTGCCTATGCGATAAGGAATGCGAAGCCAGCCGGCTTAGATGGGCAACATCACCCTCTAGCTGAATTGCCAACCTCTACCCACCCATTTGACCGAAAACCGGAAAGCCAACCCATAAAACTAGAGGGTATCAATTCTTAAGGAATCAAGGGTTAATACAGTATGGACTTTACAGTTGACAGAAAAAAGCAAAAAGAATTTCTTACTTTTCGACTTTGGGATTCGCTCAAGAAGATTTTCACACCTACCGCAGAAGAACCCGTCGAACTGGGATCCTTGTTGAAAGTCGATACGCATGCGCATTGGCTCCCTGGTGTAGATGACGGAGCCACTTCCTTAGAGGAAGGGCTGGAGATGGTAGAGTCACTTGTTGAAATGGGGTTTACCAAGTTAATTGCGACGCCGCATATCAAAAAGAACTTCTACGAGAATGAACCTCAAGAACTTATGTACGCCTTCAAGGATTTTGAAAAGGAAGTGAAGCGTCGTAGGTGGCCAGTCGAGTTATCGCTAGCAGCAGAATACATGTTAGATGAAGGATTCGAAGCTCATCTAGAAAAAGGTTTGCTAACTTTGAGTGAGAATATGGTCCTTATTGAGATGTCTTTTTTTCAGGCCTATCAAGGAATAGAGGATTTGCTTTTTAAGATTCAACTCAAAGGTTATCAGCCTGTTATTGCCCATCCGGAAAGATACATCTACTACTTTAGAAAAATTGACCAGTTGCAGCGTTTCAAGGAAATGGGATGCTTTTTCCAGTTGAATATTCCTGCTTTGACCGGTTTCTATGGAAGGGAAGTATACGCCTCTGCCAAACGCATTTTAAACAAAGGATGGTATAATTTCGCCGGTACGGACTTGCATAGTCCCAGGCAAATATCCAGCCTGCTTACCACGGAATTTCCTTTGGGTATTGGAAATACGGCCCACTTCAAGCTTTGAATGTGGAGATAAGGTAACGCTGAGTCCCCAACACAAACTAAGTCCTTAATACATGACAGTAAATAAATATCCAATCAACATGAAACAACTTTTTACAACCCTATTCTATACCTGCCTTGTTTTGTTTTGTCTAAGTAGCTGCGGTAGCGTGAAGTACCCAGAGATGTTGATGTTTGATGAAGTAAAGAATGAACTGGCAGAATTAGATAGTCTTCCGATCTTAGTAATTCAACCGGATGATATTCTTAGCATCAAGGTTTCCTCTAGAAAACCTGACGATGTAGTTGCCTTCCAGCTTGAGAGAGAAACTCAGGTTCAAGGTGGGACTGGAGCCAATGCTCTAGGCGTACTGGATGGATACAGGGTAAATCAAGAAGGAAAAATCTATCTACCATTTATTGGTGAGGTTACTGCCGCCGGGAAATCGGTATCTGATCTACGGACAGAATTGGTAACGGCCTTACAAGACGGATACATTACGGATGCCTCTGTACAAGTCCGGTTTAGATC